>JAFRDO010000010.1 GCA_017403825.1 Kiritimatiellia bacterium
GCTGCTATCTCGGCAAGTATCTCTGCGCGGGAACGGACCTTTTTCGATGATTTGCTTTTCATGGCATATATTATAGTATATGCGTACCGAAAGTGCAAGCGGAAATTTTGGGGCGCCTGCATAATTTTCTCGGTGCACCCAAATTGTCGTTACACACGTCCTTCTCCTTGCTAATCGCCGCAATATTTGGTATAATATTAATGGGGTGTGGGACAGCGGGAATGAGGTGCGCAAGCACGTCTGAAGACCGAGCGAAAACACCAGAAAAACGGTGAGCAGAAAGGAGAAAAATGGAGGTCGGATTCAACGACGAATACAAGGCGTTAAAGCTGCGGCATGCCGCGCTTCGGGAGCGCGTCGCCAACCAGATCGAGATGTACACGCATCTCGTCGAGACGGTTGGGCCGAACCTGAAGGCCAGCTACATGATGCTCGTCGGCCAGCTCGAACACAGGGTATATGAACTGAAGACCGAGATGAACCGATGGAAGAGGCGCTTCACCCTCCGCCAGCAGTTCCTGAACCGCGGCGAAAAGCCGGACCTCATGGGAATCGAGGCAGAGCTGGACAAGGAGTTCGCCGAGTACATCGCAGAAATCAAGAAGCACATCAAGGAAATCAAGGAAGCGTCGCTAAAGTTCCATGCCGACAGGCTTTCCGAAAAGGAAGCGTCTGATCTCCGCTGCGCCTACCTCGACGCCGTGAAAAAGCTCCACCCGGACATCAACCCCGGCCTGCCGCAGTCCGCGACCGACCTCTGGAACTAGATTCAGAAGGCGTACGCTGAGCAGGATTGGGACAACGTCAAGTTCCTGTCGTCGCTCGTCGACAGCGTCGTTTCCGGCGATGCGGACTTCGCGGCGTCGCCGGACGGATTGGCGGAACTAAAGGCGTCCTGCAAGCGGCTCGAGGTCAAGAGCCGGGCGATCGCGCAGGAAACGGAAAAAGTCAAGTCGACCGTCCCCTTCACCTACAAGGCGCTGCTGGATGACGAAAAACTCGTCGCCGAGCGGCAGGGGCAGCTCAACGCGCAGATCGCCGCGCTCGAAGAATGCGTCAACGAATACAAGGAGCTCTGGAACAATGGCAAATGAAGTAGCAATCGTCAAGGAAAACTGGCCCGATCTCGCAAATCGGCTCAACGTCCTGCCCGTGCCCTTCCAGCAGGAAATCTTCCTGCAGGAATGTCACGTCGCCGGGACGATGCACGTCGACGACATCCTCATCAAGGCGAAAGACGTTGCCGTCGGCACTACGCTCGTACTCAGGCGCGAACCCAAGAACGAGCATGACGAGTTGGCCATCCTGGTCGAGACCGCCACCGGAGAGAAGCTCGGCTACGTGCCCCGCAAGCACAATCCAATACTCGCGCGCCTCATGGACGCCGGGAAGCTGCTGACCGCGAAGGTCGTACACAGGGAGCTGGAAGACCACTGGCTCAACATTCGCATCGCAATCGACATGAAGGACCTGTAAGCAATGCAGCAAAAACTATCAGACGCCCTGCCCGGATTCAAGATGTTCAATGCGTTCTTCGCCGGCCTTAAGGGAGACTTCAAGCCGATGCCGCTCACGGACAATGAGAAAGCGGCCTTCAAAAAGCGCCTCGCCGACTTGAACGGCAAACCGAAAGAGCTGTTCATGACGCTGCACGAAGACCTGGAGCTGACCGCCCAAGTGCGCGAGGCAAGGCGATATGCCGACGGGAGAACGTTCGTTCGGTATGAATTCCGCCGCCTTGGATACCGCTGCGCGTGGTCAAGGCCATACCAGCTCATGGTCGTTTTCGACCGCATCGGAAACCTTGACTCCTACACCGTGTTGCGCGGGCGCGGCGAAGTGTCTGACGGGCTGGCGTTCTCAATTTCCCCGCGGTGGTACAATTGGGATACTTCCGAAAACACGAATGACCCCGCCGTCGCCATCGGCAGGCTGAAGAAGGATGACGAGTGCGAGGTCGCGATCCAGAACAAAGCCACCAAGGAATGGTTCGCATACATCTACGGACGAAACGGCAGCTATACAGTCGAATGGTACATCTGCTGCGACCCTTGGCTCATGACCATAAGCGACCTGACATTCCCCCAGATAGAATCGCTAATAAAGGTCACCGGGAGCCTCGGTGTAAAAGGACTGGAAGACGCGTTCGAATGGGAACAGTTCAACTTTGACGGCTTGCACCGCAGCCGCGGCGTCCTCGTCTGCGTGGACTGCGATCTCTACCGATCGCTCGAATTTGCAGTGATCCGGAAGGACGAGATGCGCGTGAAAACCGCGCTCGCCCTCGGCGCCGGCGCTGAGCCGGCCGAGAAACCATACACCATGTGGATAGCGTCGGGGTCGCTTGCCGCACAGCGGCACACCATCTTCGACATGGCGACAGCAGAGCATGACAAGACCAAGGCAGCCAAGCTCTTTGCAATGCTTGCCTTGCGCGGGCATACGCCGAGCCGCTGCAGCCTCGGCCGCCATTTCCATCTAGGGAAAGGCGTGCCAAAGGACTACGATCTCGCAATCTACTGGTACACGCTTGCGGCAAAGGCTGGCGATACCCATGCCATGACAAACCTCGGGAAGATATTCTCCGAGAAAAACAACCCCAGGCGCGACAAATCCAAAGCGATAAAATGGTTAGAAAAGGCCGCGGCAAAGAAAGCATCCGGCAGAGAATCGAAGTGACAGAATGCGGCTTCTCGTGACATTGTTCACCCCACTAGCACAAAATGAAATAAAAATAGTATAATATCAACATGAAAGTAATACATACGAGCGACTGGCATCTTGGGGACAGGCTCCACGGATGGGACCGCACCGACGAGGAAGAGCATTTCTTCTCGCAACTCAAGTCAGTGGTGGCGAGAGAGCGCCCCGACGCATTGCTGGTGAGCGGCGACGTGTTCGACAACGGTACGCCGGGAAACGACATCGCCAAGAAATTCAACGATGCGCTGCTCAACATTTCCGACGCGTGTCCAACGATGGAAACTGTGGTAATCGCCGGCAACCACGACAGCTATTCGCGATTGGTGGTCGATGAATCGCTTTGGCAACGTCATAATGTACATGTCTTCGGCATTCCCGCAGAAGATGACGCCGGCAGGGCCGTCTTTTCAAGGAACATTGTGGAAATCGCACAAAAAGGCGTCATTGCCGCCGTTCCGTTCTGCCACGAGCGCAATTTCCCGTCCGTCGCAGGCGCGGCTGGAGCGAGCCGCGTGCAAGAGTATTTCGCAGGAATGGCGCAGTTCACCGCAGAAATGGCACAAGGCAAGCCACGCGTCCTGATGGCGCACCTCACGGTCGGCAAGGAGACGGACTTCACCGGACAGGACCAGTCGATGGCTATAGGAGGACAGGAATGTATCGATCCCGACGTCCTCGGAACAGGCTATGACTACATTGCGCTCGGGCACATCCACTGTCCGCAGTGGATCAAGGGCGGGAGGAAGGTTGCCCGATACTGCGGAACGCCTCGGGCAATTCATTTTGACGAGACGTACGACCACGGCGTCGACATCGTAGAAGTGGAATCCGGGAAGGAGCCGTCGGTGCGCACAGAAGTCCTGAAGCCGATGCGCGACGTTGTCACGGCCGGCGGCAAGAACGGCCTGCCTTTTGAGGAAGCGCTGAGGGCTGTCGAAGAGCTGGATGCGCAGTCCGAGACGTACATCCGCCTCAACGTTGCCCTCGGAGAAAATGGCGCCATAGGACCGGACTGGGCGGAGCGCGCGCGACGCGCCTGCTCCTCGAAGGGCTACAGATACTGCACGATCAACCCGATCCGCAAGGAGGCCGCCGGAAATGCGGCGGCTGCAAGGGTAATTACAGTGGCGGAACTCAAGGAACTTTCGAACGAAAAGGTCATAGAGATCCTGTCCGCAAGGCATTCGCTCACGCCGCGGCAGTGCGATCTCATCAAGAAGCTCATGGAGGAGATCGACGCATGAAGATCAAGAAACTCACAATAAGGAACATCGCGTCCATCGAGTCTGCGGAACTTGACTTCGAGAGCGGAGCCCTGAAGGACTCGCCGCTCTTCCTGATCTGCGGCGAGACAGGGTCCGGCAAGACCACGATCCTCGATGCGATCACGCTCGCTCTGTATGGCAAGACGCCAAGATACTCGGACAACAGGCGCAGGACGGACTGTCAGATCGGCGACTTCGCATTTAACGACTCACGCCAGCTCGTGCGCCGCGGCGCAACCAGCGCATGCGCCGTCGTCGAACTGATCGGCAACGACGGCAAGCCATACGAGGCACGCTGGTCGGTAGACGCGGTTACTCGCGGCAACAACAGAGGCAGACTCAAGAATGACCAGTGGGTATGGAAAGACTGCTCCGGGAACGGAGTCGAATACTCACTCGAGAGGGAGATACTGCAGGTCGTCGCGATGGCTATCGGGCTCGGCTTCGAGCAGTTCTGCCGGACGACGCTGCTGGCCCAGGGGCAATTCACGAACTTCCTGCTTGGCGACGAAGATGCCAAGGCGGAAATCCTCGAGAAGCTGACGGACACCGAAAGGTTCAAGAGATTCGGCATCGCCATCGGAAAAAAATACGACGAGCTTGTACATGCAGCAGAATCCATCGATAATGACATCAAGCGGCTGGCAGGACTTGGCCTGGAACGCCCGGTCGTCGAGGCGAAGATCGCCGAGCTCAAGCAAAAGCTCGAGGAATCCGACCTGCAGATCAAGTCGCTTGAAGCCAGGAAGGCCTGGCTTGTCAACGCCGAGACGCTGACGCAGAACGAACAGAAGATCCTCGCCGGAATTGCCGGCGAATTCGCCAATCTCAATGCCACCGGAGCTGAATTGGCTGCGGATCTGCGGACGGCAAAGGAGGCTGTGGACGAAATAAACGGCTTCCTTGCCGAGAACAAGCCCAAAGCGGAGATGTATGCCCAGGCCGGCGCGATACTGACGGAACTCGGACACGTTCGTGACGCGCGCGCGAAGAAAGCCAAAGCCGAAGCAAGACTCGCCGAATTGGAAAAGCGCCTCCCGGACCTGAACAAAGCGAAGGAAGATGCCGCAAAGGCCCTTGAAGATGCGACGAATTTCCTTGTCGCCGAGACTGCGAAAGAAGATCTCGAGAAGCAGAAGCTCGAGGCGATGCACCTGACGGAACTCCGCAATGGCAAGGAGGCCGCTCTCAACAAGCTCGGCGATATCAAGTCGCTCGGCGTCCAGATCAAGGGAATCGACAAGCTACACAACGACAAACAGCTCCACGAGAGTGTCTTGTCGGCACGCAAATCGGAGCGTGACCAAAAGCTGGCGGCGCTGCCTGCGCTTGAGGAAACCTGCAAAACCGCCGCCGCAAAGCGCGATGCCGCGCAAAAGGAACGCGACAAAGTCGATCGCCTTCTCAAGAACGGAATCGAGGCAATTGTCGCGGGGCTGCACGTAGGGGACGAGTGTCCGATCTGCAAGTCGCGGATCGAGCACCTGAACACAGCCGACATGTTCTCGGGGCTGATGGCGGAAAAGGATGGCGCGTATGCCACGGCAGACAAGGCCTACAAGGATGCGGAGAAAGCGTTCAATGCGGCCAAGTCAGCCGCGGACGGCGCTAATACAAAAGTGGCAGATGCCGAAAAGCAGATCGAGGCAGACAATGGAGCCATCAAGAAGGCTCAAGACGACATTCTGAAACATGCAAAACTGCTGGGCATCGAAGGAACCAGGGAAAGCGTAGATGCCGCATTGGCGGCTTGTGCCAATACAATCTCCGACCTTGAAGAGAAAATTTCCAAGGGCGAAGCTCAGGAGAATGCGATAAAGGCGATTTCCAAGTCGCTAAAGAAGCTCCAAAAGACCAAGGACGATGCGAAGGATTCCTTATCCGCAAAAGAGAAGGAATGCCGTGAATGCGAGGCTTCCATCAAGCAGGCCAAACTTCAAATAGAATCGGAGGACGCTCACGCCGAGGAGTCGCTTGGAAAGGCCTCTGCGAAAATGGTAACTCCTGCGTGGAAAAACGACTGGGAGGCGGATCAAGAGAAATGGGAGACAGAGTTCAAGAAGTCCGCCGACCACTTTCGGGAACGGGAGGCGTCTCTTGCGGAAGCGAAGGCCAGGTTGTCCGACTGCACGAAAAGTGCCGAAAAAATCGCCGAGTGCCGCAAGCGCGTCCTGGAGAAGGTTCCAGCGCTTGCCGCTAACACGGCCATTGGGAATGCCGACGAGAATTCACCAGTCCGAGCAGATGCCCTTCTCGGACAACTTGCGCTCGCAGAACAACAGCGCAAGGCGCATGACGGGAAGAAGCCGCAGGGCCTGTCCGAGGAGGACAAGGTCTCAGAGCTGTCCGCCAAGTGCGACGAACTCAGCGGCGAGCGCGAGCAACTGCGGAACGACCTTGCCGCGGAACAGCAGAAGATTGCGGCGGACGACAAGTGCGCCAATGACCGTGCGGCCAAGGAGAAGGAGCTTGAGGCAGCGCGGGCAGTGCGCGACGAGTGGAAGCCGATTGCAAACCTTTTCGGCGACCAGGCCGGAAAGAGGATTCAGCGCGAGATACAGTCTTATGTCCTGATGAACGTGCTGATCAAGGCGAACTACTACCTGAAACAGCTCTCCGCCCGGTACGAGTTGTCCTGCAAGGGGCTTATGCTGTCGATAATAGACGCGAACGAGGGCTATGTGGAGCGCCCGGTCAACACGCTTTCCGGCGGCGAACAGTTCCTCGTGTCGCTGTCGCTGGCGCTCGGCCTCGCAGGGATGAACGACTCCGGGCTAAGCGTGGACATGCTTCTCATAGACGAGGGCTTCGGCACGCTAAGCGGCGAACATCTCAATTCGGCGATAGAGGCGCTGGAGCGCCTCAACGCGCTGACCGGCACACGGAAAGTCGGCGTAATCAGCCATGTCGAGCGGCTCCGCGAGCGGATCAAGACGCATATCGAAGTGACGCGCAACGGCCACGAACCCAGCACGGTCACAGTCGTCTCCGCCGTAGCGTAAAGCAAACAAACATAAACAAAATAAAGAAACCATCCCTATTGACAACAAACAACAGATATGATAAACTAGCACTGTCTTTTAAAGAAGGAATATCATAAATGTCTAATTCAGAGTATATGAGCCTTGAAGAGGTCGCCGAAATGCTTGGCGTCACCTATCAGCTCATCTATAGGCTTGTCCGCGCGGGTGAATTGCCTGCTATACGCCTTGGCAAGTTGTATCGCGTCTCCCGAACCGATTTGAATCGCTATCTCGAACGCAACAAGAGCGCAACGGCGCAAGGCGGCGTGTGCAGCGTCTGCGGAACGCTGTACAAGACGCGAGAATCGCTGAAGCAAACCTGCCAGGCGGAGGGATGCGAGGAACCGATTTGCTTTGACTGCTGGACGCGGCTTGGCGTTCGCTACTGCAGCAAACATCAGGCGAAAATGGCGTGACAAAACAGGGAGAAAAACAATGGGACTTTTTTCTAACATTTGCAACGCCCTAATCGACAAGAACACAGGTCGCGCATTGACCGGCGATGCACTCGTGGCGGCACAGAAGGATCCGAACTGGCCGACCTGCGGCAACAAGGTCTCGAAGCGGGCGCAGTTCTGCAACAAGTGCGGAAAGCCCGCGCCGGGCGGCTGGTGGCGGTGTCCGCAGTGCAACAAATGGATCGCCAACGATTCCCATTTCTGTCCGCACTGCAACGCGGTGCTTTATCCCGACGACCGCGTCGATTTGGCAGGTGGCGTATGGCAAAAGGAGCCCGGACGGTTCGCCCAGCGCTTCGAGACCGGCGACGTCAAGCGTCTCCTGACGACAGGGCTCAAGGTTCAGGAAGGAACCGTGGCGATCCTTCTCGACACTGGGGCCGTGTCCGACATCCTCCAGCCCGGCCAACACAAGCCGGAGAGCCTGCTCCGCAAGATCAACTGGTTCGGAAACCCGCCGCCGCGCAGCGTCGTCCTTATCGACGCAGGCGAAGTGATTGTTCCTCTCCAACTCAAGGGCCTGCGCACGTCCGAACACATACCGATTGAATTCTATGGCGAACTCGTCCTGCGCTTCAAGGGCGACAAGGACGCGGCGCGTGCGTTCTGCAGCAACGTCCTCAAGGGAGATCGCACGTACACGTTCGCGCAGATCGCCGGACGCGTCGAGCTCCTCATACGCAGCGCGGTCGATGAGATGTGCATCACCTCGACCATCGAAGACCTCGTCAAGGACCCGGAACGGCGCATACGTCTCCAGGAGCGAATCGAGAAGCGAATCGCGGAAGATTTCACCGCAAGCGGACTGGAGATCGTGCGCGTTTCGTCCGCCGAATTCACCGGCGACGAGTACGAGAACCTTGAGGAACAACTCGGCGATGCGGAAGTCAAGCGACGCGAGGCGGAATACCATGCCGCGCTTGACGCCACCCTGCGCAAGATTCACGACAAGGCCGAGATGGATTCAGCAAAGGCAGCGTTAGACCTCCGTCAGTACAAGGAGATGCTCGACAACGAGTATCGAGTCAGCGCGACCACCCGCGACAGGGAATTCGCCCTTCTAAAGCGCGAATGGGAGCATGACGACCTTGTGTATCGCCGGCTTCTTGAAGTGGAGGAGCTTCAGCACAAGTACGATCTTGAGAACAGGCAGACGGAACACGAGCTTGCTACGAAACGCAAGCTTGACGAATACGGACGAGAGAAAAAGGTGGAAGACGCCAAGGCCGACGTCCAGGCGCAAGATATCCACACGTCGCAGGACGTGAAGGACTCCGAAATCTGGCTGAAGGTAAAAGAGCAGAAAATGCAGCTCAAGCAGAAGGACAAGTCGGCGGACGCCTCGCGCCGCAAGGGAATGTCGCTCGCCGAGATGCTTCTTGACACGGAAGACCCCGACGCGCGTGCTGCGATTCTGGAAGCGATGCGACTTCAGCGCAATGCCAGCACGACGCCAATGGAACCGATAATCAAATAGCAGCAATGACTTGTCCCATATGCGGCAGATCTACGCCGGAAGGCGTTTTCTGCGAAAAATGCGGCGGGGATATGGTTTCGGCCTCTTCCCCAGCCGCCGCTATAGCGACTCCTGAAGCTGCCGTCGACGCCAGGCAGAACGGAGAGCCGACGCTTGAATATGACAAGTTCTGCATGCTCTGCGAGAAGACGAACGGGAACATCCGATTCCGCTTCAATCCGAGGCGTTGCGGCAAGACAATTGAGAACGTGTCCTTTACGTTTACGAACGGTTACGGACAGAAGCTGCCGCCGTATTCCGTCCGCCGAATTGACAGGCCTATGCCCTTCCCGGTGCAGTTCCCTCCTCAGGAAGCGGGAATGCAGGCATGGGAGGTGAAGGTCGAATATTGGGCGGATCGCCGCCGGCGGGAACTTTCGGGACGGCTCGAACTCTATGTGTACCCCGTAGAGTCCCGCAAGCGGGGATTGGACAACATCAACATAAGCATCAACACGAACATCGGCAACGTCAGCCAGGCGAGCGATGTTGTGCTGAACCAGCGCGGCTCCGAGCAATTTGCCAAGCTCATCTCGGAGAACGACGTCATTGGCGAGATGAACCGCAGGGCCATGTCAGACCGGCGCGAATGGACGTTCATCCCGCTCTATAACGACAGCAAGTTCACAGACCTTCCGCCCATGCCCGCGAACGCACGAACGAGCAGTATCATGCTTTCCTTCGGCGGACGACTCGTTCACTTCTTTGCGAACCGCACGGTGAAGTTCGGACGGAAGCGCGAATGCAACGACTTTACGATCCGTCCCCCGGCGACGTTCGGAGAGGACGAGATCGCACCATACCGCAGGGTGAGCCGCGAGCATTGCTTTTTCGAACATTCCGGAACAAGCGTCCAGATATCCGACGGGAGCCGCAGTCCGACGGGCGTGTTGCAACCTTCGTCCGCAGGAACGTTCTGGAACAACAGGCAGATCACAGCTCCCATCAAGGTTCCGTCCGGGACTTCCGGCGTCATTTCTTTCGGTGGCGTCGCATACGGCGATGCGCTCGAGATGGACTTGAAAGCCTGCGACAGCGCGAAAGCTTGCGCCGCGTGTCCGATTGCCGACAGAAGCTGGAGCGGGGACGGAAGCCGTCCGTGCCTCATGATTTCGCGGACGGACGGTGTCGCCGAGAAGTTCGTCGGCCTTTGGAGCTGCTTCTGGCTGGGCGAGGCCGATCCGTCCTTCGAGGGATACGTGGTGTTCCGCAAGGACGGCGCGTTCGCGTACTGCCGCGAGGACGGGCAGACCGGATGGCTCGCGCCGGGGACGACCGTGCAGACTGACTTCGGAAACATAACCGTAAACTAAAAAGGAGATTGAAAAATGGGATTCCTGTTCTTCAAGAGCAAGAAAGAGAAAGAACGCGCCGAGCGCCGCAAGAAACGCCATGCGCTCCGCAAGGCAGAGGGCGCAATCGACGAGGTAGCCGAACGCATCAAGCGCATGGAAAAAGACGCCGAGGCGGAATGGGGACGCGCCCGCGAAGCGGCAAAGGAAGGCAAGCAGGCGGCCGCGCAGCGTGCGCTGACGAGCTACCGTTCGGCACAGGTTCTCATCACCAAGCTTGAACAGAAGAAGTGGGTGTTCAAGCAGGTGCTGATGAAGCTCGAAACCGCAGGCACCGACGCCGAGTTTGCAAACGCGCTTGCCGCCGTCAACAAAGTCACGAACATCAACGTCGAGATGGTCGAGGACGTGTTCGATGAGGCAGGAGACATACTTGCGGAAGCCGGTGACACGGACAAGTTCTGGGCGCAGATGTACGGCAAGGAGGTCGAGGGCTCCAAGGACGCACTCAAAGACCACATTCCGTCTATGGAAGACCTCGAAAAGACTCTCCAGGAAGAGGTCGCCGGAAAGATCACCGGCGCGGTTGACCCTGCCACGCTTGAAAAGGATCTGTAAGAAACGTGCGAACAGCCTATGAACATGCCTAAGCTCGTGCAATTTCACAGGGTTGGATCAAAGATGTTCTAACAAAGGATTTCCATGCAGTCGATGACCGATAAGAAGCGCGAATACGAGGCGGCTTGCGCAGCGGCGGTGAAGGCACGAAACTTCACCGAGGCGGCGAAGGCCGCCGCAGGTGCCGCCGATTGCGCCGAAATCCTCGCGTCGCGCACGACCGGCATCGTGTCGTCGGCATACTCGAAGGAGCTCGCGTCGTGGCGTCAGCTCGCAAAGAAACTAGAAGACCGCAAGAACGGCACTCACGCAGCAGCGGGGACGGACAAGGATGGGATTTCGCCAGACGGCTGCGAGTGGCTTGTCGCGGAGAAGCCAAACGTCACGTTCGACGACATCGCCGGCATGGAGGACGCGAAGCGCATCATAAGCGAAATGGTGCTCTACCCGATGCAGTCGCCGGAGAAGGCCCGTGCGCTCGGGCTCAACCCCGGCGGCGGCGTACTGCTCTTCGGCCCGCCCGGGACGGGAAAGACGATGTTGGGCAAGGCGATAGCCGGCGCACTCGATGCCCCCTTCTACTATGCGTCCGGCGCGGACTTGCGCTCGAAGTGGTACGGCGAGTCGGAACAGCGACTTTCGCAGCTCCTAACGTCCGCCAAGGCGCAGAAGGTGGCGGTAGTGTTCCTCGACGAGATCGAGTCGCTCTTGCCGAAGCGTTCGGAAACCTCCCATTCGGCGGACAACCGCGTCGTGACGCAGTTCCTCGCCGACCTCGGCGGCTTCAGGGACTCGAATAATCTTCTGCTCGTCCTTGGCGCAACAAACAAGCCGTGGGCGATTGATGAGGCGGTTTTCCGCACGGGACGCTTCGACGAGAAGGTTTACATAGGGCCGCCAGACCTCCCTGCCCGCGAAAAGATACTAGAACTCAACCTCAAGGGAGCGCAGGTTGCCGAGGGACTTGATTTCCACTCCATAGCAGAGGGAATGGACGGTGCGTCAGGGTCTGACGTAGCCGCCGTCGTCTCCGCCGCAAAGCGGTCTGCGCTGGGCCGTGCCATACGCGAGAATGCCGATCCGGTGCTGACGGCCAAGGACTTTGCGGAGGCGCGCGAACGCATTCCGCTGAGCATCACGCCCGAAATACTCGCACCGTACAAGAAGTTCATGGAGGAAAGGTTTTGAGCGAAAAGTGCTGCATCTGCGGCAGAGAACTGCCGAACCGCTGGGCTGTCGCCAAGCGGGAGTCCGTTGACGGCGTGGAACGCTGCTATTGCGCCCTGCACGCCGGGAACGGATTGAAACCAAAGAAAACCGTCGTCAGAAAGGAAACAACCATGCAAGAAGATACACTAAGCGCAGCCGAAGCGAAGGAACAGCAGATCGTCAAGTCTGCCTCGATGGAGTATGCAAAGAAGGCGTGGGCGGAGTGTTCCGCCCTTGCCATGAAGCTTGGCGGTGGCGCGAAGACGCTCTGGTCCAAGATCCATCCCGACCGTTCGCCGGCGGCAATGCTCGCAACGATGAACGAAAACCAGGCAGGCAACAAGAAACGCTTGGAAGAAGTCAAACCCGAGCTTGATCGCGTGTACAAGGAGATCGTCTCGAAGAAGAAGGAGTACCAGAGTGCTTCGCCTGTCCGCCAGCGACTCCTAAAGACCGAACTTCAGACTCTCATGACCAAGTACAAGGGGCTGGAGCGCGAATTCAACATCCTCTGCGAGAACGAGCGCTCCATCGAAGCGGTCAAGGGGCGCTTCCTTGAAGTCCTGGCTCACGGGCTCAGGGGAAAGCTGAACGCCGAAATGGTGGAGAACCTCACCGACAACATCGACGACAAGACCGAGGAAGCGGAAGAGCTCCAGGATGCGCTCGGCGACCTTGAACGCGCTGGGAAGCGCAAGGATCGCGGCGACGACAACTTCGACGCTGAGCTCGCAGGTTTCGGCGGCGAGGACATCGGGCTTTTCTCCGACGGCACCGCTGACTCTGCAGGCACAGAGAAAACAAGTGAAACCGCTCAAGCTGGCGATACCGGCGCTAAACGCGATCCTCTCGCCGGGCTTGACGGCGACGGCATCGCGTGACCTGTCTGCCGTGGAGTTTCCCTGTGGACGAAAAATCATTCAATGACGACGTTACGATAGTCGGAGGCTCCCCTTCACACGGCGCCTCGTCCGGCGACTTCGGGCGGACGATGAACGACGACAGGACGATGGTCGACGGTTCCTCCGACGCACCACGCCAATCGCCATCAGCGCAGATCGAGGAGCCTATCCTTGCTGAAATCGACCAATTCGCCCTGGTGAAGAAACTTGGCGAAGGAGCCGCCGGCAAGGTTTACAAGGCCATCGACAGGGAAACGGGCGTCAAAGTCGCCGTCAAGGGACTTCCCGTCAGCGCATCTGAGACGACCAAGGCTCGCATCAAGGCGAACTTCCAGATTGTCACGAAGCTGAACCACCCGAACATCGCAGCGGCAAAGGAATACCACGTCATACGCCATGCGTTCTACAGCGACGGGACGACGGCGGAAGACTTCAAGGTGAAGGACGGCGACGCCCTTCTCGTCATGCAGTTCGCGGAAGGCAAGACGCTGGCGGAGTGGCGCAGGGAACAGGAGAGCATCCCTCAGACCACGGTCCTTGACATCGTCCGCCAGATTGCGAGCGCGCTGGATGAAGCGCACCGTCAGGGAATAATCCATAGGGACGTCAAGCCGGCGAACATCAACATCCACATGCGGGACAACGGAGAAATCGAGGTGAAGCTGCTCGATTTCGGAATCGCCGCCGAAGGCCCTGTGGAGGGCGTGGCCGGGACGCGCACCTACATGGCCCCGGAGCAGTCGTCCGGCGGGGTGCAGACGAAGGCCATCGACATCTATGCGCTCGGCAAGATCGCCCGTGAGCTTCTCACGGGGTCGCCGACGGGAGAGAACGACTCGCGGCTCGACGTCCCGGAGCGCAACGTCATCGCCCGTGCGCTCTCGGAATCTCCCGACGACCGTTACGCGTCCGGCGGAGACTTCTACGACGACTTGGAGAACGCGATTCTCGAAGGCGGCGTGAAGCTGCCGCCTGAATTCAGGGAGCTTCTGCGGACGTTCAATTCCGACGAACTGTCGGATCCGGAGAAGTTCGACTCCTACGCCGATTCCCTGAATGAATTTGCCATCGAGACGATAAAACGGCGCAAGGTTTCCACGCAGTTCACGAACGACTACGACATCTACCGCTTCCTGTTCACGGACGCCGCGCTCTTGAAACATGTGGATCGCCTCCGCGCCCGCCGGCGCCGACGCCGAAAGAACCCGTCAAGCGTCAGGGTGACGGACGTCATGTCCCGCGCCGCGTTCAAGGCGGCTTGCGAGGGCGTCTCGTTCCTGTCCGACAACCCCATGCCGGACGACATAAGGCGCATCTGCGACAGCATTTCATACCCGCCTGACCCGCCGAAGGCGCAGCGCGAATCCAACCTCAAGTCAATAACGCTTTCCGTCACGCGCCTTGAGGATCCCGTGTTCTACGGGTGCGAGATAGACTCTGACAACGCCGACGAAGAGTTCAAGGTCGATCCGCTCAAGTGCGGAGTCCGGTTCGCCGAGTTCAAGAAGGTGTTCAGGGAGGGCGACAGAGTCCTTATAACCAACCCCGTGGAAGTCGGGGACTGCTGGCAAGGCTCGGAACTCGTGCTGGAGCCGGACTTCCTGCTGTCTCCGCAGGCGCTTGGCCGCGCATCAGTGTGGGGGCAGGGTTCGCTCATGTACCTCCTTTCGGCGTTTTCGCGGGAATGGAAGACTTCTGCCGGCGCCGACGAAAACTCCCGCCCTTCTAAATACCGCTTGCTGCTCGGCAACATGGGCGACGACTGCCTTGCGGAGGAGGTGGTCGGGGGAGACGAGCCGCAGACGCAGCTTGCGTCCAGGTTCTTCGAGTCCAACGCACTTGACGCCGTGGCGCACGAGGTCGACGGCGATTGGAAGGAGGAGGCGGAGTTCATCCGGCAGAACATCCACCGCGAAATTGCCGAGACGATGCCCAAGGAATTCGGCGTCAGGCACGACCAGTGGCAGATCGAGGCGCCGTTCGTCTCGCCGATTCTCGGCGTGACCGGGCGAATGGATGCGTTCGCGCCGAACGCCGCCACGCAGAACCGCAGCGTGGTGTTCGAGCTGAAGTCCGGGAAGTGGAAGATTTTTCGAGGGCACAGCCCGAAGGACGAGCACCTCTACCAGCCGTGGATCTACGGCGACATGCTCTACTATTCGCTCGGCATCGGAAGGCAGGACGTCTGGCCGCGGCTCTACTATTCCAAGCGGCACAAGGACAGGGACAACACAGTCTACAACGGCCACTCGTTCGCAATCACCGCAGGGCGCGAAAACATACGAACCGTGATGAACTTCCGCAACAAGGTCATCAACGTATGGCGGCTGATGCGGGAGAACAGGCTTCGTGCGTTTTTCGACAGCGGCAATATCCGGGTCGATTCCTTCCGTGCTCCATCCTGCGGCGAAACATTGTGGAACAAGTGGCTCAAAGGCCAGGCGGAGGAACTCGTCCGCCCGTTGCTGCAGGCAGACGACCTTGCGAAGGACTACTTCTGGAGATTTCTCGCTTTCGAGGCTGCGGAGGATTTCTGCGCATGGTGCGGAGAAGGAGAGCGTTCTGGCGGAAAGAGCCTTTCATGGAAAATGTCCCTGAGCGAAAAACAACAGGCGGGCATGGTGTATTCGGGACTCGTTCCTGTTTCCCATGCGCTTGACGACAAAGGGCGAGAGCAGAGAATAGACTTCGACCGCTCGCTCGAGGCGACGAATGCCTTTTGTTCCCTGCGCGAAGGCGACTCGGTGTTCCTCTACGAGCAGGCGTCGGAAACGTCCGATCCCTCCAATTCGCGCATCTTCGGCGGTTATGTGGAGAGCTTCACAGAGGATGGCGAGGACGGCACAAAGGAAATCCGCATCTGCCTCGACCCTCCGCAGACGCCGGCCGTGTTCACGCCCGATCCCGGCAAGCGGTACATTGTCGAGGCCAGCCTTGCGAATCGCGGCAGGAACGAGTACAAGGGCCTCTACATGTTCATGGCCGGATGCCCGCGCAGGCGGCAACTCCTGCTGAACCAGGCAAGGCCATGTTGCAATCCGCCTCAACCCGTCATCGGGGACGGCGACGAGCGGGTGAAGGATATTGTCGCACGGGCGCGCGCCGCAATGGACTGGTTCCTCGTCTGGGGGCCTCCCGGCACGGGCAAGACGAGCCATCTCCTGCACTGTTATGTCGAGCAGGTAATGGCGACGCAAGGCGAGAACGTGCTTATGCTCGCGTACACCAACCGCGCAGTCGACGAAATCTGCGACATGCTGGACAAGGCCGGCTGGGACTACTGGCGGATAGGTGCGCCTTCGCACTGCAATAAGAAGTACCGCAAGCACATTCCCGGCAGCGCGGAGCTGCGGTTCGACAACAGGGAGGCGCTCCTGACGGCCTTCGAGAGCATCAAGGTCGTCGTCGGCACGCTATCGTCGCTCGGCGCCGACCACTCGATACTGCATCTGGGCAAGCGGTTCGACTCTGCCGTCGTGGACGAGGCTTCCCAGATACTTGAACCGCAATTGCTTTCGCTGTTCTGCGCCCCGGACGACGACGCGCCACGCGAACCTCTCATCGGAAAGTTCGTCCTCGTCGGCGACGACAAACAGCTCCCCGCCGTGGTCCAGCAGTCCGTGGAGACGTCTGCGGTGACCGAGGAATCGCTGCGTGCCATCCACCTGACCAACTGCCGCAACTCCCTTTTCATGCGTCTGAAGAAACTTTCAGGACAGCGCGAAGAGCTGTTCGGAAAGATGAACGTCCAGTATCGGATGCATGAGGACATTGCGAGATTCCCGAACAGGTATTTCTACGGAAACCTCGGCATCGGGGACTCCGCGCGGCAGACCGGGCCTTTGCCGCCCGCCCCGTTCCGCGCTTCGCCGTTCGAGAAGTATGTCCTTTCGACAAGAACCGGCTTCTTCCCGACAATTGCGCCGGAGATAGGCAAGAACGCGAAGAGCAACGATGCCGAGGCTTTCATTTGCGCAGAGATAGTCCGCGTACTGCTCGACAAGGGCACGAAGCATTCATATGGCGGCAGGCAGCGACTCACCGCAAAAGACATCGGAATCATTGCGCCGTTCCGCAGCCAGCTGGCGACTGTCCGCGTCCGGCTGGAGAAGGCGCTGGGCGACGCCAACCTCGTCCGGGACATAATGACGGACACCGTGGAACGGTATCAGGGGTCAGAGCGAACTGTCATAATCTTTTCCGCAGTCGTTTCCAAGAAGAGCCAGTTTGGCGCGCTATCGCCGTGCGAGGACGAGGAACGCAGCATTGAATCCGACAAGAAGCTGAATGTCGCCATCACCCGTGCGAAGGAGCAGTTCTTCCTGATTGGCGACCGCAGGCTCCTTCTTGAACTGCCGTCGTACAAGGCGCTCATCGACGAGATCGAGACCTCCTACGGCTCGCACTACGCCAGGGAACCGCTCGCCAGATACGCTGCGCTCCGTGAGAGTGAAGCGCAAAGGGAGGCAGAGGCAAGAAAACCGAAAGCAGCCTCAGGGCCTGCCGCGCACCCGAGTGGACCAGAATCTTGCTCTTCAACGGCTAAGAAGCGAACGCTATGGAGCAGATTCCTCGATTTCATAGGAAGCCGTATTTCTGCCTCCAGTATGGGACAGCATTGATTTAGAAGAAGAAATATGCCATAATACTGACATAGAGGCAAGGCAAGAACCGTGCATTAACAACGAAAGGTACTGGCACAATGGCTAACGAACTTGATGAAATGACAGGTCCCGTCAACAGCGCAGGGCGCGACATAAACGTGATCGAGAAGCAGCTCCCGACCCGTATCGGGTGGGGCTCGACCTTGTTCGAGATACTGTTGTGGTGCCTCGGCATACTTCCAGGGCTTATCTTCCTCTTCATGAAGATCGGCGCCAAAAACTACTTCCAGCAGCTCCAGCAGAAAATACAGGCCGACGCCTCGACAATCGACAACTACCTTGAACAGCGCGTCCAGATCCTGAAGAACCTGGCAAGGCTCGTCGAAAAGGCGATCGACCTCGACAAGGACGTGATGAAGGCTGTAGCGGCGTTCCGTGGCGGGCGTCTTCCCGACTCGGAACGCAACGCCATCGCCAACCATATCGACGGATGCTTCGGGAGGCTATTCCCGCAGGTCGAGGCGTATCCGGACCTCAAGGCCCACGCCGCCATCGCCGAGGCTATCCAGCAGAACAGCTATCTCCAAAAGGAGATCACCGCCGCTCGCCAGCTCTACAACGATTCCGTCATGCAGTGGAACTCCGACATCTTCGACTGGCCGACGAAGCAGATCGTCGCCGCACGGGCCGGATACACGACGCGCATCCCGTTCACGGCATCTGCCGAAATCAAGTCGCAGGCTAGGGAAACGTTCTTTTGATCGAGGACGTCTATGAACCGCTTGCACGCTACCGAGATGAGTTTCGCCAGAAATTCGCCACGCTGACGCGCGAGAAGTTCAAGGAGTTGACGCTGAAGTCCGGGGTGGACGTACGCGCCAACCGCGTCCTCGTCAAGAAAATCAAGGCACTGCAGTCAGAGGCCGATTCCGCAAGCACCAGGAAGACATGCTACGGATGGCTGATGACGCTCGGGTTCATCGGCGCGGCAGTCGCGCTTGCAGGAGCCATTGCAACAAGCGATTCGGGTCCGACGGCTTTCGGCTGGTGCATAGTGGGAACCGTTGCGGGCGTCATTCTCGGCGGCGTGATGATTCCGCTCTACAATGCGGCGGCCAAGCTGCTGTCCAGCCTCGAATCGCAGATTGCCTCCAAGAAGGCCGTAGCATGGAAGCAAATGGAGCCCTTGAACCGGCTCTACACCTGGGATGTCACCGTCAAGCTGATCGAGGCCACAGTTCCGAGGCTGGAGTTCGATCCTTACTTCACGGCAGACAGGCTTGCCGCGCTTCACAGGCAATACGGCTGGGACGACTCGTTCAATGACGGCAAGTCAATCATATTCGCACAGTCCGGCGTCATAAACGGGAACCCGTTCGTGTTCGGCCATTACCTCGACATGGAGTGGGGAGAAAAGACATACGAGGGGACAAAGGAAATATCATGGACCGAATGGGAGGAGGATGCGGACGGAAAGAAGCATCCCGTGCGCAGGCACGAAACCCTGCATGCGAGCGTGACGAAGCCGATACCGGTCTACAACGAGCAGAAGCTTCTCGTTTACGGAAATGACGCCGCGCCGAACCTTTCCTTCTCGCGGCAGCCGTCCGGCTTGACCGGGAAAGAAGGAGAACTCTGGACTTCAATCCGCAAGAAATGGCGTCTCAGCAGGTTGAAAGCCTATTCGCGCAACCTCAACGACGACTCGAACTTCACTTTAATGAGCAACCATGAGTTCGAGACGTGGTTTCACGCGAAAGACAGGGACCACGAAGTGGAGTTCCGGCTGCTGTTCACTCCCGTCGCGCAGACCCAGATGCTCAATCTCATGAAGGACACCTCTGTCGGCTACGGCGACGACTTCACCTTCATCAAGCAGAAGAAGATCAACGTCCTGTTCTCGAATCACCTTAATGAAGCGACCATAGACACCGATCCTTCAAGATTCCACAGCTGGGACTACGACAGCGCGGCAATGACCTTCATTTCTTTCAACGAGCTTTACTTCCGGGACATCTATTTCGCGCTCGCTCCGCTCCTGTCCATTCCGCTCTACCAGCAAATGCGGACCCACGAGGACATATGGAAAGACGTTCTTGGCCCCAAGATGTCGTCGTTCTGGGAACATGAAGCCGCGGCCAACTACCACGGCGAAGACAAGTTCAAGCACCCAAGCTGCATCACGCGGAGCATACTGAAGACGCGGGTCATACAGCGGGACAACGGAGAAAACACCGTCGCGGTCACGGCATACGGCTATCGCGGCGAGGAGCGAATCGACTACAAAGAAGTGCGCGGCGGCGACGGGAACTGGCACGATGTGGCCGTTCACTGGACCGAATACCTGCCTGTCCAACGGACGAGCAACATGTGCATCTGCGAAAGAAGTACGCCGTCCGACATATTCAAGCGTCGCGCCGCCGCATCTCGGGAAAGCGCCTACCGCCGCTCTCTCCTTTCATTCCTTGCCAACACTTGAAATTGTTGAAAAGGTTACATATTTTTGGCGGATAAGGTATTCAACGCGTGGCGATTTATGGTAAAATGCGCACCGTGAAACAGGGAGCCAGGACATGCACGCGTTACCTGCTCGCCATTGCCGGGCTGGGCGGGCTTCTCTATGGCGTCGATTTCGGCGTGATAGCCGCCGCCTCGCCGTACATCAGGGCGCTTCGCCTTTTCACCGATGCGGAGTTGAGCTGGATCGTCGGCGCGGTGCTCTTCGGCGGCATCGTCTCGTCGCTCACGGCCGGAATGCTTGCGGAGCGCTTTGGCAGGAAGCGCATGATAGTCGCCTCCGCCGCGCTCTTCCTTGTCGCAATACCGGTAGTCTGCCTCTCCGAGAAGTCGCTTTGGCCCATGCTCTTCGGACGCGTCCTCCAGGGAATGAGCGCCGGCTACATGAGCGTCGTCATGCCGATGTACCTGACCGAGACGTTGCCGAGCGACATTCGCGGACGCGGCACAGGCGTCTTTCAGTTCTGCCTCGGCCTCGGGCTTGTCGCAGCGGCCGCAACGGGATACCTCGTCGCCCGGCTCTACGGCGCGGCGGACGCGCCTGCCGACATCGTTTCAGACGCCGCCAAGTCCGCCGCGTGGAAGGTCAACTTCTGGTGGACGATGGCTCCTGTCGCGGTGCTCTTCTTAGGAGCGCTTCGCCTGCCGGAAAGCCCGGTGTGGCAGAAGCGGCTGCAGGACGTGTCGAACAGGACGGACGTGACGAACGCGACGTTGCCGCGAGGATCGCTTTTCACTCGTCGCTATGTTTTGCCGTTTCTATTGGCAGTTGCGGTGCTCACGCTCAACAAGACTACGGGCATGAGCTCGATCACGAGCTATTCCGTGATGATCTTCCAGAAGGCCGGGTTCGCGGGAACGCTCGGCAACGTGGGCGACTTCGCCATAAAGCTGACCAACCTCGTAGTGACACTCGTCGCGGCGTCGCTTGTGGACCGGCTGGGGCGCACATGGCTTCTCAAGGTCGGCACGGCCGGCATGACGCTGGGGCTTGGCGCGATAGGCGGCGTCCTTCTGGCAATCGAGCGCTTCGGCGTCGAAGCCACCGGCGCAACGGGGCTTTTCTGCCTCGCGGCGTTCTTCGTGATGCAGGTTTTCTATGCGCTCGGCCCCGGAATCTGCGTGTGGCTCGTCCTCTCCGAGCTGATGCCCTCGCGCATCCGCGCGAACGGCATGGCTATCGCGCTTTTCATGAACCAGTTCGTAGCGTGGGGTCTCGCCTCGTCGTTCCTTCCGTGGGTGAACGCCTGGGGCTGGGCGTCGATGTTCTTCTTCTTCGCCGCGAACGGCGTCCTCTACTTCATCGTCGCGCTCTTCATCCCGGAGACGAAAGGCAAGCCGCTCGACGAGCTTGAACATCTTTTTGACAGAAAGAAATGCGGGGACGGAAAGTTCGAGTTCGAAAAAGGAATGGCAGAAATCCATTCTCCAACTCCAACTCGGAACTCCAACAACTAGGAAACAACGAACCATGATCACACAGACATCCATAAGCTACTACGGGCTCAACTACGTAGAACACGCCGAGGCCGACTTCAAGGAAATGAAGGCTCACGGCGTCAGCCAGGTCATACTGGCCGTCACAGAATTCGACTTCGACTTCTGGCGGCCGAACATCCCCGCCATCGTCGCCAAGGCGCACGAGCTGGGTCTCCGCGTCCTTATCGACCCGTGGGGGAACGGCAAGTACTTCGGCGGCGAGCAGGTCTCGAAGTTCCTGCAGGACAACGTGGAAAACCGCCAGGTAAGCGCACTCACCGGTGAAAAGCTGCCCTACGCATGCTTCAACACGAACAGCTACCGCGACTACTTCAAGAACTTCTGCACCACGCTCGCACGCGAGGCGAAGCCCGATGGCTTCTTCTGGGACGAACCGCACTACGCCTTCCCCAAGGGCATCGCCTCCATCACGGGCGGAGTGGCGGACGACTGGACGTGCTGGTGCCCCGTCTGCCGCAAGCGCTTCGAGGACTACTACGGCTACCCGATGCCGAAATACATGACGAACGACGTGAAGCAGTTCCGCTGGCGCGAGGCGCTCGTCGTCCTCTCCGAGACGTCGAAGGCGCTGAAGGAAATCGATCCAAAGCTGGAGATCACCTGCTGCGTGCACGCCACGCAGAACGGCTACTATGTCTCCGAGTACCGCGGCTACGACAACTGGGACATGGTCGGGGCCTGTCCCTACTTCGACGTGTTCTCGACGACGATCATCAACTGGGCGCTTCCCGAGGACTTCTTTCTCGACATCACGCGCCGCACGGTCGCCATCGCCAAGAAGTACGGCAAGCAGTCCGAGCGCTGGTTCATGGGCTACTACAAGCAGCCGAAGGACTGGGCGCAGGTGGCGCGCTGGGTTGATCTCGCGGCCGCCGAGGGCGTAGACCGCATCGCCGCGTGGACCTACCGCGGCGGCTACGGCACCGTAGTCGGCGCACCCGACGCGCTGAAGCTCTGGGACACGATTGGCGAGAGCTACAGGCGGGTTTTGAACAAATAAGACAAACAAGTAGAAAAGCAATGCTTAAGCGGCTACGGATACATCACCAAGGTGATCGACACAATCAGGGAAATCGCTGAAAAGTAGAAGTGCTTGTGATAAAGGAACGCACGGGAAGAGCCAGGGATGCGAATAAATCATGTCGTTTGCATGGCGGTGGTCTTCGCTGCACCGATGTTGGCTTACGGCGGCAATGCGGCGAATCCGGACGCGATTGAGCTTGTGCCGTTGCCGACGCCTGTGGAGTTCTCCTGCGACATGGACAGGCCCGTCGCATTCGACGCTTCGGCGTCCGTCACGGTGGCGTGCCCGGACGCGGGCTCCGTCGCGTGGCTCACGCGGCACTTCGCCGACTGGTACGGCGCGCAGGCACCGAAGGCGACGGGAGGGTTGCAGCTTGCTGCGACCGGTGCGGGCGCAATAAATTGCGCCCCTCCCGAGGGTGACGAGGCTTACGCGATTTCCGCCGATGCCTCGGGCGTCAGAATCGCGGCGCGGACGCTTGCGGGCGTCAGGTGGGCGGCGTACACGCTCCGACAGCTGGCAATTGCCAAGCGCGGCACATTCAAGACGGAGGGACGCATCCTTCCGACGCTGAAAGTGGCAGACCGTCCGCACCTTGCCTTCCGCGCGGTGCACCTATGCTGGTTCCCGGAAGTGCGTCCCGTGCAAATGGAGCGTGCGATTCGCCTGGCCGCCCTCCTCAAGTTCAACCATGCAATCATCGAACCATGGGGCATGTACGCGAGCGAGAGGCATCCGTGGTGGCATTGGCCCAATCCAACGATGACCAAGGAGGAGGTGCGACGTCTGGCGGCGGTCGGAAGAGACCTCGGCATTACGCTCATACCGCAGATTAACGTCTATGGCCACGCCACATCCTCCCGCAGCTGCACGGTAAAGCACATGACGCTGGACATCCGGCCCGAGTATGAGCCGCTTTTCGAGCCAGGAGGCTGGAACTGGTGCCTTTCCAACCCAGAGACGCAGCGCGTGCTGCGCGAGCTGATCGCCGAAATGCACGACAACTTCGGGCGCCCGCCGTACTTCCACCTCGGCTGCGACGAAGCCCAGCCGCCGTCATGTCCAGAGTGCCGCAAGACGCCCTACGCCGAACTTGTATGCAGGCACATCGCCGACCTCGCCGACTTTGTGAAAGCTCGCGGTGCGCGCGCGATGATCTGGCACGACATGCTTCTTGAACGCGGCGATCCGCGCTGGGAGGGCTACGTGCACCATGGCACGAAAGCGACAGCCACGCTCGCGGATACGCTTCCGAAGGACGTAATCATCTGCGACTGGCAGTACTCCTACGGCGACATGAAGGAGACTCGAAAGGACTGGCCGACGATGGCATACTTCAAGGGGAAGGGATTCCCTGTCGCCGGCTGCCCGTGGATGAACTACAACGCGATGAAGCCGATGGCCGACTACGTTGCCGAGATCGGCGGCTTCGGGTTTGTCGAGACCACGTGGCATCACTTGCGCGGAGACGATTGGGTGAAGATGTACAAGTTCGCGTCCGCCGCCGCGTGGGGAACGGACGTCCCGAAACGTCCACCGATGTACGACACCGCTTTTGGCAATGCACTGCGCCTTGTCGGGCAGGACATGAAGGTGACGGACTACCTAGACACCGGTCACCTCAACTATCAGGTGCCGCCCGCCTGGTGGATCGACAACAACTGACGGCAAGCCGATGTTGACCGCCATCGCTGCCTGACGAGAGGTCGTCTCCGATGCCATAAAAGAGAGCTTGTCAGAAACGGATGCCATAGCCTCCTTGCTTGATGTAAGGGCGAGATGGGCTCGCCATAAAATCCACAAGCAGAAAGTGAAGGTGCGCCATGAACAACAACTTCGTGAAATTCGCATTCGTCGGGATGGCCTGCGCGGCATCCTGCATGACAACGTCCGCTGCGCCAAGAGGCGGCGGCCACGGGCGCCCTGCAGGGGTGGCCCAACAGGCGCGGTCCCCTCATGTCGCACGACCTGCAGCAGTCAGGCCAAGCGCGGCAGTGCGTACCGTTCCGGCACGTCATTTCAGTCAGCCTGCCGTCGCAAGGCATGGGTACGCCCGTCCGGAACCGCGCCACCACGCGCCGCCGCCGCCCCGTGCCGTCCGCCGGCATCTCCCTCGCAATGCGCACTATTGGGCGAGACCGGCCGTTCCGATGTGGCGCGTTGGCGCGCTCCGTGCGTGGGAATGGGTCGAGGCGGAATGGGTAATCTTCGTGAACGGCGTATGCTACTACGGCGACGGCTACTACTACGACGGCTACAACTACTATTACAACGGCGCGTACCACACAACCCCGCCGATGTCGATATTCGTGTAGCAAAACGAGTACGGCCGAGGCATGCGAGCCCCCGTCGGAAACGACGGGGCTTTGCTTCAGCCTTTTGAACGCCTGAAGGATCGGGAACTGCATGCGCCGGCATAATGCAAAATGAGCCGCACCGCTTGAACAATGGCATGCGAATGTTGTATAATGAGCGCCACACGAAGGACTGGGAATAATGAACAGACAACTGATAATCGGTGCGGCGGTCGCTTTTGCGGCGTCGCTCGCCTTTGCGAAGCCCGTCACGATGATGAGCTACAACATACGCATCGGCTGCGGTCTTAACGGAGCGTTCAAGTTGGCGCCGGGCGACCTCGGCCATCTGCCGCAGGTTGCGAAGGTCATCCGCGACGTCAACCCGGATTGGGTGGCCATACAGGAAATAGACAGCAAGACCAAGCGCGTCGGGTTCGTTGACCAGACCGCCGAACTGGCCAAGCTCTGCGGCATGAAAGGCACTTTCGTGCGCAAGACGCTCAACACGAAGATGAACAAGTTCCGCGTGCAAAACGCCGCTACGGCCGAGGAACTTGACGGAGCTGGCGAGTATGGCTTGGCAATCCTCTCGAAAGAGAAGCCCATCAAGGTCTCGAAGGTGCTGGTGCCTGGCTACTGCCATACACGGTGCATCGAGTTCGTGGAGTTCAAGGACTACGTGGTCGCCTGCACGCACTTTCCGCTGAAAGAGGAGCATTGTCTCGTGGCCGCCAAGGTTGCGTTGGCGAACATTGCCGACTACCGCAAGCCGGTGTTCCTGGCGGGCGACTTCAACGTTGGCCCCGAATCCAAGACGATGGCAGAGCTGAAAACGGGCATGACGATCCTCAACGATCCGGCGGTCTTCACGTTCCCGTCATCCGGGCCGCAGTGTACCATCGACTTCATCATGGTCGATACGCCTCATGCCGGGCGCGTTGCCGTAACAGAGCGGCGCGTGATCGCCGATGCGGAGGCGACGGACCACTGTGCCGTAGTAGTGAAGGCCGACTTGAACCTTTAAGCGCTCGCACTCAGGTAAAACAAGGGAGAATCATCATGCTGAACGACTACGGATACATCGACAAGGCGATAGCCAATATCAAGGAAGTCGCCGATAAGCAGGAGGCCAACATCAAGGCCGCAGCGACCCTGATGGCTGATGCGATCGCCGCCGACAAGCTCATCAACGTCTATGCGGGCGGCGGACACACCACGCTCGCGATGGGAGAGATGTTCTTCCGCGCCGGCGGCCTCGCCAACATCAACCCAATGATGGAAACCGCGCTTTCAGTCTTCAACCAGGCGCTCAAGTACCTTGAGCTGGAACGTACCGTAAACTTCGGCGCATCAATAGTGAAGTACTACGGTCCGAAGGAAGGCGACGTCGTTCTCTTCTTCCACAACATCGGCATCAATCCGGCGACGATCGACGCCGCCGAGGAGTGCAAGAAGCGCGGCTGCAAGATCATCGCCGTCGCCTCGTCGTACTGGCAGAACGAAATGCCGAAGGACCACTTCATCCGCCACCCGAACGGCAAGAACCTCTTCGACTATGCGGACGTCTGCATCGACGACTACAACCCAGTCGGCGATGCGGTGGTGAACGTTCCCGGCATGACGACGCCCATCGGCCCCGTCTCGAACGTAGTTGACTTCACCATCGCCCACCTTCTCGAGATCGAGACATGCCGCCAGTGCGTCGAGCGCGGCATCGTGCCACCGGTCTGGAACTCGGCCAACGCCCCCGGCGGCGACGAGAAGAACGCAGCCTACCTCGCGAAGTACAAGCCGCTCGTGAAGTGTCTGTAACCGCTCATCAAGTGTCTGTAAACAGGAGAACGAAAAATGAACATCAAGAGCATAGTGGTTGCGGCTTCGCTGATGGCGCTTTGCGCTTCTGCTTCCGACGTATCCTACCCTTACGCCTCGGGCGATACGTCGCTTGGCGATGGTGCCGTGGTCCTTACCTACGAGGAAGGAACGACCGACGTCAAGACGCTGACGGCGACTCCGACAGATGGCGGCACGGTCTCGATCACGGGCGACGCGATGACGTTTGCCGACGACGCGGCGATCACGCTGTCCACCTCCGGAACGGTCTCCTTCGCCAGCATGGTGACGACGCTTGGCAAACTCTCCCTTTCCCGCAGCGATGGAGCGTATGTCGTCTGGACGGGAAAGGCGCTCACGCCATCTACAACGGCCTCAGGTGTTGAAGTGTTTGCGGGACTTAACCGTGATACTGATCTTGAGCATTCGTCCATCGTTTTTGTCGGTGGTGCCGACGGCCCTTGCCCTGGGCGTTTTCACTACGTGAGCGGCCCAAGTAGTGGCATCTATACGCTGAATAATGTCAGACCGGACTATACCTATTCCATTCGTCCTCAATTGAGTGGAAATTCACCCATTACGGGCGTCCGCTGTATAACAGGTTCACGTTCGCAACAGTTCGTGGAATATCCAGACGGTTCGCTATGGAACAGCAAAGGCGCGGAACATTACTGCGGAGAGAGCCAGGCAGTGCCAGGTGGCACGCGGATTGGAAACACATCTGACCTCAAGCTTACAAAGATAATCGTCCGAAAAAAAGGAATGTCGGAAAAGGTTTGGGTGCGTTTTGACGGCGGTGTGGCGCTGGGCGGCGAAACGTCCGTAGGCGCTGGCGTCGAGGCTGTGATAGGGGCGTCCGAGGGCGATGGTGCGGTAACGCTTGCCTGTCCGATCACAGGGAATGGCGATGTCCGCATCGCCACGTCTACAGCGACAACGGCTTTTGCCGGTACGTCGTATTTCGAGCCGTTCATCAACACGTCATGGCAGATTCTTGCTACAAATCGTTCGCTTTCGGCTCTTACGAGCCTTTCCGCACACATGTTGGGCGGAAGCCACAATTATGTTGCGTATGCTGACGTTGGCGGCACGCCAACCGATGCCTATTACATCAAGTACAACCCAGATTCCAACACCGCCACCTGCCAGTTCCAGTATTGGACAGGAAGTGGGCTCAAATTTGTTAAAGCCCAGCTTCGGCAGAATGGAGTAAATGTAGAGATCAAGGGCGTTGCCGCAGGATATTACACCAACAGTCAGTACAACTACAACAACAATGAGCCCCATGATTTTGACAATGATTCCAACAACGCTAATTTTGCAACGTCTGCGACGGCATCAGGATATGGTATCCATTATATCACAGCCACGTTTGCTGGGGCGACGGGTATGGGTGTCGCGAGGCTTGAAAGTACGATGAACGCTATGTTCGGTAGCATATTGACCTTTGATGGAAGCAATGGCCCATTGCATGTAACCGTCACCAACCAGAACGCTTTCCCCATCTGCGGCGTGGTGAACGTCGGCACGAATGCAGACGTGGCGTTGCGGGTAAAAGGATTGGGTCTTACATCGGGCGTTTCAGGAGGCACAAGCAAGATTGTCGTCCAGCGAGGCGGCATTTTGAGCCGTGGTGGCGGAGCGAATGGCCAGATTGGAACCTATCAGGATTTTGTCCTTGACGGTGGAACGTATGAAAGCATCGACTATAATGTTTATCAGAGCTACATCACTTTGATGAATGGGGCTCACATGATAGGTGCTTCACCTCCGAGGACGGTGTACAGCTATTCCCCGCAATATTGGAGGGTGAGAGGCACAAGCCCTTCATTTATCGACAATGGGATTAACATTTATGGCTCAGGTACTGCAAGCGGTGGAGAGTCAAAAAGATTCAGGATTGACGTTGCGGATGTCACAGGCGATGATGATGTTGATTGCACAGTTTCAAAGATATTTCATAACGATGGCAATCAGCAGCGTTTTTCGTATTTCAGGTTCGAGAAGTTGGGCGCAGGCACCATGCTTCTTGCAGGCTCTGGTTTGGCAGTGAAGCTGGAAACGTTTGTCAGCGGCGGTACGTTCCTTCTTGGGGCGAGCGGGATTGCGACAAACGAGTTTGTGCTGTGCGGCGGTAACCTTGCGGTGGCGGCGAACGTCACCAACAACATTGGTGCGCTCACGGTGAGCAACGCCTGCACGATTGCGGTCGGCACGGGCGGGTCGCTCTCGTTCGCGTCGTTCACGGCGGATGAAGGACTTCAGCCGAAAGCAATCACGATCGATGCGCCGTTGGAAGGCAATGTCATCAAGTTCGACACTACTCTTACGGACGAGGAGCGCAACTTATTCCGCTGGAAGGATAGCGCGGCGCCGACGGGCGCAAGGCGCGTCGATCAGGACGCGAACGGCTACCTGCATCCGCACTCCGGTGGAATGTTGATCTTTATAAAGTAGCTGCGCATGGCACGAGCGGTTTAACGCCTTGAGATATAGACTATGAACGCAAAAATCATCCTTGCGGCTGGCGCCATGCTTGCCGCGGCTGCCGCCGTCGCGGCGCAGCATCCCGCCCCGCCGATCCCGCCGAACTGGGAGCCGATCCTCACGCGCCCCGGCGCACTCGCGAAAGGGAGCGGACACCTTCAAGGCATGTGCGTCACGTCCAACGCGATCTACGGAACGCTCCACGACGGCATCTACAAGTTCGACTGGTATGGACGGATGATCATGCACGTCCGTGCGGACAAGCACACTGGCGACATCTGCTTCTGGAACGGCAAGCTTTACACGGCAGTCTGCGGAAAGCAGGAGACGCCAGGATTCCGCGGACGTATCGACGTGTGGGACGAGAACCTCAAACGCGTCGGCTCCATGGAGTTCAAGCGTTCCGCCGACGGCATCACGTGTCTGGACGGCGTTCTGTATGTGGGGCTGGGGCCGGCGCGCAATCCGGAAAAGCCATTTCGCGGCAACTACTTCGGCAAGTTCGACGCCGAGACGCTTGAGCCGCTCTGCGAGCCATTTCTCGTGGATCACGGCTATGACGTGACTGCCGGTGTGCAGAACATGGCGACGGACGGAGAGAAGCTGTACATCAACTTCTATACGCCTGAGGAGGAGTATCCGTGCTTCTTCGTGTTCGACAAGGACTTCAAGGTGCTTCAGTCTCATGTGTTCGGCTGGCGGCATGGAGTGGATCTCGTGGGCGGGGGCGAGCCAGGGGAGGTGCGCCTCATCTACGCGCTTACGATAAACTGCTGGTCCAAGGCGAGCATGCTGCAGCTTGATCCGGCGCCGTCCCAGACACTTTTCCGATATGCGGAATTGAAAGACGGGAAGATTCGTGACATTACACGCTACATCAAGTTTCGCAACGAGATGAAGAGGTAGCGGAGCGCACAAAAAAGGAGATCAGACAAGATGAAACGGATGCTTGCGGCCTTCGGGCTTTGTGCGGTTGTTCTGAACGGGTCGGCTGCGGAGAACTTTGCCTTCGCGCCGTATGTGGAGCCGAATCCAGTGACGATGTCGGTCGATTCCAATACGCTGGTGCGGCTCGACAGGAGCCAGACAGTGACGATTGCATGCGCGGACGGCCTGGAGCAGGCGGTGGAATGGGCTGAGGCGCGTTTCAGTGAATGGTTCCGTCTCACGAAGACGGGGTGGCTATTTCCATCTGTCAATGCGCCGCGCGTAGCGGCGGCGACGTTCGCTGGCGAACCGGTCGCGGGTGGCGACGAGGCTTACGAGCTGGCGGCGCGTCCCGACGGGGTGTCGGTGCGGGCCAACACGCTTCAAGGCGTGCGCTATGCGCTCTACACGCTTCGTCAGACGATTCTCGCCATGCCGCGTGACGTGCGCAAGGTCGAATGGTATGCGATGCCGGCACTGAAGGTGAAGGATGCACCGGCAATGAAGTTCAGGGGCATTCACCTTGGCTGGTACGTCAACCGCACCACGCCCGCAGAGATTGAGAAGAGGCTCCGTCTCGCTGCTTACCTCAAGTACAACTATGCGGTGATCGAACCTTGGGGCACATTCCGTTCTGAGCGGCATCCGTGGTGGGGCTGGAAGGAGGGAACGATGACGCCCGACGTCACGCGGAGGCTCGTTAAGCTCGGCAAGGAGCTGGGCATCACGCTCATTCCCCAGATCCCGGCCTTTGGCCACGCCTCGATGGGCATCACCTCCCCCGGACGCCACGCCATCTTGGACGCGCACGGGGAATATGCGCCGCTCTTCGAGTCGCTGAACGGCTGGAACTGGTGCATCTCCAATCCCGAGACGCTCAAGGTGCAGTTCGAGATCATCGACGAGCTGATGGAACTGTTCGACAACCCGCCTTACTTCCACATCGGATGCGACGAGCCGGCAAAGCCGAACTGCCCGCGCTGCCTTGCCGCCGATTACCGTGCGCTGACGATCAAGCACATCACGGCGCTCCATGACGGGCTGAAGGCGCGCGGTACAACGCCGATGCTCTGGCACGACATGTTCTTAAAGAAGCATGACCCGAAATGGCCGGGTTCCGTCGCCAACGGCACGGACGAATCGATCACGATCCTGGACGAACTGCCGCATGACATGGTGATCTGCGACTGGGTCTACGGACTGAAGTGCCCGGAGGGGAACTACGCGTCGCTCAAGTATTTCAAGGACAAGGGGTTTGAGGTCGTATCCTGTCCCTGCCACAAGGTCGACAACACGATGGTGCAGAGAGAATCAGTCCTCAAGCTCGGGCTGAAGGGAATGCTCGTAACCACATGGAGCTACGGGCAGGGCAAGGAGAAAGGCAAGGTGTTCGCCGATACGTTCGCTGGCGGCGCTGCGGCGGCGTGGGGATCGACCTATGAGGAAAGCCCGCTCTGGAAGTGGCATTATGATCTTGACCTGATCCGCAACCTGCGTGACGTGGTGCACGACATGAGTCTTGACGATCACAATGCCACTGGCACATACATGGACTGACGTGTCAAAACCCCTGCTCATATCTGCAGTCGCCATGTCGTTGCCCTGCCTGGCGATCGGCGGGCATCTGACGTTTGACGAGCCTGCCCCCGGACGCGATTCGGGGCGCATATACTATTATGTCCCCGACGGGCTTGACCTTTCCCGCCCTGCGCCGCTGCTGGTGTTCCTTCACGGCGGCGGCATCGCGTCCACCGATTCCACGCCCGGCAGCTACTTCAGCGAAGAGCGGCGCGCCCTGATGCCGGATGTCACGAATGCACCGTTCATCGTGGCGGCGCCGTCCGCACCGGTCACCGGCGACAGTTCCCGCTGGAACCATGCCGGGACATCTAAGCTCATCGATGCCACGATCGCCGCCGCCAGCCGGAAGTTCCGCATTGACCAAGACCGCATTTTCCTAGGCGGACATTCGATGGGTTGCTACGGGGCGTGCCATCTCGGGCAGATACTTGCCGACAGGTTCGCCGGCGTGTGGCTGAGTTCAGGCGCATGGTGGGAGGCGGACTTCCGGGCGTTCTGGGGAACGCCGGTCTATATTCAGCATGGCGCGCTTGACTGCTCGCCGCGTCCCGGCTATTCCGGCACGCACAAGAGACCTCGCCGCCACCACTGGTGCGGAGTGAGCTTTGCCAGGTGCGCACATGACCTGATGACCCGTCATGGCGTGGAGCATGTCTACGACGAACACTCGGAAGGCCATTCGCTCGCGTTCCCTGCGGCTAAGGCGGCCATGCGGCGGTTCTTTGCCTGGGCGAAAGACAAGCGACGCAATCCATACGCGAAGAAGGTGGCTTTGGTCACGCCATGCGGCACGAAGCATCCTGATCTTGAGCAGGCCTCGAAGTCGCGTTGGCTAGAACTTGCGGAAAGGTCTGCCGGCGAGATCGAAGTCGATGGCATCGAGCTGTACGGGCCGCCAATCGCCAAGACGGATGACGATCTCACGCGTCAGACCTATTCGCCTGTCAGACGGCGGTGGAACGACGGCGCGCGCATCATCGCCGAGAATCTCGGCGGAAACCACTTCAAGGTCGAGACCGAGAATGTGAAGCAATTCCTCATCTACCTCTCCCCGCAGATGGGCGATCTCTCCAGGCCGTTCACGGTTGATCTTGGTACGGACGGAATCCGCACGATAGTCGCAGAGCCGATTTCTCCCAATGGCGACTATTCCGCTCGTCTTTCGGTCGTGGTGAAGGAAGGTTCATGAACTCCGGCAGGCTGCGATCGCTCGATGCCCTGCGGGGGTTTGACATGATCTGGATTCTCGGTCTGGAGCAGGTCATGCGCGGCTTCTGCAAACTGTTCCCTGGCGGATCGGACTGGTGGTTCGAGCACCAGTTCCATCATGTGGAATGGGAGGGGCTGGCGTTCTACGACACTATCTTTCCACTGTTCGTGTTCATTGCCGGCGTGAGCTTTCCGTTCTCCTACGCGAAGCAGGTGGAGCGCGGGGATTCGCCTCTGCGCATCCATGCGCGGATATTCCGCCGCGCGTCGGCCCTGATTCTGCTCGGCATGGTGTATAACGGAATCCTCGCCTTCAACTTCACGGACTTCCGCTATGCGAGCGTGTTGGGCAAGATCGGCATCGCCTGGATGGTGGCCGCGCTGTGGTATGTCCATTTCGGGGTTAACGCCAGGCTTGCGATATGCGGCGCAACGCTCGTGGGCTACTGGGCGCTTCTGCAGCTGACTGCGCCTGACGCACCGGCTGGCTTTGGGCCGTTCACGCCAGAGGGGTGCTTCCCTGGCTATCTTGACAGGTTGGGCTTCACGCCCGGCCAGTTCTACATCCCCGGACTGCTGGAACCGTCCGGAATACCCGTATCGCTCTTCGGTTCGGCCACTGCCATGATGGGCATGTTCGCGGGCGACCTTCTGCGCTCGGGACGCGACTCTCTCACGGCTGAGCGCAAGGTTCTGTATCTTGCGCTTTCCGGGCTGGCGGTGGGGCTTGCCGGATGGGGCGTCTCGTTCAGCTGTCCGATCATAAAGAAGCTCTGGACGCCAAGCTTCATGCTTGTGGTAGGCGGATATTCGTTCATGATTCTGGCGCTGTTCTACTGGATCATTGACGTGCTGCATCATGACCGCTGGTGCTTTTTCCTGCAGGTTGTCGGAGTGAACTCGATAACGATCTACATGCTTAGGCGCATTGTAGGCTACCGGCAGATTTCGCAGTTCCTGTTTGGCGGCGTGGCGTCATGGTTCCCGAGCCCGGAGCTTGTCGAGTCCGCGGGAATCGTGCTGCTATGCTGGTTGACTTGCTGGTTTCTTGACCGGCATCGGGTATATCTGAAAGTATAAGAAAGGTAACGACATGCGTTGCACAAAAATGATTTTCTCTTTGGCTTCCTTCGCGGCGGTTTGCCTTGTCGCAGCTGGGGATTCGGGCGTGGGACCGGCGTTCAAGTTGTTTCAGGTGCCCGGAATGCCCGCGCCGGTCTACTATTTCGCGCCTCACCGCATTGAGGACGGAAGCAGATGCGAGACGGCCGCCATCCTGATTCACGGCTGGGGCGGAGGATTAAGGCTTACCGGAGACGTGGAACCGTTCGCGGCGGCGCTCGCCAAGGCCGTCGGCCCGTCGAATACGGCTCCGTATGTCGTATCACCGCTTTTCCCGCGAAGGAGAATCCTTGTCAAGAATGGCATAAAGGATGACGGGAGGGCCGTATGGAACGATTCCTGGGGACGGGACTTATCCAAGCATGGCAAGCCAGACGACGATTGGCGCGGCGGAGGCGATGCCGCGGGCGTGAAGCTCAGTTCGTTCGATGTGGTAGATGCGATTCTTCTGGCCCTTGGCGACAAGGAACGGTATCCCGCCCTTAAACGCGTGATCGTTACCGGGTTCTCCGCCGGCGGACAGTTCGTTGGCAGGTATGTCGCCGTCGGCAAGGGGTTCGTGCGCGATGGCGTGGAGGTGCGATATGCCGCAATGGCCCCATCGACCGAGTTGCGGCTTGATGACGATGTGATATGGCACTATGGCATTATGGGGCGTCCGCGCTATTCGGCGCAAATGACGCGCGACCAGATGCTGAACAACCTTTCCCGCCGCCGCGTGTGGCGTGCATGCGGAACGGAAGACGTACTCGGCAAGGCCCTTGATGTCTGTCCGGAAGCAATGAGACAGGGGGAGAACCGCTATGCGCGTTTCCGCAATCTCGAGAAGTATCTGAAGCAATTCCCGGAGTGGTCGAAGCAGGTTTCGTTCCATGCCATCGAAGGCATCGGACACGAATCCAAAGTGGCCCATACCGAGAAGGTCTTCATCGACTACGCCCTTGGAAACGATGCGGTGGACAGACAATAACTGACGCCGAGTCCGCCATGACGCAGGCCTTGCGCAGGCCTCACGACTCCCCTTTCGTCCGTCTGCCGCGTTGCGCACAACGGTTCTTCCTCCGCCAGGCTTCTGGAGGCATCCCCTTTTCTTCGGAGAACGAGCGCGAGAAGTATTCCTGAGAAGCAAACCCGCATTTCTCGGCGATGCGCATGACGGGCAGTTCGCTCTTGAGCAGAAGCTGGCACGCCGCTTCAAGGCGCGAGGCGGCGATCGTCTGCTGAACCGTCCGATTCAACACCTTGCGGAAGGCTGCGTCCACGGCTGTGTGGGAGCGGTTCAAGTATGCATAGACCTCAAACGCGGACAAGCGGTCCGCCACATGGTTCTTTATGAAGATGAGAGCATCGGACAGCCACGGCGGATCGATGGGATAGACGTTAGTGGACGCCCGTTCGACGATGCCCTTGGGATCGACCTGCCTCACGATCTGCCTTTTGGCGACTGCGGGGTTGTTGATGACCTCCATTAGCGTGCGAATGGCCTCGCGGCCGATCTCGACGGTGTCCGGATCAATGCTGGAGATGGTCGGCTTGGAGAATCCGCACACGATCACGTCGTTGTCCAGTCCGAGGATCGCCACCTCGTGCGGAACGTCAATCCCGCAGTCAAGACACACGTGGAGCAGCTGCCATGCCCGCAGGTCGTTCGGGCAGAAGACGGCGATCGGCTTCGGCAGCTTCTTCACCCAGCGGGTCAGGGCCTTTGCGTCAGGCGCGCGGTTCAGGCGCTCGTTGATGAGCACCGACGAATCGAAGTCGTACCGCACCTGCACCGGCGGCTCGTAGCAGTGGCATCTGTGGCCTTCTGCGGACAACGCACGGCAGAACGCCTGTCTGCTGTAGTCTGAAAACCTGCCGCCCGAGAATCCACAGAAACCGAAGGTGGAAAACCTCCTATCGATGAAATGCCCTGCAGCCAGGCTCCCAAGCTTGGCATGATTTGTCTTTACGACGGCAAAACCCGGTCTAGGCTTTTCGTAATAGACGTCAACCACCGGCTTCCCGCTCGCGGCAAGACGCTTTGCGATAGTGTCGTTCATCACGCGGGCGATGAAGCCGTCGAACTTCGAGAGAACGGACGGTTCCTTAAGGGACTTTGGATCGACGAAGAACGGCGCAAGCCTTTCATGCTCCTGCGCATAGGCGGTGATGCCGGCGCACAGGTCGCGCCCAAAGGCACGCGTCAGCTCGACAAGAACCCCGATCTTTGTCTCTGAAACCGGCTTCATGCCGGTTAGTATATCACAGGATCGGCTTGCCTTGCAATAATTACAACCTATGTTGCAAAGTTTACATTTTGCAACGACGACGCGGTTTGATATACTGCCTGTGTATCGCGGACAAGCCAGACACGGAGGGTGAAACTATGGAGATAGGAAAGAAAACATGGGTCTTTTCGGACGGCGACCTGCCGCCACCAGGAGACACCGAGCCTTTCGGGCACGAGGCCCTTATGGTCGTGAACAACGGCGAGAGAGAGGCCACCATCAAGGTGACAATCCTATTCGACGACAAGGACCCCAAGGAAGGCATCACGTTGCACGTGCCGCCGCGCCGCGTGAACTGCTTCCGCATGGACATGCCGCTCGGCGACGAGAAGTTCCAGCTCGGGCCCGGCCAGACCGCAACGATTCTCGAATCGGACATTCCGATCGTGGCCGTGTACGGGCGGCTCGACCGCCGTAAGGACATAGCCTACTATCCTGTCCAGGGCTACTCCTGCTAACCACCCGCTACACGCTAACCACTATCCACTAATCACAACCGGTAAAACTCATGAACATCAAAAGCATACTGATCGCGACCTCGCTGATGGCGCTTGGCGCTTCGGCGGCCGATGTGTCCTACCCCTACACACCAGGCAACACCAACCCCGGCGCGGGCGTGACAATCGCCTTCGACGGCGACAACAACATCACGTCGATTTCGGCGACGCCGACGGACGGCGGCTCGATTACCCTAACCGGCGGCGCTCCGACATTCGCAGCCGGCGCAACGATTACAGTGAATGCCCCGGGTTCGCTCGTGTTCACCGGACCGGCGACGGCGAATGGTGCGCTCGCCATAAACCGTGGTGACGACGCATACCTTGCCTGGTCGTCCGACACGGCCTTGAACGGCACTCTTACGGAGAGTCCGTGCTTTACCGGCCTATCCAGCACCGATCGCGATGAAGGAAGAATCGAGTTTTTCAGGCTTGTCTCGACAGGCCCTACAGACGACAATAACGTTTTCGGCCAACAGGGGCATTGGAATCTGATTACCTATACAGGATCCGGAATCTTTCAGTTCAACAAGGTATCGGCCGCTTATGCGTTCACTGCCCGCGTTCAGCTCGGCCCTAAAACGTCCGGCGAGAACAATCTGTACGCTCGTTGCCTCAACGCCATCCGCTCGCCACGTTTCGGCCTTTACCCCGATGAAGAGGCTGGATGGGCGACGCTCAACATGTATAATGCGTGGAGCGGGAAAGCCCATCATACCGAACGCGGGCGGTATAACATCACAGATTCTTACGGCACGGGTCTGGGTTCGACGGAGAACCTTGGCTTCCGGAAGATAATCATACGCCGCACAACCGTTCCCAACGGCCCGGTGTCTGTTCGTTTCAATGGTGGCGCAACGCTTGGCTCAGAAACCACGATTGGCGCGGGGCTTGAGGCGGTGTTTGTGGCGACGGCCACCGATGCCGTTTCGCTTGGAAGTGCAATTTCCGGCGATGGAGACCTCAGAATCGAGACGGCGTCGTCCGACGCGACTACGACGCTTGACTGTGATATGTCGGGCCTTGTCGGCGGAAAATTCACCATCGAGGGAAAAGACAACGCTATCCACACGGTCATGCGGACTGCAGACACGAAGTTTCCATCTGGTGGCGAAGTGCATATCAACACCAACGCCATCCTCACCCTCTATGGCAACACGGTAAGCACAAGTTATGCCTGGAAGCAGTCGCTGTTCGTGCATCGCGGTGGAACGCTGAAGACTATAGACAAGACCTGGCAAATCAGGCCCAAGCAGCAGATTATGCTCGATGGCGGTACATTCAACGTCCGCAACGGAGTGTTCTACCTCAACTACCTGGTTCTTTCAAATGCAACCATGAACGGCACATCATCGCCGCGCTCGGTTTACAATGAATCGTCCGGGCAGTACTGGCGGGTGATAGGCACCGAGCCTTCGTATCTGACAAGTACGTATGGTGTTAACGTTTATGGGGCCTCCAGCAAGAGTTCCGCCGTCCCGTTCAGATTAGATGTCGGGGATGTGGCGGATGGAGTCGATTGCTTCATGAGTCGCATTACTTGTGACACGGGCGGTACGAACGTTCCGTGGTTCTGGTTCGAAAAATATGGAGCGGGCACACTTAAGATTTCCGAGAATTCGAAGGGCGTGCGCATGGAGTCGAGGATTTACAACGGAACTCTGCTATTGGCAGGAAACAGTATCATGACGAACGAGGTGCAACTGTTGGGCGGTAATTTCGCGATAGATGCAGGAAAGTCCAACGCCCTCGGAAACCTCACGGCGACCACCAATGCAACGCTCACGGTTGGGGCGGGTGGTTCTCTGTCGTTCGCGTCATTCACGCCGGGTGCGGGTCTGGCAGAGAAATCAATTGTCATTGACGCGCCGATGGAAGGGAATCTCGTTAGAATTGGCACGAACGGCAACGGTCTTGCGGCAGAGCATTGCAAATACTTCCGCTGGAAGGACGCTACGGACGCGACAAAACTCTGGCGCGTGGAGCAGGATGCTGACGGATATCTACATCCATCGATAAAGGGCGTAGTGATACTCGTTTATTGATCGATGTACAGCCCGCGACAATGTTGAACAGGCGATGAAAATACTTGTAGGAGCGTTTCAGTGCGAATCGAACACGTTCTCTGCCGCAAAGGCGGGGAAGGAAAACTTCTACATCCTGCACGGCGAAGAGGCGAAGCAGAAGCTTTTCGCGTCCCATCTCTTTGAGGAAGCAGGGTTTGAAGTCGTGCCGCTCGTCTATGCCGTAAGCCTGCCGTCCGGCATGGTGACGCGAGAGTGTTTCGACGAGGTGCTGGCCGACTTCCGCGCCGAAGCCGCAAAGCATCCAGACGCCGACGGCGTGTACCTCTATCTGCACGGCGCGATGTACGTGGAGGGACTTGGAAGCGGCGAGGAGTGGACGGTGAAGGAACTTCGCAAGACCGTCGGCGATGCGATTCCCATCACGCTCGCGCTCGACTTCCACGGCAACCTGTCGGACGGGCTCGTGCCGCTCGTGCAGGGTATCGCCGGCTACCGCACCGCTCCGCACACCGACTACGACGACACCGAGCGCCGCGCCGCCGAAGCGCTGATGCGGATTCTCAACCCGGAACCCGAAACCCTCAACCCGGAACCCATCCGTCCCCACTTCTTCCGCATCCGCGTGCAGTTCGCCGACGCCGCGCAGACGTCAATCGAGCCGTACGTCTCGGTGCTGCGGATGATCCGCGAGCTGGACGCCGACCCGCGCGTCGTGACGGCGTCCGTCTTCAACGGCCAACCGTGGGTAGATGCACCGTTCATGTCGGCGTCGATCGTCGTCTATTCGGCGTCCGGCCACGACGAGATCCACGCCAAGGCCAAGGCCGTCGCGGACTACTTTGACGCGCATAAGACCGACCTCACCTTCGGCGTGCCTGCGGTCGCGCCGGAAGACGTGGCGGAAGCCGTCCGCACGATGGCAAAGCCCGTCTTCGTGAGCGACTCCGGCGACAATACCACGGCAGGCGCGGCAGGCGAAAGCGACTGCCTCGTAAACGTCTTTCGCGGAACGGGACTTAAGACGCTTTTCACTTCGCTGTACGACCAGGACGCCGTGGCGAAATACGCCGGTAGCGCCGTGGGGCGCGGCAGGATTCTCGGCTTTGTCGGCGAAGATGCCGGAGAAGGCATTGTCGTGCGGGAAGGCAACGTTGACATCGTCTATTCGACCGTCCGCACCTCCTTCACGATGAAGGAACACTTCGTGGCGATGGGGCTGAATCCGGCGGACTATGACGTGGTGGTAGTGAAGCAGGGCTACCTCTGGCCCGGCGCGGCATCGCTCGCCGCCTCGCAAGTCTTCTGCATGACCCCCGGCACTGCAACCAACGACTTCTCGACTTTGCCTTTCAAGCATCTTGAAGGCGACTACTACTACGTAAAACCAACCACAACCCCCAATCCTCCTTCGCTGAAGCTACGGAGGATAAACCCCCAACCCCTAATCCCTAACCCCCAACAACCATGTCCTACTACAACAAAGAAGAGTCCAACAAGCGCATTGCCGCCGTTCAGGCAATCCTTGAAAAGAAGAACCTTGACGCCGCGCTCGTCTATTTCGACGAGCTGAACGTCGCAAACGGATGGTACCTCACCGGCTGGTGCGGGCAGTTCGAGAAAGGCTCGGTGTTCGTGCCGCGCAAAGGCGAGCCGTGGCTTCTCGGCGGACCGGAGTCGGAGCCGTTCGCGTTGCAGTCTTCGGCCGTTACGAAGATTCGCTGCTTCCCGGTGTTCATGGTGCCTGAGGAGGAGTACCCCAACGCGCACATCATCGGCTTTGCCGACCTCTACAAGGAGATGTCGGAGATGGGGCTGCCCTTGAAGCGCATCGGCGTCGTCGGCACGAACACGATTCCGCACCAGGTCTACCTCGATTTCCAGGCCGGCTTTGCGGGCGTGGAGCTCGTGGACATCACGGGCGACTACGAAGCCATGCGCGCCTACAAGAGCGACTGGGAGCGCGAGAACATGCTGAAGGCCGTCGGGCTCTGCGACCTCGCATACGATGCGATGAAGGCGAAGATCGTTCCAGGAGCGTTCGAGTATGAGGTCGCCGCCGCCGGAGAAGCGGTGTGCCGCGCGAATGGCGCGACGAACTTCGCGTACTCCACGATCGTCGGCTCCGGCGAGCGCGCCAACGCCGTCGTCCCGACGGCTACGAACCGCCAGATGCAGCCGGGCGAACTGGTCATGATAGGCATCGCGCCGCGCTTCAACGGCTACGCCGGAACGTTCGGCGACACGCTTCCCGTGAGCGGCGAGTACACCGCCGACCAGAAGGAGTGCATGAAGCATCTCCGCGAAGTGATGCACCTTACGAAGGCCATGCTGAAGCCGGGAGTGAGCGGCAAGGAGATCGACGTGCCGGGACGCGAATACTACAAGAAGCACGACCTCTTCAAGTACCTCGTCTGCCCGTTCGCGCACACGATCGGACTCATGGAGGCGGAACTTCCGTTCTACGGGCCGAACTCCGAGGACGTCCTCGCCCCCGGCATGACGGTGATGGTCGACGTGAGCTTCTTCGGGCACCCGAAGTTCAACGGCGCGCGCATCGAGACGGGCTACATCATCACCGACACCGGCTGCAAGCCGATGTCGCCGAAGATGGACGCTTACTTCGCGCAGTCCCTGTAACGATCGACCTCGACGCTGAAGACAAGTTCGTGCGACTGGCCTGGGGCTAGCTCAAGCGCGCCTTCCTTCGTCCGGCAGCTCGGCCCCAGGCCGATGAAACGCTCGGTGTCGCCGGCGTCAAGGTTGCGGTTGTGCGGCTCGACATTCCCCGGCGACCACACGACGACGCCGGTGTTGCCGCTGGCGTGCATGCGCAGTTCACGCCCCGCCCCCGCATCGACAAGGGCGAAAGCGTCGCTGCGACGGGGGAACGCGGCGTCCATGCCGCCGACCGCCGCAAAGTCGTTCTCCTTCACTCCGCGCAGCGTCACCGCGCCATAGCGACTTACCGCAAAGTACGGCTGGATGCCCTCGGAAAACGAAAACGGACGGTCCCCCGTGTTCTTCGTGCGCATCGTCATTTCAAGGCGGCTTGTCATGCGCAAGGTCAGCTCAAGGTCGGCGGCATACGGGAAATCCGGATCCTCGCCGGCGGCAAGCGAGAGCCCCAACGTGACGGACGACCCTCCGGCCTCATTGGGATCGCGATGCCGCACGGCAAGTCTGCGGTTGCGGGCTAAGCCGTGGATTGAGCTGGCCTTGTCCCCCTTCTTGCCGAACCACGGCCAGCAAACCGATATCCCGCCATGAGACCAGTCGCCGTCGGCAGATTCGGTCCGCCGGGGCATGAAGAGCAGTTCCTCTCCGGCAGGAGTCTTCCACGAGAGAATGCGTCCGCCTTGAAGATCGATGACTGCACGCCCGCCAGGGCCGACGACATCAACCGTGCGGGACGGCGCTGTCGGCGACATTTTGACATCTCCGCAAAAGCCCATCTGCACGAGCCAGTCCCAGAGGAGCGGACGCCACGCGAGGAATTTTCCCATAATCGCGCCTTTGGACTTGAAGTCATGGTCGCGCTTCGCGAACACGTGAAGGTCGCACGGAACGTGCATCGCGTGCAGCCGTGAATAGACCTTTACGCTCCCCATGGGCGAGATTACATCGGCATCGCCGTGCATGAAGAACACGGGACATGTCGCAGAGTCAAACTTGAACTCGGGGAGTATGACATCCTCGGCGAGGTCGCCGCCATGGGTGTTCGCGCTGTTCACGCCGTCGGACAGCACATACGCCGGATACGCAGGCGCCGCAAAGGCGATATTGCAGGGCAGAGAGTCGATTTCATCGATAGGCTCGTAGGTGCCGGTCTGCGAGGAAAGCGCCATCAGAAGCGCAAGGTGTCCGGCGGCGGAATAGCCGAAGAAGCCGATCTTGTCCGGGCTGACACCGTGCGCCGCCGCGCCGTGGCGCACGAGCCGGACGGCCCTTTGCGCATCCTGCCATGCCGTGACGTGCTTCGCGACCTTCTTCGGGCGCGGCGTCCTGTGGTGCAGGCGCACGACCGTCATCCCCTTCTCAAGCAGCCAGTCGCGGAATCCCCCTCCCATCGACCCATTCGGCACCCAGTTGCAGATGCCGTATCCTCCGCCGCACGTCACGATCATCACGGCGTCGGTGGTCTTGTTGGAAGGCACGAACCACTCGATGAACGGCTCGTTGTACTGATTCTCCTCAAGGGACGGCACCTTGCCCTCCGGCCAGAGAGCTATGCGCTCGCCCTCCGGATCTCCCGCTAAAGGGTCCGTAGCAGCCATTGCACCCGCCGCGAACGACGCGACGACACAGGCCGAAACAAAACTCATGCATGCCCTTCTTTCGATCATCATTGCCAACCCTTTCTTCTAGTTGTTGTCTACGGAGATTATAACACACTTCGCCGCATCATCGCGCAAAGAGAATATCATTCAAGAAACGAGACTATAGCGACTAACGGGACTTCCAAGACAATCGGGACTTCCGAGACTTGCCCGCCGAAGCCTTGGCGAAAGCGGGTCCCGTTTGTCCTGGCCGTCCCGAATGTCCCGAAAAGCTCGCATTTCTTGTCATGCGCATATTGTACCATTTTTCAGACGATTTACGGGCGCAACGAGCACATCTACTCTTTTAGGCGTCACCGTGCAATGATTTTATTTGCATTTGCAAAATTTACAGTATGAGAGGCGGGTGATATTTGGTATCATATAACCATAAGAATGGACATGCACTTATGAAAAACACGATGCAATCGGAAGGAGTCGGATTCCTGTGAAGAAACTGGCGGTAATGATGGCTGCGCTTGGCGCGCTAGCGGCGATTGCCGACGGCGGTGGCGCCGCTGCAAAGGACAATGTGGAGCTGCTGCCTTCAGCCTTCGACGGCAAGACGCCTGTCGTCGTCGAGACCGATGCGTTCAGGCTCGTCATCAATCCAGATGCGACGGCGCAGTCGCTTGTCATCAAGGCGACAGGCGAGGAATGCCTGGCGTCCAAGGCGGGGCTGCCAGTGTTCGCATCCGTCCAGAAGCGTCCGTTCAACAACGAGACGCGCCTGGTGCAGATGGCCAAGCGCACGATGTACCCCGCCAACCGCATCAGGCGCGACGGCGACATCTTGCGCATCGGGTTCGACACCGCGCCCTACGAGGTGGAGGTACGCGTCCGGGAGCGGGCAGGCTACGCCGCGTTCGAGCTCGTGCGGCTGATCTCCAACACCGTGCAGGAGAAGCAGTACGGAGGACTGGAGCCGTGGCAGATGGACGTGCCGCCAGTCGAGGAGTTCAGGCTCCTCCAGCTGCCGGTCATCGAGCGCAAGAACTTCGGCGACTGGCTGAACGTGGAGTGGGACGACCGTGCGGCGGTGGCAGTGGTCGGTGCGACGCCCTACATGGACGTGGATCACGAGAAGCGCGGCGACTGGCGGCTGCTGCGTGCGGACGCGCTCTCCGGCATCGGCCACGGCATCACGAACGGCGTTGCGGCAATCGCCGCCGGAGCCAGCAAGGATGAGCTCCTCGCGCAGATCGAGGCGATGGAGAACGACTATGACCTGCCGCGCGGTGTCGCAAGCCGCCGCAATCCCCTTCTCAACGCCTCCATCTACTGGACGAGCGACATCTCCGTACACAACGTCGACGAGCATGTCGCCAACATGAAGAAGGGCGGCTTCCGCATGGCGCTCCTCTACTATTCCGGCATGTTCCTGAACGGACACGCCTACACGAACTACGGTGACTACGATCTCAATCCCGAACGTTTCCCAAACGGCTACGACGACCTCAAGGTCGTTCTGGCGAAGATCAAGGCCGCCGGCGTCACGCCCGGCTTCCACACGCTCCAAACCTTCATCGGCTTCAAAAGCCGCTACGTGACGCCGGAAGCCGATCCGCGACTCAACGTGAAGCGGTATTTTGCACTGGAACGGCCCTTGCCTGGCGATGGCGCAACTTGCGACGTATATGTGGCGCAGAACCCGGTCGATGCGCCGATGCACCCGAAGTGCCGCGTACTCAAGTTCGGCACGGAGCTGATGCATTACGAAAGCTACACCACAACGCCTCCTTACAGGTTCACCGGCGTGGAACGCGGCTACTTAGGCACGACCGTCAAGTCGCACGGGCGCGGCGACGGCGGCGGCATCCTTGACGTGTGCGAATGCACGGCTACAAGCTGCTGCATCGACCAGAACACGTCCCTTCAGGACGAGATCGCCGAGAAGATCGCGAAGGTCTACGACTGCGGCATGGAGTTCCTCTACTTCGACGGCTCCGAGGACGTGAACGTGCCCTGCAACGTGAACATCTCCCTTTCGCAGTGGAAGGTTGCCAAACATTGCGGGAAGATGCCGCTTTTCACAGAAGGCTGCGCGAAGACGCACTTCGGCTGGCATCTCCAGAGCGGAGCGAACGCCTTTGACGTGTTCCCACCGGAGGTGTTCAAGGAGAAAATCATCGAATATCCGTACAAGGCGGCGCAGCGTCTGGCGAAGGATTTTACTCGTGTCGATTTCGGGTGGTGGGGAATCCGCGCCAAGGGTCCGAAAAGCGTAGGCACGCAACCTGACATGTGGGAATACGGCACGTCCAAGGCGGCAGCGTTCGACTGTCCGGCGACGATGCAGATGAACCTTCACCGCATCCATGCGAACGGACGCATGGACGATCTCTTCGAGACCGTACGACGCTGGGAGGACGTGCGTGCGCGGAAGTGGCTCACGCCGGAGCAGAAGGAAATGCTGAAGGATCCGAAGCGCGAGTTCCACCTCTACCTGAATGATAAGGGCCAATATGAACTGGTAGAATGGAATCAGCTTGACGTGGCCGGCGGCAAGTGGACGGACGTGCGGGCCTTCATTTTCGAGCGCAACGGACGACGCGTCGTCGCCTACTGGCATGTTCACGACCGCGCACGCCTCGTCTTCGCCGAGCCGCTGGACGGCACGGAGTTCCTCGATGCCTCCGGCGTGAAGTATTTCGAGACATCGCTTCCGGCCGAGACCGTCCGCGCCGCCTTCGCCTCCGCCGCGGTTCATGGAATTCCCACTGACCGACGCATCGAGATATACGGCTTTTTTGATGACAATGACGGACACATCCAGGGGATGTGCACCGACGGAGAATTCATCTACCTCACCCAACAGAGCTGGATATACAAAGTCGACCGCCAAGGCAAGCTGGTGCGCAAGATAAAGACGCCAAAGCACACCGGCGACGTCTGCTTTCACGACGGGCGGATATACGCTTCGAGCATCCACTACTACGGCGAGTATCGCGGGCATGGCATCATAAGGGTTTATGACACCGACCTGAATCTCCTGAAGGAGAAGATGCTTGAGAAGTGCGGCCTTGACGGCATCACGTGGCTCGACGGCTACCTCTACGTCGGCGGCGGAGCGCACAAGCCGACCATCCCGCACAAGCCGGGAGAGGCGCCGGAAACGAAGACTCCTCACTTCGACAACAATCTGTTCAAGGTCGATCCGAACACGCTTGAAATCGTCGAGCGCTATGTGCTGAACCACGGCACGAAGACATGCTATGGGATTCAGAACGCGACGACGGACGGAAAACTCCTCTACTTCTGCTACTACGTGCCCGGACGTAACATCCCCAACTGCATCGTCTATGACAAGAACATGCACGTCGTGCGGACCCTGACGTTCGAGGCTGGCAAGGGCTCAGATTTCGGACAGGGCTTTGACTTCGTCGGCGCCGTCCCGGGCGGGAACAGATTCCTCCGCGTTACGACACAAAACGCATGGGTGAGGAACCGCAGGCCAGAGGATGTGTTCACCGCCATCGTGGAGACTGTTGAAATCAGAGATTCGGACGTGCCGCCGCGGCACGTCCCGAAGCGCATCATGGGCCGCGACTACTGGCCTGCCCTTTACAGGTACCGCGACTGGCTGCCAGACGCCAAATACGACAACAGCGCCTTTGAGGTGCGGTTCGACAACCCCGACATCTTCAAGCTGCCCGCGTTCCGCGACGCGGTTCCCGTCTACTGGGCACGCAACGATCCGCCGCCAATTGATGGCGCAAGCGGCACGTGGCGGCGTTTTGCAGATAACTTCACGGCCACCGAACGTGATCGCGAGATCATCACCTCAAACCCCCTTCCTGACCGTCCGTTCCTTTTCGCGGCAACGGCCAAGCGTCAGTTCTGGACATGGGGCGCGGAATGCGACCTCGACTACGCCGACTTCGCCGACTGGCGGACGCGGCATCCTAACGCCCTCTACAGCGGCACGATCCTCGAATGGGACAACGACCTGATGCTTGCCTACCGCCGCATGGCAAGCATGACAAACACGGCGCGCCGGGCGGAGGTCGAAGCGCTGATCGGAAAGAGCCCCCCGAAGACGCGCGAGGAGCGGATGGACGTGATGCGACGGCACTATGCCGACCGCCACAAGGCGGCTTACGGCGACAAGATGGCAGTACACGCCTCTCACGTGTTCAGCCAGCACTTCGGCGGCGACTGCGGCGCGGACATGCTTGTCGTCGAAACGACCAACTCGTCCGGCAGCCCGACCAGCGACTCCGAATACCGCTGGAACCTCGCCCCGATGTTCGTCCGCGGCGCAGCGCGTCAGTTCGACCGTCCGTGGGAATGGTACTGGGCCGCCTACATGAACGGCTTTCGCACGAACGGTGAATGGCACAATGACGCCGCCTGCAGATATCCCATAGGCCCATCCGCCAAGAATGGGTCCGGAGCAATCAACCGTCCGGAATACGGCGTCTCCGGCAACCTGATGCGCCGTCTCTACTACTTCTCATACCTGAACGGCGCGAACATCACGCAGCCCGAGGAATGGTCCGCCTACTTCCTCACCTGGGACGATGCCGCGGGCAAGACCGTGCTTACCTGTCGCGGACGCGACTACGCGGCCTACCACGATTTCACCGTGAGGAATCCAGGACGCGGCACGCCCTATACTCCTATCGCCATCTGCATTCCCCTTTCGCGCGGTTATACGGCCTTCGGAGGCTGGCCGTGGGCGGAAAAAGGTTATGGCTACACGCGGAGCGACTTGATGTCAGATGCTGTGTTATTCTCGCTCGTCCCAGGCTTCGAGCGGGCAAAGGCGATGAAGGCTGGCGTCGAGACGAATCTTCACAACTCGCGCTTCGCCCAGATGTACGACGTGATTTGTCCCGACGCGCCAAGCCAGTCGGCAGAGACGGCACTTGACGTGATGAAGAGCTACAAGGCCTTGATCATAGCCGGCGAGTTCGCCGATCCCAAGGTCGCCCAATGTCTCGCCGAATACGAGAAGAGCGGCGGACGGGTAATTATGTTGTCGGATGACATTCTCCAAGATCGGTCTGTTTTAACCACAGATTACACCAAAGACACGGAAAGACATAATGGAGGAAACAGCAATTCCGTGTGTTCCATGTCTTCCGTGGTAACACGGCAAATGAAAGCGGGGAAAGTGAGTTTCCCCAAGATCGAGTCGATTCTTGAAAACCTTCAGAAGGACTATTTCCCATTCAAGGTCGAAGGCGACTGCCTGTACGGCGCAAACCGCACGGAGGGCGGATGGTGGCTGTGGGTGTTCAACAACAAGGGTATCACAAAGTTCACCGACGCACCGCATACCATTGACCATTCGTTCGATGCCGACATTACGGTGTCATGCGCGAAAGACAGCATCACAACAGCAAAGGAACTGCTGGCGGAGAAGCCAGTGCCAATCGTGGAAGGCAAATTCAAGTATCGCATAGCAGCAGGCGACCTCGCCGTATTCGAGGTGAACACCGCTACGCAAAACCGAATGTTCAGCGCAAAGGAACATGACCGCGAAGCCTACATTGTGCAGGTCAGACGGTTTTGATATACTTCGGCATAGATAATAACGATTGGACTTGTAAATTGAGAAGTGACGAACGAGGATTAACTCTTCGCCTTGCGATGAGTCTTGCCTTGGCGGCTGGCCTCGTCAGCGGAGCGGAGGAGCTGCGCTTGCCAGGTGAAGACGGAACGCATGTGGCGGCCTCGTGCGCACCCTTTCCAGACGCCCTGAGCGCGTTCGTCTGGCGCAACTGGCCGGTGGTGTCCGTCGCGCGCATGGCAAAGGCCGTCGGAGCGGAACCGTCCGCGCTGGAGGCGATAGCCCGTGAGATGTCGCTTCCCGTACCCCAGCCGCCAGTTTCGCCCCTCTGGCGACGCAAAGGCTACATCACGGTCGTCAAGCGCAATTGGCATCTCCTTCCGTACGACCAGCTGCTGACGATGACGGACATGACGCGCAAGGAACTCGCCTACTCCCTCGTCGAGGACGACTTCCTGTTCAGCAAGCTCGGCAACACAAAGCCGCTCTGCGCACCGGTCGTCTGCACAGAGGAGACGGCGGCGAAAGGCCGTGCGCAGCGCCGCTGGATCGCAAAAACGCTGAAGGAAGAGGGAGTCGTGCCGATGGCGCCGGAGGAACCGCGCTTCCGTTTCATCGAAGAGCTGTCGGCCATGCCGTCGCACGACGCACACCCGCCCGCCGCGCAGTCCTCGTTCGACCTGCGGCTCATCTTCTCGTACTTTGCGGACTACGGCGATCCTCTCGGCGACGATGCGGTCGGTTCGTATCCGGATGGGCTTCTCGCGCGTCTCGCCGACAGCGGCGTGAACGCCGTCTGGCTGCATACCGTGCTGTCGACGCTCGCCAAGGATCCGCTCTACCCAGAGTTTGGCGACGGCTCGGAGAGGCGCATCGCCAACCTGCGCACGCTCGTCGCACGGGCGGCGCGCCACGGCATCAAGGTGTATCTCTACGTGAACGAGCCGCGCGCGCAGGACGACGCCTTTTTCGAGAAACCTGGCCGTCTGGAGATGCGTGGCGCCAGGCGACAGTCGGGCGGAAGCGGCTACGCACGCTGCACGTCGCATCCAGAAACGCGCCGCTGGCTGCGCGACTCGCTGCGGCAGGTATTTTCGCAGGTACCGGGCCTGGGCGGCGTATTCACGATCACGATGAGTGAGAACCTCACCAACTGCGCCTCGCGGTGGAAACGCGAGACATGCCCGCGCTGCAAGGATCGAAGGGTCGGAGACATCGTGGCCGAGGTGAACCGCACCATCTGGGAGGGCGTGAAGGCTGGCGATCCGAATGCAGAGGTCATCGCATGGGACTGGGCGTGGCCGAAGGACGAGCGCACGTCCATCGTCGCACAGCTGCCGGCCGGGTCGTGCCGAATCATGTCCGTAAGCGAGATAGGCATGCCTTTCGTGCGCGGCGGCGTCACGTCCGAAATCAACGAGTACTCCCTTTCGACGCCGGGACCGAGCGACCGTGCGAAGGCTATCTGGGCGGCGGCGAGCGCACACGGGATGAAGACGGCAGCGAAGGTGCAGGCCGCGCTCACCTGGGAAATGAGCGCCGTGCCATATCTGCCGGTCATGGATATCGTCTCCGAACACGCGCACAACCTGATCGATAACGGCGTTGACGGCGTGATGCTCTCCTGGTCGCTAGGCTCCGCGCCGACGCCAAACCTTGCCGTCTACACAGACTGCCGCCGAGGCGAGGAGCCCGGCGCAGTGCTCGACCGCCTCGCGGAACGGCTCTACGGACGTACAGGAGTCGCAGCGGCACGGGCCGCGTGGACCGCCTATTCCGACGGCTTCCGGGAATACCCGTTCAACATATCGTCCGTCTACTGCGGAAACCACACGCTCGGACCTGCCAACCACCTTTATGCGGAGCCGTCCGGCTGGACGGCCTCGATGGTGGGCTATCCTTTCGACGACCTGAAACGGTGGCGGGCGATTTTCCCCGAAGACGTTTGGCTAACGCAGATGGCGAAGGTACGCGATGGGTTCAAGAAGGGAAATGCGGCGTTCGAGGGCCTCGTCGCGTCACTGACCGGCGAGCGGCGGACGGCAGCAGAACGCGAGCTTGGACTCTTCCGCGCGATCGAAAACCATTTCTGCGCCGTTGTCGACCAGGGGATGTTCGTGATGGCGCGCGAAAAAGGCAACAAGGCCGAGATGATCGCCTGCGCCCGCCGCGAACTTGAAACGGCACGGAAGCATCTCGACCTAGTGCGCGCCGACAGCCGCATAGGATACGAATGCTCCAACCACTACTTCTACATTCCGCAAGACATCATCGAGAAGATGCTGAACTGCCGAGATGCCATTGCCAGGCTTACCGGAAACACAGGTACGGACACGCCAATCGCGGCGACGTGGTCTACGGACGACTTCGACCTTTCGCTCGCAACCAACGGTTGCCTTGTATCCCTGAAGGAAAAGGAGACAGGGCGCGAACTCCTGCGCTGGAAGGGAAAGTTCGCCTCTGTCGTGGCCCAGGACGGCCGGGAGACGAAGGTCTCTTCTGTAAGCCGCGACGACGACGGACGGTTACACCTCTCCTTCGACGGCATGGACGGCGAGGCGGTGATGTCCGTCCGCGCCACGCATTGGGGACTCGTCTTCACTGCGGAACGCCTGACCGTGCCGGACGCAAAAGAGTTCAAGTTCCTTATCGTCTATCCCGTCTGCCGGACGTACAACGGCTCGATGATGAACGCCATGAGCGACGACGAATCGGCCGTCGTGCTGCGCACCTACGAGCTCGCGGCGGACATGCGCAACCGCGGCAACACAGTGCTGGAGGCCGTGGCGGAGGTCGCGGCGCATCCGCCGGCCCTGCCGTCGCGCGCCGCGCTAGTCGCCGCGCCACGTCGGCAAGTCCTCTTACGGATGAAGGAACTGACGCGCGATGCCGGAATCCTGTCGTCGCCCTGCGGCGGCGCATGGAGCCTGGAGGCTCCGGAGAACCGCGAGTCATACATCATCGGCAGCGTATCGCGGGAGTCCGCCGAGGACTGGATCGCTCTCGCCGAACGCGGCGGCTTCCGGACGGTCAGCTTCTACGACTGGTGGAAGACGCTCGGACACTACGACGCCGAGCCTAAGAAGTTCCCGCGCGGCGATGACGACATATGCGAGACGATTGCCATGCTCCATGCGGCCGGTCTCAAGGCCGGGATGCACACGCTGACTGCGGGTATCGACTTCCAAGACGCCTGGACGCGCCCCGTCTGCCATGCTGACCTGCTCGTAACCCACGCCTACACGCTCGCCAGGCCGTTCTCTGACGGCGACACGGAGATGGTCGTGAACGAGGCGCCGGGTCCGCGCCACCATCTCGTGACTTCATTCCTCTCGAACGGCAACATCCTGCGCGTCGGAGGGGAACTTTTCACTTACGCCGGGATTCGCGGCGACGCCGCGCCGTATGCGTTCACGGGCGTGAAGCGCGGGGCCTATGGCACGACAAGGGGCAGCAACATTCCCGCCGGTACGCGCGTGGAGTATCTCTTCCAGCACTTCTACTCGTTCTTCCCGGAGCCGTCGTCGCCGTTCATGGACACTATGGCCGCGCACCTCGCCGCGCGCTACCGGCAGCTCGGCTTCGACTTCGTATACCACGATGGCGCGGAGCCGATGAGTCGCTACAACGTGGATCTGACGCGGCGGAAGTTCGCCGCCGCAATCGACCAGTCAGAACGTCCGCTGCAGGTGGAGGCAAGCGTCGGCGGCGCGCACAGCTGGTGGTTCCATTCGCGTCTCGGCGCCTGGGATCATCCGCGCTGGGCGCTCAAGAGCTTCCACGACCGCCACCTCGCGTACTGCCGCGACCAGGTCGTCAAGGCAGAAATGCTTGCGCCTCAGGTCGGCTGGTGGTCGGTGATGAAAGCTGACGGTTCGGTGCGCGGAAGCTTCACGGACGAGTCGGAATACTTCGCCTCTCGGAACGCTGGCGAGGACTTCGCGATGTCGCTGACCGGGGTGAACGTGTCCAAGGGGCCGCTTGCGTTCTCGGTGGAGCGGCAGACCACGATAATCGGACGCTACGAACGTTTCCGCCTCGCCCGGGCGTTCACTGCCGAGGCGATGGAGCGGATGCGTCAGCCGGGCGCGGAGTTCAGGCTCGCACAGGGCGCGGACGGAATCTGGACGCTGACACCCGCCGCCGTTGCAACGCACCGGGCGACGGCAGACTTCCGCCTCTGGTCGTTTGATGCACCCCAAGCCGGAAAAAGCGCACTGCGAGTCGAGGCGCTGTACAAAGCGGGCGATGAGGGCGAAACGCTTATCGGACCGCTCGATGCGGCCAACCTCAAGACGTCTGCGGCGGAGAAGGTGTCGGTTGCGGTAACGACGGCGCACGACACGGAAATGGGCGACGTGCTCGTTTTACGGGCGGAGAACCATGGTGATGCACGGCGCGGCGCATGGGGCGGCGCTGGGCTCGCCTACGGCCATCCCTACCGCAACGTTACTGGCGGACGGCAGGACATGGGGAAGGCGTTCGGTTTCTGGGTTAAGGGCGACGGTTCGGGTGCCGTGCTCGACTTCCGAATCACGTCGCCGCGCATACATAACGCCGGGCAGTCCGATCACTTCGTGACACTGGACTTCACAGGCTGGCGGCGTGTGAACGTGCTGTTGCGCGAACGCGACGCCGCGCGTCATGCTTCGCTCGCCTGGCCGGGGCAACGCACCGGGCACAGCATACTGTACATGACCTACAGAGACCTTGTGACCCCGGAGCGTATAGAGAAGATCGAATTCTTCCTGAACGAGATTCCAATCAACAGCGTTGCAGAGGCCGTAATCGCGCCCGTCCGGGCTATGTCGACCGCGAAAGGACGCGTGGACGCGGCAACTGTCGTCGTGAACGGCATCCGCCATGCTGTGCCATTCGCCTTGGAGTCCGGGGAGTACGCGGAACTGGAAAAGGACGTGTGGACGCGCTATTCGGAGGCTGGAGAGCCGATGGAGGAATCTGCGGGTGCGGAACCGGTTGCACTCGCTGCCGGAGCAAACGAATGCCGGTTCGAAGCAGCGGACGCAGGGGCCCGGACGGAAGTGACCCTTGTCGCACTCGGACGCCCGTTCTCCGCGCTGAAGCCGCTTGACTCTTTGCCGGCTGCAGATCGAAAGACCCTCGACTACGAGGCACTCGATCCCATCGTGTATTGTCCGGCGAAAGGATTGGCGCGTCCGTTCGGGATCGCGGCGAGGCCCGGCGAAACGGCACGACTCGAGGTAGAAATCCTAGGACCGGTGAAGACACCGGCGCTGGAGTTCCGTGTGCGCGGCGCGGAGACGAAAGTATGCTCGTTCATAACGGATCTGGAAGCGAACGAAAAACTCATCTGCCGCAATGGCAAGGAGTGGAAGGTTGTAAAGGACTTCAAGACGGTACGCGTCGGCACGTTGGAAAAACCGATTCCAGAAGTATCGGGATTCGTCGGCGTGCGCGTGCGGAGTGCCAATCCGTCGTCGGCACACGCACGCGTAAACCTCGTGAAGCGCTATGACAGAGGCAATTGACTAGTTCTCCAGCTCAATATAACTCGCATAAAAGGAACATATCAATGACAAAGTTGAAGATTTCAATAATTTGCTTGCTTTTTGCGATTTGGGGACAGTCCCCACAAGTTTGGGGACAGTCCCCGGCTGAGACCACGGCAGCGGTTTGGGGACAGTCCCCAACGGCGGTGGCGCAGGCGGAGTTTGAGAAGTATTACTTGGCGGTGACGGGCAAGGCCGCGCCGCAGGATGCCGTGACATTCGCCATTGACCCCGCCATGTCAAAGACCGGCAAGGACGCATATTCAATCGTGTCCTGCGGCAAAGGCGTGAAAATCACGGGCTCGAACGTGCGGAGCGTTCTCTATGGCGTGTACGACCTTCTGGAAAAGCGGGCTGGGTGCCATTGGTTCTGGGATGGCGACATCGTGCCGAAACGCGAGACTATCAACCTCTCTGGCCTGGACATCCATGAGGAGGCGCACTTTGAGTACCGGGGGCTCCGCTACTTCGCGCATCGGGGCCTTACGCGCTTTCAGGCCGAGCACTGGGGATTCGAGGACTGGAAGAAAGAAATCGACTGGATGCTCAAGCGGCGGCTGAACGTGTTCATGCTTCGCATCGGGCAAGATGACCTTTTCCAACGGACCTTTCCGGACATCTGTGGCTATCCCGATCCGTCCAAGGACCTTCCCGGTGCTGGGGAAGGCTACGACAACCGCACGCTATTCTGGAGCCTCCAATACCGAGGCGAACTGCGTCGGCGCATCCAAGCGTATGCGTTCGAGCGGGGGCTGATGGCGCCGGAAGACTTCGGCACGATGACGCACTGGTATTCGCGCACGCCTGAGGATTTCCTGGAGACGATGAATCCGCCGTTCCTGCCGCAGTCGACAAGCGGCTATGCGGAGCGGAACGGACTTGTCTGGGACGTTCGCGAAGATAAATGGGCGGACGAATACTGGAAGCTCACGAAGACTGCCGTGGATGCGTACGGGAAAGGCGCTCCGCAACGGCTTCTGCACACGATTGGCCTTGGCGAGCGCCGCTGCTACACTAACCGTCAGGACAACTTCAATCTCAAGGTCGAAGTCCTGGACAAGTTCCTAGCCCGCGCGCACCGCGACTATCCGGACGCCAAGGTTCTGCTCGCCGGCTGGGACTTCTACTTCACTTGGTTTCCCGAAGAAGTGCGTGCGCTCGTTGGACGGCTAGACCCTAAACGCGACATCATCTGGGACTACGAGGGCGATGCCACGCGCGACTGGCGCAAGGAGATGCAAGGACTCAACAACAACTTCACCAAGTGGGGAGTCGTCGGGAAGTTCCCCTACACCTATTCCATCTTCCTTGCCTACGAATCGGCCCTTGACACGCGCGCGAACTATCCGCTAATCGAGGAGCGGCAGAAGATAGTCCAGAACGACCCGGCTTGCGTCGGCTACGTCTTCTGGCCCGAGGCAAGCCATACCGATACGTTGTGCCTCAGGTACTTCACTGCAAACGCATGGGCCAACGAGGCGGTGCCGCACGGAAAGGTTCTGGACGAATTCTGCGCAAGCCGCTACGGCGCCCTTGCCGGGCAGATGAAGGCAATTTGGGAAAAGGCGTTGCCAGCATCGATGCTGCGCGACTGGGACGCGAACTACGGGAGGCTGATCACTGGAAGCGGCGAAAGCCTTCCGCCGTGCGACGAGAAGACACTGGCGGCGTGGAAGCAACCGGTCGAAGTCGCCAGGACAGTATTCGGGGAACTTGCCGACATTCCGTGGGCGGATGACTTTCTCCGGCGCGACACCATTGACATCGCCCGCATGGTGCTTGACCGCGTCATTACGTTGCGAACGTTCGAGTTGAGCCGGGACGTCGCCGCGTGGCGAGACGGTATGGACGCACAGGCCAATTCCCTCCCTGAGAGGGCGAAGAGCCTCGCCGCGCTCTGCGACAAGATGGCCGATCTTTTGGAACTGCACACCGACTATTCGCTCTGGGAATCGTATCTTCGCCTTGATGCGGTGGAGAAAGTGCGCAATCCCGACTTCCCGAAGACGCTCCTCGACAACGCCTCCTGCAGCTACTGCCGCAGCCACCAGTACGAACTGGCGCGGCACTGGTATGCGCCGCGCATGGAGAAGATGGCGTTGCGCCTAGCGGACGCCATTGCCTCCGGAGACCGCAACGTCAAGCTGTTTGACGATCGCAACGCGGAGCGCCGCGCGCTCCTGGCCCGTCCGCTGGAGTCGCTCAAGCCAGTGCAGCCGCGCACGTGGGACCGCTATCGCGAGACCCTGCGCACAATCGGCACGCAAGTTTCCGCTCCCGACGCGCTCCATGCGCGAACGACGCGCCTGCACGAGGGCATCCCATCCGTCGAGGTGTCGCCTAAGAACGGACGCATCTGGGTGACATGGTACGGAAGCCCTACTGGCGGCGAAGACTCAAACAACTATGCCGTCCTGGCCACGAGCGCTGACGGCGGCGACACGTGGAAAGAGGTCGCCGTTGCGGATCCGGACGGCGACGGGCCTGTCCGCGCGTTCGATCCTGAGATATGGATTTCGCCTGACGGGAAACTCCGCTGGTTCTGGACGGAACGCGTTGCGCCGCTTGCGGCAGAAGCGAAGAACCGCAATGCCGGCTGCCTTGCCTCCCCCACGAACGATGTCCTGATGATGGCGGTCTTCAACAATGCCGAAGACGAACCCGATCCAAAACATCTGCCGGTCTCAAGGAAGATAGCGAGAGGCATAATGATGACCAAGCCGATCGTCTCACCGGACGGCGATTGGCTGTTCCCGATCGCCAACTGGTTCGAGGCTCCTTCTGGCAACGTCTGGGCCTCGTCCGATCGCGGCGGCACTTTGCGACTTGTCGGAGGCGTGACGCTGCCGAAAAACGAACGCCTGTTTGACGAACACAACATCTATTTCACGAAAAGCGGAAAGCTTGCCTGCTGGTCGCGCACCAGGACAGGATGGATGCATGCATTTTCGACGGACGGCGGACGGACTTGGGGCGTGGCGGGATGTCCGAGCGGAACGAAACACACCTCTTCGCGGTTCGTCATCAAGCGGCTCTCGAGCGGCAATCTTCTCTTGATCAAGCATGGGAAAATGGACGAAGACATCGGCCGCGCCATGCTGACGGCCTACGTCTCGCTAGATGACGGCAAGACATGGAAAGGAGGGCTGCTGCTCGATGCGCGGAAAAGAACATCGTATCCAGATGCCGTCCAGACGCCTGATGGCGTCATACATGCCGTTCATGACTTCGACCGCATGGGCAAGCGCCACATTCTCTATTCCACTTTCACTGAGGCGGACATTCTCGCCGGACATGACGTTTCCGGCAAGTGCAGGCTTTCCAGGCCTGCCAACGAATAGCGCTTAGGCGGATGTTGGCGGAAAGATAACATTTATTTGGCTGTTTGGGTATTCCATTTCATGCCGCAATATTCTATAATTCCCCTGTCTGTTCAAATGGAGGACTGAGGATACATGAACCTGAAGAAAATGAACAAGGGACTCGACTTCCTGCGGGAGAAGTACGGAGCTAAAAAAGGAGAGATCGCGATCAGGGGCGGGCACTGCTTCGTCGGAACGACTCCCCTTCTGCCCGGGCGCATGGAGAGGAAGATCGTGGAACTGAAGAAGATGACGGAGAACGGGACGCTCGAGGGCGTCTCCACTCTACGCTTCGCGAGCTTCGCGTCAAGAGGATCGGACGTCGAGGCGATGCTCGCCAAGGAGCTTGACCTTGCGGCGTATCTCGGCGCGTCGGACATCGTGCGCGTGATGGCCGTTGCCAGCGGAAGCGCAATCAACGTGCTCGCAAAGCTCGCGAACGACGTGAACGTCTCGGTGGAGATCGGCGCCGGACTGCCGAAGGGAGAAATCGGTTACGACCGCCATGAGATCATCGCGAAGCGCGGCGTCGCCTGCGACCAGACTGTCGATACACACACGAAACACGAGTCCATCCGCTGCTGGGGCGCAAAAGGCATGGCGGAATACACAGATGTCGATACCGAGCTCTTCGGGCTGACATACGAGGAAACGTGGAACGTCCGCGCCGCGTTCGCGCTGCTGCAGGGGCGGGCGGACGCCAAGGTCTGGAAGGCGGCGTGGGCGAAGGCGACGAAGGCCGCCGCGCTCGCGTTCGCGGCGGACAGGGCGAAGGCCGCGAAGGCCATCGCCGACAAGAAGGGAATCGACACGAACCAGTCAATCAAAGTCGCTGAGGTGAGATAATTGCCATGAAACCAGTGAAGATCGCAATGATGGGCATGACCCACGGGCATACCCGCAAATACTACCAGACCCTTCTCGACAACCAGAAGCTCGACTGGGTCGCCTCTTGCGCACAAGACGCGGACGCGAAGAAGACCTACGAACTCTACAAGACCGGCGTTCCCTGCTATCTCGACCCGGAGGAGATGTACAAGAAGCATCCCGACATCGAGGCGGTCGTCATCGCGTCCGCGAACGACCGGCACTTCGAGCAAATGAAGTGGTGCGCTGAGAAAGGCATCCACATCCTCTCCATGAAGATCCCGACCTTCGACATGAAGGAATACGACGAGATGATCGCCATGTGCGACAAGGCGGGAATCGTCTGTCAGGTCGAGCTGGAGATGCACTACAACTCCGTCGTGCGGCGGCTGAAGAAGCTGATTGCCGACGGCGCGATCGGCAAGATCAAGGCCGTGCAGGCGACGAACATCACGCTCTCGCCAGTGTGGGCGTTTCCGTGGCAGGGCGACCCGAAGGCGAGTTTCGGAAGCGTCGTGCCGCTCAAGAAGGCCGACCCGCGCTTCCGCGGCGGCGCGCTCTGCGATCACCCGCACATCTTCGACCTGATCCGCCACCTGACCGGCAGCTCCTTCGACTACATCTACGCCGAGGTCGCCCCGAACCTGCGCGACGGGCTGAAGGTCGAAGACATGCTCATGGCAGTCGGCAAGATGAAGGACGGCACGGCGTTCCTCTTCGACCCGTCATGGTCGCGCCTAGAAGAGAAAATCAAGGTGCCTGGCCCCGGCTGGGAGCGGTTCCCGAAACGCATGGAGGTGAACGTAACGATCACCGGCGACAAGGGAATGATCTCGTGCGACTGCTTCGGGCCGAACGTCTATCACAACGGAGCGCCGAACGACCGCTACACCGTGCAGTACACATACTTCGACGAATGGGTGGGGCTAATCGACGAGTTCGTCGGCTGTATCCGCAACAAGAAGACGCCGCTCATCAACCTCAAGTGGCACAAGGAGACGATACAGGCGATGCTCGGCTGCTACGAATCGATACAGTCCGGCAAGATCGCCAAGGTAGGCTGACCGGGAAAGAGGCTGCATTTGCATGCCGTTCATGAGCCGAAGGAACACGGAATGAGCGAGTATCTGGAAAGCATAACTGCCCTGCTGAAGCGGATCGAAAGCGAGGAAGCCACTGCGCTCGACTGCGCGTCCGACGCCGTGGCGGATGTCATCTGCCGAGATGCGCTGGTCCACGTCTTTGGCTGCGGGCACTCCCACCTTGCCGCGCTCGATGCGTTCTACCGCGCCGGGGGGCTCGCCTGCGTGTCGCCCGTCCTGGACGAGGACCTCATGCTGCACGACGGCGCAGCAAAATCGAGCCGCATGGAGAAGATGCCGGGAATCGCCGCCGAGGTCTTCCGCCGCCACGGAGTGAAGCCTGGCGATCTCTTCGTAGTCATATCCGCAAGCGGCAAGAACGCTGCGCCCGTCGAGATGCTGCGCACTGCCAAGGCGGCTGGAGTGAAGACGACGGCCATCGCCTCGTCCGCCTACAGGCCGCATGGCGGCGTACTTCTGGACGAAGCCGACATCGCCATTGACTGCAAGGTGCCGCACGGCGACGCCGTAATCGAGGTAGGCGAGGCGACGATGGGCGGACTTTCCACATACGCTTCGCTATTCATCCTCAACACGGTGCTCATCGATGGCGCGAAGAAGGCGCTCGCTCGCGGCGTCACACCGCCAGTCTACACGAGCGGAAACGTCGAGGGCGGCACGGCACGAAACGTCGCGCTTGAAGAGCGATACTTCGGAAGAATCAAGCACCTGTGACCGGCAGGAAGGCGAGAATCGCGGTCATCGGCCTTGTGGGCAAGTCGATGTTCTTTGAAGTCCCGCGTTTCCACATGGGCGGCGAGACAGTTCACGCCAACGGATTCCACGAGGAGTGGGGCGGCAAGGGCTTCAACCAGGCTGTCGCGGCGTCACGCCAAGGGGCGGAAGTCGCGTTTCTAGGCGCGACGAGCATGTCGGACTCGAAGCCACTGACGGACTTCTGCAATAAAGAGGGACTGCACGCGACGATTGCGGCAAAACCAGAACCGACCGCATGCGCTGCAATCATGACTGACGGCACTGGCGAGACGCGCGTCACGGTCTATCCCGGCGCACGGCTCGAAGCGGCTGACGTCAGCGAGTTCGCGGCGGCAATTGCGGCGGCTGACTTTCTGCTTCTCAACAACGAAGTTCCTGACGCGGTGAATCTCCGTGCCTCCGAGATAGCCGAAGCACACGGCGTGAAGATAATATTCAATCCCGCGCCTGCGCATCAGATTCCGGCAGAAGTCAGACGACGAGTCTCGCTTTTCACCCCAAACGAATTCGAAGAAACCGAGATGGGCGAAGCCAGTTGCGACGTCGTGACGACACTGGGCGCCAAAGGCTGCCGGATCCGCTCGACCGGCGAAGTCGTCCACGCGCCGCCGGCGGACGCCGTGGATTCCACAGGCGCAGGCGATACGTTCACCGGTGTCTTGGCGGTGCGCCTTGCCGAGGGCGAAAGCTTGCGCGACGCCTGTGCGGCGGCAAACGAAGCGGCGTCGCTGGAAACGACAGTACGCTATGTGCTATCAGCCATACCGAAAAGAGCGGCCTATTCCCACTCTATCGTCGCAGGCGGCTTGGAGGAGATGTCGTAGACAACGCGGTTGATGCCGCGAACCTCGTTTATGATCCTGTTCGATATGGTCGCAAGCGTATCGTACGGCAGCCGCGTCCAGTCCGCCGTCATCGCGTCGATGGAGTTGACGCACCTGATTGCGCAGGTGTATTCGTAAGTGCGCTGGTCGCCCATCACGCCGACGGAACGGCACGGCAGCAGTACGGCGAACGCCTGCCAGATCTTTCCGTAGTCGGGCAGCTTGCGCACTTCCTGCTGAACCCGCAAGTCGGCTTCCTGCAGAAGACGCACCTTTTCCGCGTTGACCTCGCCCAGCACTCTCACTCCAAGCCCAGGCCCGGGGAACGGCTGCCGGCTGAGAAGCGACTCGTCCATTCCCAGAATGCGGCCGACAGCGCGCACCTCGTCCTTGAAGAGGTCGCGCAGCGGCTCGACGAGCGAGAACTTGAGGTCCGGCGGAAGGCCGCCGACGTTGTGATGGCTCTTTATCGTCTGCGAAGGCCCGTTTACGGAGCTTGAGCTCTCTATGACGTCGGGGTATATCGTGCCCTGCGCAAGGAACCGGCAGTTCTGGAACTTGCGTGCCTCTTCGGCAAACACCGTGACGAATTCGCGGCCGATTATCTTGCGCTTCGTCTCAGGATCTTCCGCGCCGCAAAGCGCCTTGTAGAACCGTTGCGCCGCATGCGCCACATGCAGGTCAAGCCCGAGTTTCCCAGCGAACATGGCCTCCACCTCAGCAGCCTCGCCGTGGCGAAGAAGCCCGTTGTCCACGAAGATGCAGTGAAGCCGCTTCCCGATGGCCTTGTTGAGCAGCACGGCTACAACTGACGAATCCACTCCGCCGGAAAGCCCGAGAATGACATGCTCGTCGCCGATCTCAGCCCGAAGCTTCGCGACCGAATCCTCTATCCACGTTCCCATATCCCAATCCGCCCGACACCCGCAGATGGCGAAAACGAAGTTGGAGATGATTTTCTCTCCGAACTGGGTGTGGGCGACTTCGGGGTGGAACTGAAGCGCGTAGAATCGGCGGGACTCGTCGCACGCCGCAGCATACGGACAGTTCTCGCTCGAGGCGGCGGGCTTGAACCCGGCAGGCAGTTCCGCCACCCTGTCGCCGTGGCTCATCCACACGACAAACTTCTCCGGCAGGCCGGCAAACATCCCGCTCGCACAATCGGCCTTTAGCTCGGCCTTGCCGTACTCCCGCACCGTCCCGGCAACGACCTTACCGCCGAGCGTCTGTGCCATGAGCTGCATTCCATAGCAAATCCCGAGTACCGGCACTCCGAGCTCGAATATCTCTCGGTCTATGGACGGCGCCCCGTCCGCAAAGACGCTGTTGGGGCCGCCGGAAAGGATTATGCCCTTGGGCATGTCGGCGCGAAGGCTTTCCGCCGTCGTGCCGAACGGCAGTATTTCCGAATAGACGTGATGCTCCCTGATGCGGCGGGCGATGAGGTGCGTATACTGCGAGCCGTAGTCGAGTATGACTATGCGCTGACGGGCCGATTCTGTGTTCTTCATATCTTATCTCCGATTAGAGACCGGCAGTACCTTTGAGAACCGCGGACGGACATTCGCCCAGTCTGCGACAAGACGCTTCGCCTTCGGCGAGCCGGTGCGTGAAACGTGCTCTTCGAGAAGCGCAAGTATCTCGCCGTCCGCCCCCGCTTCCACGGGGAAGATGTCGACGGAATCGAGGTTGCAGTTCAGGTCGAGCGTCGCCGTTTCATCGTATACGTAGGCGACGCCGCCTGTCATGCCGGCTGCGAAGTTCACGCCGACCGGCCCGAGAATGACGGCTACGCCTCCGGTCATGTATTCGCAACCGTGGTCGCCTATGCCCTCGACGACAAGCGTGGCGCCGGAGTTGCGGATGCCGAAACGCTCGCCTGCGAGTCCGTTGATGAAGATCGCGCCGGATGTCGCGCCGTAGGCTATGACGTTGCCGGCGATTGCGTTGTCTTCCGGACGGAAGGCCGAGGCGTCCGAATTGTCAGGCGTTTCCGGCGGACGTATCGTTATCACGCCGCCTGAAAGAGACTTTCCAACGTAGTCGTTCGCCTCTCCACGCAGGTTGAATGTCACTCCGCTGGCAAGGAACGCGCCGAACGACTGTCCGGCGACGCCAGTGAAGCCTACGGTTATCGGATTGCCGTACGCAGCATGGTCGACAAGCCTTGCTTTCGCGATATGGCCCGAAAGCGCCGCGCCGACGGAGCGGTCGCAGTTTGATATGCGGCGTTCGAGAACAGTTTCGCCGTCCGCCTTGAGATGCGGCAGCAACTCGCGCATATCGTAGTTTTGCGAGCTGTTGGACTTCTCAGGAACATCCGGATTCTCAGGAAGGTCCGGCGCTGCTGTCATCGCCGAGAAGTCGAACCGCGAGCCTTCCTTGGTCTTCAGCAGGTCTGCCCGTCCGCGAGCCTCCGCAAGGGACTTCAGCCCTAGCGACGCCAGGATCTCGCGCACCTCTTCGGCAAGGAAGCGGAAGTAACGCTGAAGGTGCTCCGGCTTTCCGGCGAACTTCGCCCGAAGCTCCCCCTTCTGCGTGGCTATTCCCACGGGACAGCAGTTGAGGTTGCAGTTGCGGCACTGTACGCACCCGAGCGAAACGAGCATGGAAGTTCCGAACGCGAACTCGTCCGCGCCGAGCATCGCGGCAATGACGATGTCGCGTCCTGTGCGGAGCTGTCCGTCCACCTGAAGCTTCACGCGATGGCGCAGGTTGTTCTTGACGAGCGTCTGGTGCGCCTCGGCTAGCCCCGGCTCCCACGGAATCCCTGCGTGCTTCATGGAAGAGAGCGGCGCCGCGCCGGTTCCGCCGTCAAAGCCTGAGACTACCACCACGTCGGCATGCGCCTTTGCGACGCCGGCCGCAATGGTGCCGACGCCGGCTTCCGAAACGAGCTTCACGGAGACGCGCGCCGCGGGGTTGGTGCACTTGAGGTCGTAAATAAGCTGCGCCAGGTCCTCTATGGAATAGATGTCGTGATGCGGCGGAGGCGAGATGAGCGTCATGCCCGGCTTTGCGTGGCGGAGTCGGGCGACGAACTCATCGACCTTGTGCGCCGGAAGCTGTCCGCCCTCGCCCGGCTTGGCGCCCTGCGCAAGCTTGATCTGCAGGTCCTTGGCGGAGCAGACGTACTCGACTGTCACGCCGAAGCGGCCGGACGCGACCTGCTTGATGGCGCTGTTCTTGTCGGTGCAGAAGCGCTCCGGGTTCTCGCCGCCTTCGCCCGAGTTGGACATCGTGCCGAGTCCGTTGAGGGCCAGCGCGATCGTCTCGTGCGCCTCTGGCGAAAGCGAGCCGAGCGACATGGCCCCGCCGACGAAGTGCTTCACGATGGAATCGACCGGCTCGACTTCGGAGAGACCTGTGGATTCTCCGGACTTGAATTCAAGTTGCGACCTCAGCGTCACTCTGCTTGAGTTGTCGATGTCGTCGGTGTAGCGCTTGAAGCGGGCGTAGTCGTCATGCCGCACCGCCTCTCGAAAATCCACCACGCGCTGAGGCGTCCAGATATGCTCCTCGCCGCCGATGCGGTAGCGGTACTCGCCGCCGACATCAACCTTCGCGCTCCTTGCGGCATTTGCTACCAAGGCATTCTCGATGTCTTCCAGCTCCAGGCCGCCGACAGGCGAGACGACACCGCCGAAGTAGTCGCGCATGAGCTTCGGACCGAGCCCGACCGCCTCGAAGATTCGTGCGGAGCGGTAGGAACGCAAGGTCGAAATGCCCATCTTGGACATAACCCGCATTATGCCCTTGCAAACGGCCGTGACGTAGTTCGCTGCCGCGGTAGTGCTGTCGGCCTTTACAAGGTCCGACACCGTCTCAAGCGCAAGCCAGGGATTCACCGCCGTAGCGCCGAAGCCCAGCAGCACCGCAAAATGATGAACTTCGCGTACCTCTCCCGATTCGACTACGATGCCAACCGACGGACGCATGCCCGCCTCCACAAGCACCCTGTTGACCGCCGCGACGGCGAGCAAGGACGGAATCTCGCACTTCTCACTTGCAATGTCCTTGCAGCGGTCAGAAAGAATGATTATCTTCGCTCCCTCCCTGACCGCCTTTAGCGCGTCGGCGGCAAGGGCGTTGAGCGAGGCTTTCAGTCCGCGCCCTGCATCGGGCAGCAGCCCGGAAGCCGGCTCGAAGAACAGCGGCAGCGTCTTCGCCGGGAACTCCGGAATGTTCCTCATCCGTTTCAGCTCGTCGTCCGTCAGCACCGGACGGGTCATCTTCACGAGCCGCGCGTGTTCCGGCGTCTCCGCGAGAATGTTCCCCTGGTTGCCGATGTACGTCATGATCGACATCACGAGCTCTTCGCGGATCGGATCTATCGGAGGGTTCGTCACCTGCGCGAATAGCTGGTGGAAGCAGCCGAAAAGATGGCAGGCGTTATGGAGCCGCGACTTATCCGAACGCGCCGCAAGGCACGCAAGCGCCGCATCGTTGCCCATTGCGCCGACGGGTTCGCTTCCAGTCTCTGCCATCGGACGAAGTATAAGCTCGATGTCCTCCAGCGTGTAGCCGAAGCGTCGCTGGTCGCGCAGGAGCGCGTCGCGTCCGCTTTCGCCGTCGGGAAGCTTCGACGGCACGATTTCGGTGAAAAGCCCGGTGACTGGAATGTGGTTCTCCTTCACCCAGCGGCGATAGGGGCGACGGCGGGCGTAGAACGTCTTGATCTCCGCATCCTCCATGAGACGGTGGTTCGCAAGGTCAAGCCAGATGAGCGAACCGGGCTTGAGGCGTCCGTGACGGGCAACTGCTTCCTGCGGTATGTCAAGCACGCCAGTTTCGGAGGCAAGCACGAACAACCCGTCCTTGGCAAGCGTCCAGCGTATGGGACGCAAGCCGTTGCGGTCCAACGCCGCACCGAGGCTCACACCGTCAGTGAACGCGATCGCAGCCGGGCCGTCCCACGGCTCCATAAGCGCGGAGTGGTATTCGTAGAACGCACGGACATCGTTGCCCATGTGGTACTTCGCGCCCCATGCCTGCGGAACAAGCATCATCATCGCGTGCGGCGCATCGCGTCCGGCGGCAACAAGCAGCTCGAACATGTTGTCGAGCGAAGCCGAATCGCTCTGCCCCTGATGGACCACGGGCAGGAGCTTCTTCAGCTCGTCGCCGAAGAGCAGCGAAGCGAGCGAGGCTTCACGCGCGGCCAAGGCGTTCAGGTTGCCCTTAAGCGCGTTGATCTCGCCGTTGTGCGCGATGGCGCGGAACGGGTGCGCGAGTTCCCACGACGGGAACGTGTTCGTGGAGTAGCGCTGATGCACGATTGCAAACGGCGAGACGAAATCCAGATCAGAAAGATCGGGGTAGAACTTCTCGATCTGTGTTGCCAGAAGAAGCCCCTTGTAGACGATCGTGCGCGACGAGCACGAGCATACGTAGGTTTTCTCCGTCGCCTTCTCGACCTGCCGTCGAATGACATAGAGCCGACGCTCGAACGCTGAATTATTTCTGCTCCCTGCGTCCTTTGCGGCTATGAAAATCTGCCTGATTTGCGGCATGACTTTTCTCGCATCACGACCAATCGCACTTGGATCAGTCGGAACATCGCGCCAAGCCAGCACTTCGCACCCCTCGGCGCAAATTTCCGATTCTATCTTCTTCTCTTCGCCCTCTCCGCCGAAGATCATGGCAACGCCGAACAATTCACCGTCTGAGACCTTCACACCCTTTGCGGACAAGACCTTCCGGAAGAACCCATGCGGAATCTTAAGCAACAGCCCTGCGCCGTCGCCAGTATTGGGGTCATTGCCCGTCGCGCCGCGGTGCATGAGCCGCTTGAGTATCGTCAAGCCGGATACGACGATTTCGTGGCTAGCCTCCCCCGAGAGGTTCGCCGCCATTCCCACTCCGCACGCATCGTGCTCGTATTCGCTCCTGTACAAGCCCTGACCGGTCGGACTATCCGTGTCGTTTGTTCGTTGCATATGGAAAAGTATTAGCACACCCCGTGCCATAACAGAGGAGACGGCAAAACTGCCAGCAGCTTTACATAGAATGTAAAACCGACTTACATGCCATTACATCATGTCGCAAGCATTGAATTGACGGGCTGGCAATACAAGCGGGGAGTGCGTAACGGGCATGGGCAAAGTCTTACATTGCGTGTAATCTCATGGCCAATTTCAAATGTCAGGCGGCTTTGGCACGCTATGTGCTAGCATATTCACGTGGACGGCAGATGCGATAACCGCGTCCCTCCCTGAAAGGAAAACGAAAAAATGACAGAAGAAACAAAGGCGGCAACCGACTTCGGCGCCGACGTGTTCGGCGAAGAGGCGATAAGGACATACCTCAGCAAGGATACGGCAAAGAAGCTCCAGGCGACGATACGCGAGGGCAAGCCTCTCGACCCCTCCATCGCCGGCGAAGTCGCGCATGGAATCCGCCACTGGGCGATGGACCGCGGCGCCACCCACTACACGCACTGGTTCCTTCCGATGACCGGCGCCACCGCCGAGAAGCACGACTCCTTCCTTGAGCTCAAGGACGGCGAACCGATCATGCAGTTCAGCGGCAAGAACCTCATCATGGGCGAGCCGGACGCCTCGTCGTTCCCGTCGGGCGGCATTCGTTCCACGTTCGAGGCGCGCGGCTACACGGCATGGGACCCGACATCGCCTGCGTTCATCAAGCGCCACTCCAACGGTGCGACCCTGTGCATTCCCACCGCGTTCTGCGCCTACACCGGCGAATCTCTCGACAAGAAGACACCCCTTCTCAGGTCCATGCAGGCGCTCGACAAGTCGCTCAAGCGCCTGATGAAGCTGTTCGGGCGCGGCGAAGCGCACACAGGCTGCACCCTCGGCGCGGAGCAGGAATACTTCCTCATCGACAAGGAGTTCTGGAAGAAGCGTCCGGACCTCGTGCTGACGGGCCGCACGTTGTTCGGTGCGCCGTCCGCAAAGGGCCAGCAGCTTGAGGACCACTACTTCGGCACGATCCCCGACCGCATACTGTCCTTCATGAACGACGTCGAGCGCGAGCTGTGGAAGCTTGGAATCCCGGCAAAGACGCGCCACAACGAGGTTGCGCCGGCCCAGTTCGAGCTCGCCCCCCAGTTCGAGGAGCTGAACCTCGCCAGCGACCACAACATGCTGGTGATGGACGCCCTCAGGAACGTCGCGGAGAAGCACGGACTCAAGTGCCTCCTCCACGAGAAGCCCTATGCAGGCGTGAACGGGTCAGGCAAGCACAACAACTGGTCGGTCGCCTATGGCGGGCGGAACCTTCTCGATCCCGGGAGCGACCCGCACGAGAACGCCGTCTTCTTGACGATGCTCTGCGCAGTCATAGAGGCCGTGGACAAGCACGCAGACCTCCTGCGGGCGTCCGTCGCCAGCGCCGGCAACGACCACCGTCTCGGCGCGAACGAGGCCCCACCCGCCGTTATCTCCATCTACGTGGGCGACCAGCTCGCGGAAGTGCTTGAGCGCATAGAGAACCCGAAGAGCGCCAAGCACGAGGCGAAGGGAACGCTCAAGATCGGCGTTGACACGCTCCCGGCGATTCCGAAGGATGCGACAGACCGCAACCGCACGTCGCCCTTCGCCTTCACCGGCAACAAGTTCGAGTTCCGTGCGCCGGGATCGAGCGTCTGCTGCTCCGGTCCGATGACCGTCCTGAACACGATAGTCGCAGAGGCCGTAGACCGCATTTCCGGCGAGCTTGAAAAGGCCCTCGCCAAGGCAGGCTGCCCCAAGCCCGCGGCATACAAGCCCGGCGAGCACACCGCAGCGTTCCACGCGGCGCTCCAGAAGATTCTGCAGGCGTCCCTCAAGGAGCACAAGCGGGTCGTGTTCAACGGCAACGGATACGAGGCCGAATGGCCGAAGGAAGCGGCGAAGCGCGGGCTCCCCAACGCGCCCGACACGCCGACCGCTCTCGCCGCCCTCGCCGACAAGAAGAACGCCGCGCTTTTCGAGAAGTACGGCGTGATGACGAAGCGCGAACTGCAGAGCCGCCACGAAATCTTCCTGGAGGAATACGCGAAGAAGATCCGCATCGAAGGCGCGTGCGCATGCGACATCGCCCGGACGATGATCCTTCCGGCGGTCCGCAGCGACTACCTCGAAGTGCTGAGGACGTACAACGAGACCGGCGAGAGCGACATGAAGTTCGCGCTCAACATGCTGCACGAGCAGGTGTACGCGCTTGGCAACGGGCTGGTAGCCCTCGAAGACGCCATCTCGCGCCTGTCGGACGCGGTGGCGAACGGGGACGCAAGCGAGACTGTCGCGAGGATGTCCGAGCTCAGGAAGATTTCCGACGGGCTCGAACAGGTCGTGTCCGATTCGCGCTGGCCGCTTCCGAAGTACCGCGACATGCTGTTCCTGTACTGATGGCTGACGGCTTCGCCTGCCGCAGCGGTTCCGCACGACCATGCAACGGATACACGACATATACAGGCCGAAGGACGAACGCAAGGGCGACTTCAAGGAAGTCGAGCTCGTCCTTTCGGACAGCGAGCTGAAGGAGCAGGTCTCGCGCTGCATGAACTGCGGACAGCCGTTTTGCCACGCATACGGCTGTCCGCTAGGCAACCTCGTGCCGGACCAGAACCGCGCCGTGGCGCAGGGCGACTGGCGGAGGGCATACGACCTTCTCTCGGCAAACTCCGACTTCCCCGAATTCACGTCGCGCATCTGTCCTGCGCTCTGCGAAGCGTCGTGCGTTCACGGCCTCGACGAAGAGGCCGTGATGATCCGCCAGTCCGAGAAGCGCATAATAGAAACGGCTTTCGGCAACGGCTGGGTCGTGCCGCAACCGCCGGAGAGGGAGAACGGCAAGTCCGCCGCGATAATCGGAGCCGGTCCTGCCGGGCTCTCCGCCGCCGTCACCCTGAGGCGCAAGGGCTGGCGCGTCACGGTTTACGAAAGACGCAACGACATCGGCGGGCTTCTCCGCTACGGCATTCCCTGCTTCAAGCTCGACAAGGCGCTCATCGACCGTCGCCGCAAGATACTGGAAGCGGAAGGCATACGCTTCGTGACCGGCATAGAGGTAGGCAAGGACATCTCCGCGGAATGGCTCGCAAAGCAAAACGACGCCGTCGTCGTCGCCATCGGCACGCCCGCCGCCCGCGACTTGAAAATACCAGGACGCGAACTTGCGGGCGTACATCTTGCCCTTGAGCTTCTCGAAGGACAGAACAGGTTCCTGACAGGCGAAATCGCCGCGCCGCCGATCGACGCCAACGGCAAGAACGTGCTTGTGATCGGAGGCGGCGACACTGGCAGCGACTGCGTAGGCACAGCAATACGCCACGGCGCCGCAAGCGTCACGCAGATAGAGATAATGCCGAAGCCGCCGGAGGAGCGCGACGCCTCGACGCCATGGCCGCTCTGGCCGTATATGCTCCGTACCAGCTCAAGCCACAAGGAAGGTTGCGAAAGACGCTGGAATCTCAACTCACTGCGTTTTGTCGGGGAAGGACATGTCGCCGGAGTTGAAGTAGAAACCGTCAAATGGGAGATTTCGCCCGAAGGCCGCCCGTTGAAATTCAGCTCTGTTCCGAACACGAAGGAAGTCATCAAGGCGGATCTCGTGTTTCTCGCTATGGGCTTCACCGGCGTTCCTAAGGACAATCCGATAGTTGCGCAGCTCGGCCTAGCGCAGACGCCGCGCACCGCGCTCGTGTCCGCCCCGGAGCGCGGCATCTGCTGCGTCGGCGACTGCGCGTCCGGCGCGTCGCTTGTAGTCCGCGCCCTAGCCAGCGGCAAGGCCTTGCCGATCTGCTGAAATCATGTCTGACGACCTAAAGCACGAATGCGCCGTAGCGATGGTGGTCTTGCAAAAGCCACTTCCCTCCGGCGAGCGTTCGCGCCCAGACGATGTCTCCGCCGCAAGCGACATTGGCGGCACGAAACTGTCGCTTCTTCTGGAGAAGCAGCACAACCGCGGACAGGACGGCGCGGGCGCGGCAATCCTCGCCGCCGATCCCGAGCCGGGCGAGACGCCTTACTGGATCGGCAAGTCCGCGTCAGCCACGCCGCTTGCCGACGTTCTGGGCATGATTGCCAAGCGGGGACGGAACAATGCTGACGAACGCATCTTCCTCGGCCATCTCCGTTACGCAACGTTCGGCAGGAACGACGCCGCCTTCTGCCACCCGTTCGTCCATGAGGCGAGCGAGCTTAGCCATACCCTCATTCTCGCAGGCAACTTCAACCTCACGAACGCCGCAGAGCTTTTCGAAGACTACAGGCGGCACGGGTCCTTTCCGACGAGCAAGTCCGACGGTTACCTCATTACCGAACTCGTCGCCCATGAGATCGAGCGCGGCAACACGCTCGCCGAAGCGCTCTCGAAGGTGCTTGCAGGCGCAGACGGCGCCTGGACGCTCTGTGGAATGACTGGCGACGGGTGGGCGTTCGCGACGCGCGACCCTCACGGAATAAGGCCCGGCTACTGCTACATCGACGAAAACGTGGTCGTCGTCGCAAGCGAACGTCCGGCCATACAGGCGGCCTTCGACGTTCCGCCAGAAGCCGTGAAGGAACTGCCGCCGGGCGAAGCGCTCGTCGTTTCTCCCGCAGGCGAAGTCCAGCAGACAAGACTGGATTTGGGCATCGACCCCGCCCCACGCCCTTGCTCCTTCGAACGCATCTACTTCTCGCGCGCCAACGACGCCGACATCCACCGCGAACGCAGGGCCCTTGGCGCCGCGCTCCTGCCGCAGATACTGGAAGCCGCCGCCGCGCCGCTGGAAGACGTCTTTTTCAGCTACATTCCCAACTCGGCGCGAATCGCGTTCCACGGGCTGCTGGAAGAACTGTTCGAGAGGGTTTCGGCTTCTTCAAACCATGCAATTCCTCGCTTCGGCGAAATCGCCGTCAAGGACGCAAAGTTCCGAACCTTCATTGCAGATGCAGCCGCGCGTCGCGAGTTCTACAAGCACGTATACGACGTTACATACGGGCTGGTCCGCCCCGACAAGGACACGCTGGTCGTCCTTGACGACTCAATCGTCCGCGGCAACACGATGAAGAACGCAATCCTGCCGATGCTTGACCGGCTCGGCCCAAAGCGCATCGTCATCGCCTCTTCCGCGCCGCCAATCCGCTACCCGGACTGCTATGGCATTGACATGTCGACGCTTCGCGAACTTGTCGCGTTCCGTGCGCTCGTCAACCTGCTTGGAAAGAACGCGGAAGTCGAAGAACTGCGGCAAGCCGCTTCGTTCCCAGGGAATCCCCTCGAGGCCCTCTACGCCCGTTTCACCGACGCGGAACACACCGCCGAGATCGCAAGGCTCCTCACGCCGCCCGGCATGAAGGCCGAAGTCGCCGTCGTGTACCAGACCGTCGAGTCGCTGCGGAAATGCCTGGCCCCTTCTACTATCGGCGACTGGTACTTCACCGGCAACTATCCGACGCCCGGCGGCTACAGGGTTCTCCACAAGGCACTTGCCAACTACCTGGAACACAGGGCAGAACGGTCTTACTAGAATCTCGCAATATGTAATCGGTCCGCAAACCGTTTTACATCAGATGTAAGAAGAAACGCTCTGACAGGCGGAATCCGGCTTGGCACAGAATGTGCTAAATTAATTTTGTATGGACTATCTTGAGAAGTGGAAACGCGAGCGCGAACGCAAGGCGTTCCTTGCGCTTGACGACGGTTCAGTATTCCATGGAGTGGCATTCGGCGCAGAGAAGGAGGCGTTTGGCGAAGTCGTCTTCAACACCGGCATGAGCGGTTATCAGGAAATACTGACCGATCCCTCCTACGCCGGGCAGTTCGTCACCCTTACCACTGCCGAAGTCGGCAACTACGGAATCAATGGCGCGGACACGGAAAGCCGCGCTCTTTTCTTATCGGGGCTAGTGATAGGCGACTTGACCGCGCCAAGCAACTGGAGAAGCGAGAAGAGCCTTGACGACTACCTCAAGGAGAACGGCATACCTGGCATCTACGGCGTCGATACCCGTGCGCTTGCCCTGCACATAAGAGAGCACGGCAACAGAAAAGCCCGCCTTGTCCTCGGTGATGGTTCGAACGGTTCTATCGATGCCGAGAGCTTGGAAAGACAGGCCGTCGCCAAGGCCTGCGAATGGGAAGGCCTCGACGGACAGGACTACGCGGCAAAGGTGACGTGCGAAGAAGCCTACGAATTTGGCGCGACACAAGAAACTGGAGACTCTGGGCGCAAAAAGCCACATATCGTCTGCTATGACTTCGGTGTGAAGACCAACATATTGCGCTCACTCGCGGCATGGGCGCGCGTGACGGTCGTGCCGGCGAAGACTACTGCCGAAGACGTTATGGCAATGCGGCCTGACGGAGTTTTTCTATCCAACGGCCCTGCCGACCCCGCGGCCGTCACCTACGCCATAGAGAACATTAGAAAGTTATTGGGTTTGGAGTGGAGGAGTGCACCCACTCATCCACTTCCCATAATGGGAATCTGCCTTGGGCATCAGCTTCTCGCCCTTGCCTGCGGCGCGAAGACGGCGCGGCTCAAGTTCGGGCACCACGGCTGCAACCATCCGGTGAAGAACCTCTTGACGGGCAAGGTCGAAATCACGAGCCAAAACCACAACTTCGCCGTCGTCGCTGACTCGCTGCCTAACTGCCTTGAGGTGACGCACGTCAACCTCAACGACGGAACGATCGAGGGAATCCGCCACAAGACGCTCCCCGCGTTCTCGGTGCAGTACCATCCGGAGGCGTGTCCGGGCCCGCACGACAGCGCCTACCTCTTCGGGGAATTCAGGAAGATGATCCCATGAAAAAGCAAGTCAAATACGTCTTCATCACCGGCGGCGTGGTAAGTTCCCTCGGCAAGGGCGTGACAAGCGCGTCGCTCGCACTGCTCCTGAAGAGCCGCGGGTACAAGGTGTTCATGCAGAAGCTCGACCCTTACCTCAACGTCGACCCCGGTACGATGTCGCCATACCAGCACGGCGAGGTGTTCGTGACGGACGACGGAGCGGAGACGGACCTTGACCTCGGCCACTACGAGCGCTTCGCAGACGTGACCTGTACCAAGGCTAGCAATTATACGTCTGGACGAATCTACTCCGCCGTCCTCGCCCGCGAACGCGCCGGCGGATACCTCGGCGGAACGGTTCAGGTCGTGCCGCACGTCACGGACGAGATCAAGGCGGCGATCCGTTCGGCCGGCGAGCACGACTGCGACATCGTGCTTTGCGAAATAGGCGGCGTCTCCGGCGACATCGAGTCGCTGCCGTTCCTTGAGGCGGCGCGGCAGTTCCGCTTCGAGGAGGGAAGCGAAAACACGTGCTTCATGCACCTCACGCTCGTGCCATACCTCAAGGCCGCGGGCGAGCTGAAGACGAAGCCGTCGCAACATTCCGTCGGAATGCTCCGCAACATCGGCATAATCCCCGACATTCTCGTCTGCCGCACGGAGATGCCGATACCCGAGGAACACATGCAGAAGCTCGCCATGTTCTGCAACGTCCGCAGGGAATGCGTCATCGAGGAAAAGGATGTGGCGGACTCGGTCTACGCCGTGCCGAGGGAATTGCGCAAGCAGGGGCTGGACGAACAGGTGCTGCGCCAGCTGCACCTTGACATCTGGCCCATAAAGCATACGGTGTGGGACACGCTCGTCAGGAAGACGACGCAACCGAAGAAACGCTGCAAGATCGCGCTCGTCGGCAAGTACATCGCCATACGCGACGCCTACAAGTCAATTCATGAAGCGTTGCAGCACGCTGGCATGGCAAAGGACTGCAAGGTGGAGGTCGTGCCGGTCGAGGCGGAGGAAATCGCGTCCGCAAAGAACGCAACGGCCGCAAAGATGCTGGGCGGCGTGGACGGCATACTCGTGCCCGGCGGCTTTGGGTCGCGCGGCGTGGAGGGGAAGATCGCGGCTATACGGTACGCCCGCGAGCACCGGATCCCCTTTCTCGGCATCTGCCTGGGAATGCAGTGCGCGGTCATTGAGTATGCGCGGGATGTCCTCGGCTGGGCGGACGCCAACTCGACGGAGTTCGACGAGGAGACGTCGCATCCCGTCATCGACCTCATGGAGGAGCAGCGCGGCATAACGCAGAAAGGCGGCACCATGCGCCTCGGCGCGTATCCATGCGCATTGAAGAAGAACTCTCTCGCCGCCAGGCTGTACAAGGCGAAATCCATCTCCGAGCGACACCGCCACCGTTACGAACTGGCGAACGAGGGCGAGGCGAGGGCTGCGCTCGTCGAGGCCGGACTGCAGGTTTCAGGCGTTTCACCCGATGGCAAGCTGGTCGAAGTCGTGGAACTGCCGAAGCACCCGTACTTCATCGCATGCCAGTTCCACCCGGAGTTCAAGTCACGCCCGACCGCACCCCATCCGCTCTTCCTCGGCCTCGTCGCCGCAGCGCTGAAGAAGAAGTCAAGCCGTTAGCGCTCGATTTCCTTGCTGTATCCCGCGCCATGCTCCGTGAAGTCGAAGACCTGGCCGTCCTTTAGCTCTACGAACTGAATGATTCCGTAGATGGGAAGCTTCTCTTTCTTGCACAACCTGCCTATCCAGTTGGGAGTGAAGCACCAAGCGAAGCGCACAGCGCCGTCCTTGCCGCCGGGCACGACGTCGATTCCGTGGTTCCACCCGAACCTGTGCTTGGCGACGACTTTGAAGGTGTCCTTGTCGTGCACGACCACGTTCGGCGTCCTGGCGGCTTCATCATGGGTGTAGTGGCTGGAGTAGATGTACTTGCCGTCCGTCGTCATGTTCTGGGAACCGCAGTCCGAATCATCACCGTGATCCACAAAGAACGGCTCGCCTATCTGCTCGAGCGTCTCGGTCTTGAACTTGCAGTACCAGCACTTGCGTCCGCTCTTCTTCACCGGGTCGTACTTGCCGGTGGCGCCCATTGCGAGGTAGATTACCCCATCCAGGCACGTGATGCCGTCAACGCCGGCATCCAGCGACTTGACCCTCTGGGTCTTGAGAAGCTCCAGCGTGTCGGCGTCGTACATGTAGATGGCGCCGCACCACTTTTCGCCCTTCTCCTTGGGCTTGCGCCATACGCCGGTGTAGAGCTTGCCGTTCCAGATGCAGATGTCTCCGCCATGGGGATCCGTCGGCGTGCGATTGAGGAGCCGCCCGTACCAGTCCGTCTTCACGATCTGGTCGTGGAACGAGAAGTATATGGCGTTCGAGCTGACGCACATGCCCTGAACGTGCCCGCACCATTTCTTTGTCTGGCCGTACTGTTCCTGAATGGCGCCCGGCTCGGTGACGATGGTCGTCCAGTTCGGCACCTTCCACGCGAACGCCGTTCCGGCAAGCAGTCCGCAGCACAGCAAAACAATTTTCTTCATGATTCTGATCCCTTCTTTTTCCCTGATTGAGGAACTCCGATGGTTGGCAAATGTGGCTCCGCTGCGCCTGTGCTTAGCCCCAGAGAACCGCATCCCAGTTAACATTGAAAAGGATGAGACGTACCAGGCCATACAAGTAGGACCTTACCGGTCGAGGGGCTTGCGGAAGATGCAGTGGCGGGAGATGTCGCGTATCTTGCCGTCCTTCAGCTCGGCGAACTGGACAAGCCCCTGGACCGGAACCGCGCACTTGGTGCTGGAGCCTATCCAGTTGATCGTGGTGCAGTAGATGAACCGCACCGCGCCGTCCTTGCCGCCGGGCACGACGTCAACGCCCTGCCGCCAGCCGAAAAGATGTGCGCCCTTCACGTTCATGTCCTTGTCGAACATGATGAAGCACGGAGTGTCGGCCGTCTCGTCGGGACAGTAGTAGTTGGCGTAGATGAACTTGCCGTCGGTCGTCATGTTCTGGACGCCAGCGCTGCAGTCGAAGCCGTGGTCGAGACGGAACGGCTCGCAAAGCGGCTTCAGCGTCTCGGCGTCAAACTTGCCGTACCAGTTGCCGCGATACGGCTGCTCCTTGGTGCCAGCCGGTCCCAGCCCCACGTACAGCACGCCGTCTAGGCATGTGATGCCGTCGGCCGGCCGCGCAAACGTCTGCTCCTTTATGAAGTTCAGGTCCTCGTCGAACATCTGGATGCGACCGCGCACCCCGTCTGTGTTGGAATGGCACACTGCCGTGTAGAGCCGACCATTCCAAAGACAGATGTCGCCGGTATGGCGCATGACCTCCACGCGCTTTACGAGGCGCCCAAGCCAGTCCGTCTTGACGATCTGCGTATGGTAGGCGAAGTAAAGGGCGTTGGAGTTGGCGCACATGCCCTGAACGTGTCCGCACCATGTCTTGCCAACGAACTCCTTCACCGCTCCGACTTCGGTAAGGCGCGGATCCCAGCTAGGCACCTCCCAGGCGAACGCCGCTCCTGCCGCAAGCGTTGCGATGACAACCAGTCTCTTCATGTCGTCCCTTTCCTATTCGCCATCAGGCCCTTCGGCCTTGTCCGCTTTCTGATCGTCCTTGCCAGGATCGGCAGGGCGGAACTCCCAGTCAGGGTAGAGGGTCTTCAGCGTTTCGCGGTAGTAGTCGGCGTCAATCACGCGGTCATCCTTGAGCGCCTGGACATACAGGGACTCGAGCGACCCGACAATCGCCGCGCGGACGTCCGACGCCTCCTTTGCGAACGCCTCGTTCACCAGACGCTGCTCGCGCGCGAGCTTGCGGGACTCACGGGGAATCGAGCGGTCGGTTTCAGGATCATATACAACCTTCACCTGCTTCTTGACGTTGCCGTCCGCATCGATGATCGTGTCTTCCTGTCCGCCGGCCCAAGAGAGGTCAGCCACTGTCTTTTCCGGCTTAAGAGCGCGTTCGCGTTCCTCAAGGTCGGTCTTCCATTCGGCGAGGTCACGAGCCAGCGTCTCAAAGTCGATCTTATGGAGTTCCAGCAGCTTTGCCTCCGCTATAACCTTGTCGGCCTTAAGCTTTTCAGCTGCGAGCTTCGCCTCCTCGGCTTCCGCCTTGGAAGCCTCTGCCATGGCATTCTCGCGGGCGGTTTCCTGTTCCGCCTTGGCGGCCTCGGCCTTTGCCTTCGCTTCGTCCCGTGCCGCCTTGGCGGCCTCGGCCTTCGCGCGCTCCGCCTTTGCGTTCGCCTCGGCTGCGGCCCTCTTTTCGGCTGCGGCCTGGGCCTCAAGCTCCGCCGTGCCACGCGCGGTCTTCTCCGCCTCCAGCGCATCGGCCTTTGCCTTCGCGTTGGCTTCCGCTGCACGGCGCTTTTCGGTCTCGGCAGCGGCAGCCTTCTCCGCCGCGCGAGCTTTCGCGGAAGCAGCATCGGCGCGCGCCGCCTCCGCATCGGCCTGCGCACGCTCGGCCTTTGCGCGGTTCACATACACGACAGCCGCACCAACCGACGCCGCAATGACGGCGAGGCAGACTGCTATGATTGAAATTGTCTTGGCATTCATCGGAGAACTCCTTTGGACGAGGGAGCGTGATGACGTGAGAGACATGTGGGACGCGAGAGACGCGAGGCAGAGATGGCGTGAGTGACAAGGGGGACGCGAGAGACGCGAGGGCTCTCGCCTCTCATGTCTCTCACGTCCCTCATGTCATTAGCCATCTCGTCTCTCACGTCTCTCACGCCCCTCTCGTCACCCGGCTCGAACGAACGGCCGCGTTCCGTTGCAATGCGGATAGTCGCAACAGCTCCAGAATGGTTTCCCGGCGTTTCGGCCTTTGCGCGCGACCATCTTTCGCATTGGTCCTCCACAATCGGGGCACTCCGGCGCGGCAACGGCGTCCTTCGCATCGCGCGCCGCCAGCCGAACCCGCGAAAGTCGCTCGGTGAAGCCGCCCTCTTCGGTGAAGGCGTCGCCTATCGCAAGCATCTGCTTGTGCAGAAGTCCACAGGCCCGGTCGATCACAATCAGCAAGGAGTTCGCCGCAACAATTGGGTCTTCGGCTTCAAGATGCGGCGCAAAGCGATTGCGCATCTCCAAGATGTATTCGCCGTAGTCATGGCGGGACAAAGGCCCACCGTAGGGGTCAATGACGAGTGACGAGAGAGAGGAGTGACGCGGATCAGACGGCGACCACGGTGCAACACCAGCGTCGACAAGGAACGCCTCGTAGTCGCCGGCAAGTTCTTCAAGCGAAGCCTTGGCCACATCATAGAGACGAAGCTCGGTCTCCTTCGAGGTCCCGGACCTGGAAGAGCCTTCAACGATATTCTGCCGCGCCGACCGCGCTGCGCCGACCATCTGCCCTGTAGTCTTGCCTAGCGCGTCGTTCTTGTAGTCGTAGTTGCGACGGCAGAAGAGCGTCGTGGCATGGTAAATGAGACACACATATCCGAAAGTCAGCGTCTTGCGATAGCCACCATACGCGCCAATGATGCGCGACGATGTGGACGATTGGCGGACGGAGAAGGCGCGAGCGGCGTGATGGCTCTCGCCTCTCATGTCTCTCACGTCCCTCATGTCATTAGCCATCTCGTCTCTCACGTCTCTCACGCCCCTCTCGTCATTCTATGGGCTTCGCAGCTTCTGGCTTCGCCTCAGCCGCAGGCTTTACCTCGGCAACAGGCTCTGGCTTGACCTCCGCCACAGGCTCGGGCTTCACTTCGGCGACCGGCTCCGGCTTCACTTCTGCAACAGGCTCAGACTTTGCCTCAGCATCCTGTTTCTCGGCCTTGGCCTTAGCCTTCTCCGCCTTCTCGGCATCGAGCTTTGTGCGCTCGTTGTCGCTGTGCGTAAGCTCCTCGTTCGCCTTGATCTCCTTTTCGGCCGCAGCAAGCTTCTTAGCCCTAACATCTTCGGCGAGCTTCTTGAGCTCCTCCTGACTTTCCTTGTCGAGCATCTTCTCCTCAAGCTCCTTCTGCTTCTCCTCCTCCAGCTCCTCCTTGTGCATCTTGAGCCAGAGGTCGCGCTCCTCCTTCGAGAGCGACTGCAGCTTCTTGGCGCGCTCCACCTTCTCCGTCTCGATGGCGATCTTAGTCTTGCGCTCCTCGTCCTGCTTCTTCCACTCGTCCTTAAGGCGCCTGAGCTGTTCACGCTTGCTGACAGGATCGGCCAGCTTCGACGCGGACCACCCATGGTCATCCCACGGCCTCGGGTCGGACAGCGTCTTCTTGCGGCGAATCGCCTCAGCCTGCGCCGCATCAGCCTCATCCAGCACATAAGGCGTTAAAAAGATTAGAAGTTCCTTTCTGGTCTCGGTTTTTGAGACGCTGCCAAAAAGCCAGCCTATCCATGGGAGATCCTTCAAATATGGAATGCCTTTCTCGGATTCGGCCTCAGCAGTCTCGGTCATTCCGGCGAAAACAACCGTCTGGCCATCTTCAAGCAGCACATCCGCCGTCATCTTACGCTCAACGGCAATATCCACATACATCGTGTCATATGTCTCTCCAAATGGAACCAACATCGTCTGGCCATTATACTTTACTTGCGAATACTCCTCCTCGACTGTCAGCATGACCGTGCCATTCGGGTTGATCTTGGGAGTAATCTTCAGCTTGATGCCGATATCTTTTGCACTGTAGTTTGGCGTAGGCTTGCCGCTGTTGCCATAACTGCCCGACTGCGCGGACCAACCGGTGATGAACTGCCTGTTCTCGGTCGCATCAATCGTCGCCTCCTTGTTGTCAACCGTCATGACAACAGGCGAGGCAATGTATTTTGAATGATCGTCCGTCTTCGACGCCTGAAGAATCGCCGAAAGACCCAATTTATCTGAATCAAAAACAAATGTAAGCGTTTTGCCGAACAAGTTTGACGTGACGCCCGATGCGATGTTGTAGGCCTGCGAACCACCGGACTCGCCACCGCCGAGCGCCGTCGCCATGCCGCCAGTATAGTAGTTCATTGCACCGGTACGGGCCACTTCCGCCGCCGTTCCGGCGAACGTGCTCACCGAATCAGTGACGGTCCTGACCCAAGTGACTTCTTTCCCATCTTCCGTAGTCGTAAACCTAGATGTCGACGAAGTCGCGGGATACGTACTTGGCACCAAGTCGGAAAGAACAGATGTTGACGAACTGTAGGCAGAGCCGTCCTTTGTCAGAGAGATTTCCCGCTGTTTGTGAAACAGCTCACGTCCCTGTTCATCCTTCGCGACGCCGTACACCTTCTCCCGCCCCTTCTGCACCCAGTCCAAGCCAGTCTCGATACCGTCGCCGAGACCGACCTCGATGATGACCGTCTCGATAAGCACCTGAGAGAGCTTGATGTCCATCGACTCGATGATCTGCTCCAGCGTCGGCACGAGCTCCCTTTGCGTCATGACGACCAGGCCGTTGATGCGCTTGTCGTGGAGGACGGTGGTGTTCTCCTTGTTGAGTTCGCCGGCCTTGACGTCGCCGGTGCGCTGGTTGGCCGACTTCTTCGCGGCGGGCGTGCCGCCTGTAGGCGTGTTGCGCGTAAGGTTGCCGCCGCTGCCCTGCTTGGCGTTCTGGTTCTGGTTCGCCTTGCTGGACCCCTTCGACGACGGCGCGTTGCCGATGAGGTCGTTGATCATGTCGGAGACGTCCTCGGCAAGGGCGTACTTGAGGCGGTACACCTTTACTACGGTGTCGGGCGTGGTCTCCACGTCAAGCTGCTCGATGACCTTGTCGAAGAAGTCCATGTTAGATTTCATCGTCACGATGATGAGCTTGTTCGACCGCTCGTCGGCGAGGATCAGCACCTTGCCGCGTATCATGCCGCGGTCCGCGTCGGAGACGTTCATCACGAGCGACTGGTTGTTGGCCGCCGCTGCGGGCTGGTTGCCAGTCTGGCCGGGACGGCGCAGAGTGCTGCCAAGAAGCGGCGGACGCGGAGCGTCGTGCTGCTGCTGAGCCTGGTTCTGGTTCACGGTCTTGCCGTTCTTCTCCTGTTCCTTCTGCGATTCCTGCACGATCGCCTCGAGCGCCGTCTTGATGTCCTGCGCGGAGGCGTTCTTCACCTGGCGCACGAACACGTTCTCAAGTACGGGCGTCGCCACGTCGACCGCTCTCGCGATCTCGAGCATGCGGTTGATGTTCTGCTCGGTATCGGTGACGAGAATCGAGTTCGTGCGCTCGAACACGAGCAGGATGCCGTTGTTCGACCTCAGGCCCTCAAGCACCTTCTGCGCCTCGTCGGTGGCGATGTTCTTGAACGGAATCATCATCGACACGGTGCGGCTAGTCTCGCCGAGCTTCGCCTCCGGATCCATGATGAGCGGAATGCCCTCCTTGCGCACGTCTTTGCGGGGCAGCGCGCGGACGAAGCTCTCGCCGTATGGCTCGATGTGGACTCCGTTCATCTCGAGGATCGTCTCTATGGCCTCGATGTACTCCTCGTCGGTGAGCTTCTGCCCGGGGCGCGTCTTCAGCGTGATCGTCGCGCTCGGGCAGGCGGGGTCCTTGAGGACGGTCTTGCCGACGCGCTCTCCGTACGCCTGCAGCACGATGTCGACGGGCGCGGCGTCCCAGTTCAGCGCCGACGGATCGGCGTCCTCGGCCTCCGTCTCGGAGGAGTCGGGAGCGGTCGGTGCCGTGGAGCGCGACGAACGCGACGAGCGAGACTCGGACGACCTGTTGTTGCGGCCGTTGCGGTTGCGGTTCAAAAACGACTGCGCCGAAGCCGATTCGGCGACGACGGCGGCAAGCGCAAGCGCCGCGACGATGACGAGAGTGACGCGTGTGACGCGAGAGACGAGAGAACCAATGCCCCCCGTGTCACTCGCGTCCCTCTTGCCGCCAAGTCTCTCGTCACATAAGTCTCTCGTGTCTCTCATGTCCTCTTTCCCTTCCCTAGTTCTCCCTCATGTAGGCGCAATTGAGCGTGAAATCGATGTTAAGATAACCCTGCTTGCGGCTGGGCTTGGCCCTGAGCTGAGTAATGCTGAACATGCCGTCGTCGGTGTTCTCCAGCTCGTACATGAACTTGACAAGAGCCTCAAGCGAACCCTCGCTGCCAGTCACCTTCACCGGCAGCTCCTTCACGTCGTCGGCATCGATCTCCGCTTCGGCCTGGTGCTGCCCGAGCAGTATCAGGTTGCGCTGCGCGATCTCCTCCATCTTGCGCAGCCACGCGGTATCCGTCGACTTGCCGACGTCGAACGTCGGCATCTGGGCCTTTTCGGCCTCGTACGCCTCCTCCCACTTCGACTTCTCGCCTATGAGCTTGCGCTCGCGGACGCACGTCTTTGCAGCCTCCTCGTACTTGCGCTGCGCCATCTTCCACGCGCGTTCGGAATACATGAACCAGACTCCGACAGCCGCCGCATACAGCACTACGACAATCCCGACGGCGAGAACCGCTTTCTCCTTCAGGCCCATCGCACTCATTGCCACCCCTCCTCCGGGAAATCCAGCTCCAGCGTAAAGCGGAACCTTCCGCCGCGCGAAGAGCCGACGGACCCCATACGGACCGCGCTGAACACGCGCTCGGCGTCGTCGCCCTCGCCGAACGCCATGTCCTCCAGCTTGTCCTTCAGCTCGTAGATGTATGACGACTGGCCGGCGTCGCCTTTCACGATTATGCCCTTGTCGCGCCGATAGTCCCAGTCAGACAGCGTGACGTCCTCCGGCAGGCGGTCGGAAACGGCCTTCAGGAGCTCGAGCGCGCTGTGGTCGCGGTCGGAGTACTTGCGCACTAGGTTCACCTTGTCGACCATCTTCTTTACCTCGGCGAACTTCGCGTGATGACGCTTCGTGTCGGTCTTCTGCCCGTCGGTCATGAAGCCGTACACGACCGGCACTCCGAAGAGGACGCCCATCACCAGCACCCATATGCCGACCGCGACGGCAAGGAACCGCGTAAGCTTCGACTTGAAGCGCGTCTCGGCGAGAACCTCGGCCCAGCTCGCCGGCAAGGCGTTCAGCGACTCGGCTTCCTCGCTGCGCTCTGCGACGCCGACAAGGCCGGCGTCGGCGCCTACGGTCAGCTCGCGGACAGGCGCAAAATCGGAAAGCGAAGAGAAGTCGGGCAGAGCCGGCGATTCCGTTTTTTCCGGAGATTCCGGACTTTCCGGTTTCTCCGGCGCCTCGGATTTCACGACCACGATTTCGGCGAGCGGATTCGCACCACCGAAGTCTTCGGCCTCCAGAAGCGAAAGCATCAGCTCGCGCTTCAATTCGGCTCCGTCGGTAGTGGCGCGTATCGCGGTCGGCAGGTCGCCGTCCAGCACGAATATAGAAATGCAGTCGGGCGACGGGAAGAGAACCGCCCGTCGCGCCGAGCCTTCGCCAGTGCCGAGCGCGTTCCACACGCCGCGCAACTGCCCGAGCGCAAGGGAATCGACGCGGGTCACATTGAGCTTCGCCGCGTCAAGCGCGTCGGCGATGTCGTCCGCCGCGCTCTCAGGCAGGGCGGCGGCGATGACAGACGCGCCGTCATCGGCTTCGCGCACCGTCTCGCAGCCGACGGTCAGCTGGTCGTCGGGGAACGGGCTTGCCTTCTGCAGCAAGGGCGTCGCGAATGCGACGCGGTCCTCCCCCGCCGGCACCCGCACCATCTTCACGATGAGACGGTTCAGCGGCAAAGCGAGGACGGCCTCGCGCCCCGTCTCGCCGGAGGCAAGGAACCTCAACGCGCCGCCCTCGAAGGCGACAACCTGTACTCCCTTAGGCATTAGCTGTAATTATACCAAATATTCGACGGTCTTTCCCATATGTCTTTCATACCCTCCCCTTCGGCCAGATGACGCCCGCGACCTTGAACAGGTACTTCGGCAGCATCATCGCAAGGCACGAGCGGTAGCCGTTGGCACGGTTCGCGCGCACGTTCTCGCGGTTGAGCCGCAGCGTCGCGCCCAGCCCGGCGGTCGAGATGCCGCCCGGCGCCATGCGCACCACACAACGCGGCAGGTACTTCGTGCGTATCCGCGCCCGGCAGAAGTAGCGAACCATCAGCTCGAAGTCGGCACTGATGCGGTAGTCGGTGCGGTAAGGCCCGAGCCTTGCGAACAGCTCGCGCCGTATGTAGACGCTCGGGTGCGGCGGCATGTGGCCGAACGCATGCATCCAAGGCCGCCAGCTGCGTCCGGAGTAGTAGCGCACGGAACGTCCGCCGCGAACGAAGCGTATGTCGGCGTAGACGGCGTCCGTGTCGCCGTCGAACGCGGCGGCGATAGCGGCCAGCGTATCGTCGCTCTCGAACACGTCGTCGGCGTTGAGGATTCCGACGACGTCGCCCGTCGCCATTGCGATTCCCTTGTTGATGGCGTCGTAGAAGCCGTCATCGCGCTCGGACAGGAAGCGGAAGTCGCGGTCCGGCCAGGCCGCGCGCGCTTCGCGCACGCGGTCGAGGGTCCCGTCGTCGGAGGCGCCGTCGATGACGATGTACTCGAGGTCCACGCCCTTCTGCGAAAGGGCCGACTCGATCGTCGCGGCGATCGTGCGCTCCGCGTTCCTCGCGGCGGTGACGAGAGAGACCTTCATCAGTCGAACTTGTACGTCTGACCGGGCTGAGGCGCGACGGCGTTCTTGACGCCGAGGTCCTTGAGCAACTCAACCATGGCCGACACCTTCTCCGGTTCGCCGTGGACGGCGAAGGCGTGCCGCACGTTGTCCTTCACTTCGCCGAGCCAGTCCTTGAGCCCTGCGCGGTCGGCGTGCGCCGAGAGGGCGTTGATCACCTCCACCTGAGCCTTGAGAGGCGTCTCCTCGCCTAGCACGCGGATCGTCTCGCGCTTCTCGACTATGCGGCGGCCGAGCGTGTTCTCGGCCTGGAAACCGACGATGAGGATTATGTTGTCGGGATCCTGAACGCAATGCTTCAGGTGGTGCAGCACGCGTCCGCCTTCGCACATTCCGCTCGCGGCGATGATGATCATCGGGCCGGGCGCGTCGTTGAGCGCCATCGACTCCTCCGGCGTGCCGACGAACACCATGCCCGGGTATTCGAGCGGGTTGCGTCCAGCCTCTATCATCGCCCTCGCCTCTTCGTTGTAGACCTCGCGGTGGTTCGCGTAGATGCGCGTCGCCTTCTGCGAAAGCGGGGAGTCGATGTACACCTTGACCTCGCGCGGCACCTTGTTGCGCTCGCGAAGCCTGTTGAGGTAGTAGATTATTTGCTGCGTGCGGCCGACGGAGAACGCCGGTATCAGGAGCTTGGCGTTGCGGCGGTCGATGTGCCTGAGGTACTTCTCGAGGCGCAGCTCCACGTCGTCGGCTGACGGGTGGTAGCGGTCAGCGTACGTCGACTCTACGAGCAGTATGTCGGCCCCGGCCGGATACTCGTAGTGGCGCAGGATCGGCTGGTCGGGCTGGCCGAGGTCGCCGGAGAACAGGAGCCTGTGGTTGTGGCCGTGGTCGGAACGTATGTCGAGCTGAACGAGCGCGGAGCCGAGTATGTGCCCGGCGTTGAAGAACTCGAGCGTGACGCCGGGCGCGATCTCGCGCGGCTGGTGCAGGTGCGTCGGAACGAACAGCTGCATCAGCGCGGTCACGTCGTTTTCCTCGTAAAGCGGCTCGAAGAGCTTCTTGCCCTCGCGGCGCCTCTTCTTGTTTATGCATTCGAGGTCGCGCTTCTGCAGGTAGCACGAGTCGCGCAGCATGATGTCGCAGAGCTCCATCGTCGACTGCCGCGCGAAGACGCGTCCGCGGAAACCCTGCCTCACTAGCTGCGGCAGGTTGCCGGAATGGTCGATGTGCGCGTGCGAAAGGATCACGTAATCGATCTTCGCCGGGTCGACCGGCAGGTTGCGGTTCTTCTCGAAGGCCTCCTTGCGGTGGCCCTGGAAAAGTCCGCAGTCGAGCAGGATGCGCTTGCCGTTCGTTTCGACGAGATGCATGGAGCCGGTCGTCGTCTGCGCCGCTCCGTAGAAAGTTATTCTCATGCTGTGCGTCCTTTCAGGCTGGTTGCAAGTTGCGACAGGAACTCCGTGTCGCCGGGAAGGCCGGCGAGCGCGGCTATGGCGTCGGCTGTAGCCGACTCGACGCGCCGCGCCGCCTCGTCGCGAGGGAGCGCGCCGTCGCCGTCAAGAAGGTCGTCCTCGTACTGGAAAGCTATGCCGAGGTTCAGCGCGAACGAGCGCAGCCTGGCGACGTCTTTCGCCGAGCCTCCGCCGGCGAGCGCGCCGGTCACGGCGGCAGCGACGAAAAGGTCAGCGGTCTTGTGGCGGACGACGAAGTCGTCGGCGGGGTCCGGCGCGGA
>JAFRDO010000063.1 GCA_017403825.1 Kiritimatiellia bacterium
CCCTCCGGCCCCCACTCCACGTCGACGTCTATGCGCTTCGCCTTCAGCGACTTGCCGTGCCTTTCGAGCGCGCCGGCGTCCTTGCAGAGGACGACCCTCACGACGATCCGCGGGTCGCTGCCCGTCTTCGCGCTCGAAATCTCCGGGCAGTCCTCCTCGGATATCGCCATCCCAGTGTCGCTGGACGAGTCGTAGAGCGTTCCCGACGCCAGCGCGGGCAGGTCGTCGTACGCCTTGTTGAGCCACTTCCAGGCGGTGTCCCACGCGAACGCCTCGGCCGCGAGCAGCTGGGAGTTTTCGCGCGAAATCTTGGCGGCGACGATTATGCCCTCCATGAGCGCAAGCGTCATCAGCACGGCAATTGCGCCTGCGAGCATCACTTCAACGAGCGTGAAGCCGCCTCTGGAACGCCTCATCGTCACGGCGAAGAGTCTCCGCTGAAGGCCGCGTCGAGCCACTCCTCGGCCGACGACGGCATGGTTAGGTAGAACCTGCACTTGCCGGACTCCGAAAGGCGCCCGCGAAGCCTCTCGTCGGCCGGGTTCAGGAGCGCCACGAGCGCGACGTCGCCAATCGCCGCGAACGGAACGGCGCCGTGTATGCGGAGGAGATCCGCAGGGAAGCGCTTCAGCAAGTCGGCCTTGCGCTCAAAGGACTTGATGGAGACTGGCGGCGTCGAGAACCGGTCGGCGAGGAATGCGATGCACTTTTCGCACAGCTCAAAATTCTCTTTTTCGAGAATCGCAAGTGCAGAAACGAGAAAGATGCGCCCTCCGATGGGCGTGGCGACGACCTGGTCGCGCACTCTTTTGGCCTCTTCCTCGCCCGGAATCGCCCCGTTGGACCACAAAAACTCGACCAGAGAGCTCTCAGCGGAGATCGCCTCACGCGTCTCCTCCGCCGAAAGTTCCGCCGGCGTAAGCTCCTTCGGGGTCTCCGGGACGAGCTCGGGACCAGGGGCCACAAGGCGGTGGACCTTGAGCGCCAGGATCTTCGCCTCGTCGGACTCTATCGCCTCCAAACGCGGCAAAAGACCCTCGGCAGCCGCAAAATCGCCCTGTTTCAGGAGAAGCTTCGTAAGCGAGACGACGGCGTTCTCGCCTTTCTCCTTCTCGTTCAGCTGGTCGTAGGCAACGACAAGGAACTCCAGGGTGGTGCGGTCGTCGGGCATCAACTGGAGCATCTGCTCGAAGTACCTCACGCCTTCTTCGAGGCGCGCGTCGAATTTTGGGGCTGGTTCTGCCATGGCACGGGCATACAAGCAAAATCCATGCCATGTCAGATGAGCATCACAGCATCTCCAAACTTCTCTCGAACTTTTTTAGCGTTTCGACGAGGAACGGATCGAGAAAGCCCTCCGCCTTTTCGCGGATGTCGGCGGAGACGCCGTAGTAGGCACCGGCAACCGCACCGCAGATGGCTCCTATGGTGTCAGAGTCGCCGCCGATGGAGATCGCGTTGCGGATGGCGTCCTCGAAGGAAGTCGACTCGAAGAACGCCTCCAGCGCCTGCGGGACGGATCCCTGGCACGACACGTCGAACTCGTAGGTCGGCCTTATCTCGTCGAGCGTGAAGTCAAGCGGATAGTAGTTCCGCACGACAATCGCCCTGATCTTTTCCATCGGCCTGCCAGTGCGGGCGAGGAACGTAGCGACGGCAGTCGCCTCAGCGCCCTTGATTCCCTCGTGATGGTTGTGCGTGACCTCCGTGACGGCGCGGGACATCGCCTTCACCTCGTCGAGCGTCTGCCCGGCCCATCCGCACGCGCTCACGCGCATAGCCGACCCGTTCCCCCAGCTGTTGTAGGGCTGGGGGTCGTCGTCACGAAGCCAATGCCGAAACGCGCCGCCGTATCCTGCGTGCGGATAACGCCGTCCGTACTCCTGCATCTGCCGGACGGCCTCGGCGGAGAGCGCGTCGTACGAGCCGCCGCCCGATTCCCGCCACTTTAGGATGGCGTCCGCAACGGCCAGCGTCATCACAGAGTCGTCCGTGAAGCAGCACGGGCACCGTGACTCGCCCTTGCCCTTCAGAAAAGTGAATTGCTTGCTCTTGCGGTTGCGCCACTCGAACCGCGAGCCGACGATGTCGCCTATAATTGCGCCTATCATTCTGTTCCTCCTTCTTCTACCTCTTACTCATTATAGCAAAATCTTACACGGCATTTTCACAATTCCGACTGTAGCGCTTACACATCGCCTTCTCGGGCTTCGCAGCGCCCCCTGCGGGGCCAGGCCCCACGAAAGGCCTATTTTTCAAGGGTTTCTTGGGGCCTGGCCCCACAGCGCAGGCGGTGACTTTGAGTTCAGGGCGGGAAGCCCAGGGAGTAAGGTGGTCAGGTCTAGGGGCTTGCGCTTTTTGCCGCGCTGGTGTACGCACTTCCTGCCGCCGGTGCACGCTCATTCTACCGTCGGTGCACGCTCCGTTCCCCGTTGGTGCACGCACCAGTTTTGCCGCCAAGTTGACAAGATTTGCCGCCAAATCACACCATATTTGGCGGAAAATCTGTGGCATAATGGCGGCAAATCTCTACAAAACACAGAAGCCGACACATCGACTACGGGGCATCCAAGTCCCAAAACGCAAGAAACCACCTGCAAAAGCACATGGACACACGCACAAAGATCATGGCGGCAACATGGGAGAATGACACCGCAAGGAAGTTTCAGTCCGACCTCACGCCTGTCGAGACCATTTCTGGAAAGG
>JAFRDO010000064.1 GCA_017403825.1 Kiritimatiellia bacterium
GCGGCTTCGGCGACCGCGGCCCCAGGCGCGAGACCCGCTGGTAATCCCACGGTTCATACCTGAAGCGGGAAGGGGTGCAGACGGTTGCGCCCCTTCTTGTTTTCTGCCCCGCAGGGCACTTGACTTACATACCCGAAAGTATGTATAATAACCGTCATGACGATTCGTCTTGTCAGCGTGTCCGTCGCCCTCGCCGCGGCGGTCGGATGTTCGGCGGTACGTAATGCGCGTAACGCGCAGGAGGCCGTGTCGGCGAAAGGCTCTGGGGCCGTGCCTTCGGAGGCGCGCGTGGATTTTCGGGGCCGCACTCTCGAATGGCTCGTTGGCTTCGCGCTTACGAACCGTCCGTCCGTAGTTTCGAAGCGTCTCGCCGTCGAAGACGCGCGTCTCGCGTTGAAGTCGCTTGCGGCCGATGCTCCGCTCGTGAGCGACACGCCGTGGACGGCACCGGTGCTTTCGCTTTCCGGCGGACATTCTGAGTCGAGCGGCGGCACGGCGTTGCGCAATCACCGCTTTTCCACTGACGGCAGCCCGTCCGCAGCACTGTCTCTCGACCTGTTGATCTGGGACTTCGGGCGTTACGATGCCAGGGCGAAGGCGCAGTCCGAGGAGGTGGTGGCGGCGGAAGTCTCGCTGATGGACGAAGGCTGCCGCGTGTTCGAGGAGGTGTCCAGGGCCTATTTCACGTTCCTCGAAAAGCGTGCGCTCCTCGAGGTGGCGCTCACCAACGAGGCGCAGTACGCAAGCCACCTCGCGCGTGCCGAAGAGAAGCTTAACGCCGGCGAGGCCAATCGGCTGGACGTGCTGAAGGCCAGGCTTGACCTTGCCAATGCCCGTCAGGTCGCCGTTGCGGCGTCCAACCTGGTGGCGACGTCTGGCGCGGTGCTGATGAACGCGCTCGGGGTCGATGCGTCGCGCGGCACGTGCGAAGATGCGTTCGGCGAGACGACGCTCGGAATGGACGAGGTGTATCGCGGTTTTGCCGGTTCTTCCGAAGGAGTCGAAGAGCTGTTCTGCTTCGCCCGCACGAACGCACCGTCGATGCAGGCTGTGCGGGCCCGTCTTCGCGCGGCATCGCACGCGGTGGACTATGCGGTTGCCGACCTAGGGCCGACGATTTCGGCGTCGACGTCGCTCAGCTGGACTGATCCGCTGTGGTTCTGGAAGTGGGGTGTGTCCGCGGCACAGTCGCTTTTCCAGGGTTTCCGCAAGACGACCGCCATTGACAGGGCGGTGGTGGCGATGCGCCAGGCGGAGGCTGCGGTGGACGAGGCCGAGCAGAGCCTGTCGGCCAGCCTTGAGTCCGCAGTCGCCGTGCGCGACAACTCGGTGCAGGCCGTGGCGAGCGCGCTCGCCGCGGTCCGGAGTGCGAAGGAGAACCTCGACACTGCCCAGGAGCAGCTGTCGGTCGGATCGGTGAGCCGCATTGAGCTGTCAGATGCGATCGCCTCGTATTCGTCGGCGCTTGGCGACAGCATCACTGCGTTTTACGACGGGCAACGTGCGGAGGCCGCGCTGATCGCGCTCGTCGGGCGGTATCCCGCATATGCGGAGGAGACGGTCAGGGGGGTGAAATGAGTTCGGAAAATGTGATGCTAGGCGCGGCGGTCATGCTGGCGGCGCTGGTCGCAGGCTGCGACGCCGCAGGCGATAAGTCGGGCAGGAGCCAGCCGAAGTTCAGGTTTGCGCCGATCACGCGGGCGGACGTTATCCGCACGGTCGAGGCTACCGGCACGGTCACGCCGCGCAACACTTCGAGCGGCATACCAGTGGGCGCACAGGTGAACGGCAAGGTCATCAAGCTGTTCGTCGATTACAATTCGACCGTAACTAACGGGCAGGTCGTGGCGCTCATCGATCCGCTTGTGTACGAGGCCACGTACAAGAGTGCGGTCGCGCAGCTGCACGTGAACCAGGCGAACGTTGAGGTGCGACGTGCCGCAATCAAGACTTGCGAGGCGGAGCTGACCCTTGCCGAGAAGACGTATGCCCGAAAGAAGAGCCTGACGGAAAAGGCGATGGCGTCCGTCGCCGACCTCGATGCCGCCACCGAAGCGTTCGAGAAGGCGAAGGCCGGCCTTGAAAGCGCGAAGGCCGGCCTGTCGAGCGCACTGGCGGCGGTGGAGCAGAGCGAGGCGGCCGTCAGCAAGGCCAAGGCCGACCTGGACTACTGCACGATACGTTCGCCGGTGAACGGCGTCGTAATCGCCCGCAAGGTCGAGGAGGGCGAAACCGTGGTGTCTTCCTACAACGCCGTGCCGGTGCTGACCATAGCCGAGGACCTGAAGGTCGTCTGGGTCGAGGCGACCGTGCCGGAGGCCGACGTCGGGAACGTCAAGGTCGGGCAGGAGGTTATGTTTACCGCCGACGCCTACCGCCGCAGGTTCAAGGGACGCGTCAAGCAGGTGCGCAAGGCGGCGACCACGTTGAATAACGTCGTGACGTATCCGATCATCATCGAGGCCGACAATCCCGACGAGATGCTCTTTCCCGGAATGACGGCGACGCTTTCCATTGAGACGGCGCGCGCCGAAAATGCGGTTGTCGTGTCCGCCGCGGCGTTCCGCTTCCGTCCGAAGGAAGAGGACCGTCGCCCGGGCGAAGTGCCGCGCGGACGCAAGCTGTGGCTCGTAGGCGATGACGGGCTGCTAGAGCCGACCGTCGTCACCGAAGGCGTCTCCGACGCCTCGTTCACGCAGATCGTCGGCAATGACGCGCTGGAGGGCAAGCAGGCCGCCGTAGGCTACGAGACCCCCGCAACGCTCGCCGCCAAGGACGACACCACCAATCCGTTCAAGCCGAAGTTCCCGCAGCGGAACAAGAACAGAGGCACGGCTCCCGAGCCGAAGAAATAGGCGGAGCCGCTGGCAGATGGCGCATCTGATCGAGTTCAGGGACCTGAAGAAGATATACGCGCAGGGCGAGGAGCCGGTGCATGCGCTCGACGGAGTATCCCTCGACATCGACGAAGGCGAGTTTGTCGCCATCATGGGCGCGTCGGGATCCGGCAAGTCGACGCTCCTGAACATTCTCGGCTGCCTCGACACGCCGACAAGCGGCAGCTACCGCCTGGACGGAATGGAGATCGCACGCCGCACGCGCAAGGAGCTCGCGCTCATCAGGAACCGCAAGCTCGGCTTCGTGTTCCAGAACTTCAACCTGCTGCCGCGCACGAGCGCCATCGAGCAGGTGGAGCTGCCGGACCTCTACATGGGGCGCCTCTCCCGCCGCGACCGCCGCAGGCGCGCCCTGGAACTTCTTAAGCGGGTCGGGCTCGGGGGACGCGGCACGCACACTCCGGCGCAGCTTTCCGGCGGACAGCAGCAGCGCGTCGCCATCGCCCGCGCACTGATGAACGAGCCTCCCGTGCTGTTCGCCGACGAGCCGACGGGCAACCTCGACACAAAGGCGTCCGTGGAAATCATGAAGCTCTTCACCGAGCTCTCGAACGAGGGCATCACGATCGTGATGGTCACGCACGAGGACGACATCGCGGCATACGCGAAGCGGCACCTGCTGATGAAGGACGGCCGTCTCGTGCGTGACGACCGTCGCGAACCCGCGCCAGGGAAGGGGGCGGCAGGGTGAACTTCGTGATGATATTCAAGGTCGCGATTCTCGCGATCCTGCGCAACAAGACCCGTTCGTTGCTCACCTGTCTCGGCATCATCGTGGGCATCGCTGCGGTAATCGCGGTACTGGCCATCGGCAAGGGCGCCTCGACCATGATGCTCAACGAGATATCTACGATGGGCAACAACCTCGTGATGGTGTTTCCGGACTCGAACCGGCGCGGACAGGTTCGCAGCGGCATGGGAGCCGGGCAGACGATGACGGCGGACGACGCCGAGGCCATCAAGAGGGAACTCGGACATCTCGTCCGCTACGTCTCTCCGGCCGTGAACGTCAATTCCCAGCTCGTCTATCAGAACAAGAACTGGAGCTGCCGCGTCTCCGGCGTCTCGTGCGACATGCCGGAGATACGGAACTGGCAGGTCGGAGAGGGACGCTTCTTCACCGAGGACGAAGAGCGCAACTATGCGCGTGTCTGCGTAATCGGCACCACCGTGCAGAACAACCTCTTTGACGACGAGGATCCGGTCGGGCGGACGCTCCGCATAGGGGCCATGCCGTTCAAGATTGTCGGCGTCCTGCGCTCGAAAGGTGCCAACGGCTGGGGGCAGGACCAGGACGATACGGTGATGGCTCCCTACACGACGGTCGGACGCGTGCTGACGCGCTCCAAGTTCAGGTCCATCAACATGATGAACCTTTCGCTTCATGACATGAGCGATCTTGACGAGGCTAAGCGCGAGATTACGGCGCTTCTCCGGCAGCGGCACAAGCTGCCGGACTACCAGGACGACGACTTCGAGACCCGCGACACGACCGAGATCATGTCCACGATGGGCTCGGTGTCGTCGCTGATGACGGTGCTGCTCACTGCCGTGGCGGCGATCTCGCTTCTCGTCGGCGGCATCGGAATCATGAACATCATGCTAGTCTCGGTCACGGAGCGCATACGCGAGATCGGCCTCAGGATGGCCATCGGGGCAACACCGTTCATGATCCTCTCGCAGTTCATAATCGAGGCGGTCGTGCTCTCTACCGTCGGCGGAGCGCTGGGGGTAGGCTTGGGCGTAGTCGTCGCGAACGTCATCGGTGAAGTCAACCACTGGCCTATCGTGATCGAGTTCTCCAGTGCGCTCTACTCTTTTCTCTTCTCCGCATTCGTCGGAATGTTCTTCGGCTTCTACCCCGCCTACCGTGCGTCGAAGCTGAACCCCATCGACTGCCTGCGCTACGAATAGGGTGCAGCGACGCTTCAGTTAGGCATGTTGCCTTGGCCCCTAAGCAATTCTGCAGGGTCGCGGCGCATCGATGGCCAGGGAAAGGCGTTCAGCTCTTTCAAGGCGAGCCCCGCGAGGAAAAGAGACCCGCAGACCAGCGTTTGGCTGTTGCCGGCGGCGGCGATGGCGGCGCCGACGCTTTCGAGAGGCACGGCATCCATTCCGACGCGGCGCATTCGCGCCGCCGTTTCTGCGGCGGAGAGCGAACGCGGGTTTCCCGTATGGACGGCGAAGGCGCGGCGGACGACTGGCGCGAGGGTGCGCAGAACGCAGTCGGCGTCCTTGTCGCCGCAGAATCCGGCGACGAGAATCAAGGATCGGTCCTCCGTGCCGGCTTCCCGCAGCGCGGCTACGAGCGCCTCTGCGGCCGGAGGGTTGTGTGCGCCGTCCACGATGAAGTTCCCGATACGCTGGAAGCGTCCCGGCCATGTGACATTCGCAAGGCTGTTTGAAAGACAAGGCGCTTTCAGCACCTTCAGCGCGGCGAGGGCCGTGACGGCGTTTTCACGGTTGAAGCGTCCTGCGAGTGCAAAGTCGGCGGGTATTTCCGATTCGTCCGCGTCGTCGGGCGCGTAGTGGAAGGGGGCGCCGAGAGCGGCGGCGCGTGCCTCCACGACGGCACGGACGGACGGTTCGTTCCGTCCGAGGACGATCGGCACGCCTGGCTTGACTATGCCGGCTTTTTCCGAGGCTATCGCTTCCGCTGTGTTGCCGAGCCAATCGCAGTGGTCTAGCCCGATGCGAGTGATTACGCAGAGAGCGGGTTCGCAGACGTTGGTTGCGTCGAGGCGTCCGCCGAGTCCGCATTCGAGGATTGTCCAGTCTGGACGCCGATCGGCGAACAGCAGGAATGCGACGGCCGTAAGGGCTTCGAAGTAGGTGATTTCCGGGGTCTGTCCCCTGCTGTCAGGGGCAAGCTCCCGGATTGCGCGGAAAACGCGCTCGGCGATTGCTTCGAGCGGTTTGTCGTCGATGGGAGCGCCGTCGAGGCAGAAACGCTCGTTGATTGCGAGCAGATGCGGAGAGGTGTAGCGGCCTGTCGTTCGTCCTGCCGCCAGCAGGCAGGCGTCAAGGATTGCGCAGACCGCGCCCTTGCCGTTCGTTCCTGCCACATGTATTGCGCGCAAGCGTCGCTGCGGATCGCCCAGTGCGGCGCAGAGGCTGCGCATTGAGCGCAGGCCCGGCTTCATGCCGAAGCGGCGGCGCGCTGCGAGTTCGGCGAGGAATTCCGTCATGGCGGGGCGTTCAAGCGGAGATGGCGACAACCACGACCGATGACACGGCGTAACCGCCGATGGCGGCCCAGAGCCAGCGATCGTTGAGCAGCACGCGCTCCGGGCGGCCGACGTCGCCGCGCCGCCAGGCGAGGAAGAGGTAGCGGGCTATTCCCGCAGCGACGAAAATCGAGGTGCACCACAGTCCCGGGAACCTGATTCCCATCTTCGACGTGATCGTGTAGGCGAGGTATTCGCCTACCGATGCGGCGGCCGCGAGCAGTATGAGAGCCTTGAGTATGCGCGGATGGTAGTGCTTCAGCACGGCGCGCGATTCGAGCGCCGTCTCCAATTCGTTCTTCCTCTTGCAAAACGCCAGGAACATCGAGAGCGTGAAAGTGCAGACGAGAAGCCACGGAGATATGTATGCGGAGATGATTGCCGCGCCTGCGATGGCGCGAAGGACGAATCCGGACGCGAGCGTTGCCGCGTCCAGGTACGGTATGCGCTTCAGGATGCCGGTGTAGAGGCATTGCAGCACGACGTAGGCGAGCATGGTCGCGAACGCGACGGTGCGAGTCGGCAGGAATATCACGACAAGCGCGGGGTAGGAGAAGCCGATGGCGAAGAGGACGAGCGCGACGCGGACGGCGGTCATGCGCGGGATGAGGCCTGCGGCAATCGGGCGGAAGCGCTTCACCGGGTGCAGCTTGTCGGCTTCGAAGTCGGAAACGTCGTTCAGGAGGTAGAATGCCGACGAGACTAGCGAGAAGGCCCCCGCCATTGCTACGGCCATGAGGAACGATTCCCAGCCGCGTGCGATCTCGCGCTGCGAAGCGTCTGCTACGGAAAAGAACCACGCCATCATCACGACGCCGTTCTTCGTCCATTGCTCGACGCGCAGCGCCCGTGCCCAAGTCCTGAACTTGTCAGTCATCAAACGTCCTCCATCGGATCAGTCCCCATAGGAGCGAGTGGCTGGTACAGCCGGGCGCGGATTCCGACTCGTAGAACGTCCAGAACTTCGCCCAGTTGCGGTCTACGGCGTCGACCCAGCGTATCGGAAAGAGCGAGAGGATTCGTCCGCGGGTTATGCCGTCCTTCGCCCTTGACGACTCCCAGAACGGCCAGACGCGCAGGTAGTCGTCGCTTTTCACGTAGAACGGGAAAACTCGCGTCTCGTCCGGAAGGAGCTCTACGAGGCGCCAGCCAAAACGCGTTATGCGGCCTGTCTCGGCGCGGTCCTTGTAGCTGTAGTTCACGATATGCTCGTAGAAAGGGAATACGCTGGTGCGGTCGCGGTTCCGGAGACGTTCGATCTCCACGAGCGGGAAGGGGAACCGTCCTCTCCAGCCGTCGGGCGTCTTGGCGGACGAGAAGAGGGGCGGCAGGAAGAGCCACTGTGACTCTCGTTCCCGGCTGACTGCACCGCAGATTGGCCAGAGCATCCATGCGGAGCCGGCTCCGGACGTGTCGCGGTCTTCGGCGCAATCCTTCCAGTTCAGGAGAGGCCAGAGTACATAGCGGTGGTCGTCGGCCCGGTTGTGGCTGACGCCGTAGAACGGCCAGGCCCCCCAGGAGCCGTCGTCACGCCAGTGAAAGAAGGGGAAGAGGACTGCGTTGGAGGTCATGAAGCCGCCGTCCGCCGCCTTTCGCGGCATGCGGTAGCGCATCCAGACCGGCCAGAGGCAGAACTGAAAGTCGTACATCGCGAGCGCATGAGGGTGATTGCCCCATATCGGGAACAGCCCCCAGTAGGGGTCGCTGTCCCTGTCTTCCTTTCCGTTCCACCAGATCGGCAGTATGTCGAACTGGTAGCCGTTCTCAGGGTAGGACTGCCAGTGAGTGAAGTAGCAGAACCGCCACCAGTCGCGATGGAAAGTGAATACGGGCCATAGCACGTCTGTCGTCTCTCCATCCACGGAAACGAACGGACGTAACGCCGCGTAGTCGTGCCGTTGCTCGTAGAATGGCCCGATCTCGAAGGCCGTCGCGAGAACGAGGAACTCAGCGAACACTCTTGCGGATCTCCTCGAACTCCTTCTTTTCGAAGTCAGACAGCTCGTTGGTCCGGTTCTGGATCTTGCGGATGGTGACTTTCGCGTGCTGCATGTCGTCGCGCTTGATCTGGACGCGCGCGAGAGACATCAGCATGCGCACGTCGGCGTCCTTGCCTTCTTTGGTTCGGGAGAGTTCGCAGGCGCGGCGTATGCAGTTCTCTGCCTCGTCCATGTTGCGGTTCGCATCCATCAGCACCGATCCCAGCGTCTCCCAGGCGACATAGAGGTTGGGCGCCACTGCCGTGGCCTTGCGGGCGAAGCGCTCGGCCTCGTCAAGCTTCTTGACGCGGCGAAGAGTCTCGGCGAGGTCGTTGAGGGCGAGCGGCGTCGGTTGCGGGGCCGCCACGGCTTTGCGCAGGAACGCCTCGGCGTCCGCGTAGTTTTCCTTGTCGAGTGCGAGCGAGCCCATCACGTAGTTTGCGAGCGGCGCGTTGCGGTTTCGGCGCAACACGTCGCGGGCATGCTCCTCGGCGCTGGTCTTGTCGTCGAGAGAGATGTCGAGCCCGAGCACCAGGTCTTGGGTTGCGTTGACGTCGGGACGGGCCTTCATGGCTGACAGGAAGGCGTTGCGGGCTTCCTCGCGGTGCTCTTCCCCGTGCCGCAGGAGCAGGAATCCCTTTATGGTCTGGAGGTAGTAGTCGTATGTTCCTGCGGCCTGCTTCTCCATCGCCGGCAGTATCTCTCCCTCGAGTTCCTTCATAAGAGGCGCGATTGCGGCCTTGTCGTTCTTTGCGGCATCGATCTGCTGCATGACCACGGTAGCTAGGAGCGACCATGCCTGCATGTCCTTCGGATCCTCGTCGACGGCCCGGCGCAGCCGCTTCTTGGCGGACGCGTTGTCGTTCTGCATCATGGCCGCCATCGCGCTTTCGATGTTAGCGCGCCGTGCGTCGGTGTTGGCCGCGGAAGCGCGCTGCAGGTATTCGAGTGCCTGAGCGCTGTTGCCTGCGGCAAGCTCGAGGCGCATGAGGCCGACGAGCGCGTCGTGGTCCTTCGCGTTTTTCGCCAGTATCGACTCGTAGATGCTCCGCGACTTCTGCTGGTCGTTCTCGCTGGCGTAGAGCGCAGCCATCATGTTCAGCAGGACAGCCCTCTTGTCCGTCGGCACGAAGTCGATGGCGCGGCGGATCTGCGAGAGCGCGTCGCCAGGCCTGCCGGACTTCGCCCAAGAGTGGCCGAGGCGTATGAAGATGGCTGGGTCGCGTATGTAGCCGTAGTAGGTTCCGAGGCGCCAGAGGATGTAGCGGCGGTTCTTGTCCTCCGTCGCGGACTTGAGCATTCGCTCGAGGTCGCGTTGCTTCGAAAGCGCGGCTGCGTGCTTGGAGCCGACCATGGCTACTTCGTTGAAGATTGCGCAGATGTTGTCGTGGTCGATCTCGTTCAGCACGAGCTCGTACATCTTCCATGCGTCGTCGTCACGGTGCTTGTCCTGCAGCCAGACGCCGCGGTTGTTGGCGACGAAGCCCATGTGGCGGCGTATCGAGAGTCGCAGCCTGTCGACGGGATTGGACACCTTGCGGTCGTGGTAGCTGCCCCAGCCCTTGGGCGCCTCGAGAATGTTGTCGAACTCCTTCCATGCGGACCAGTCCGGGACCCTCGACTCGTCGGCTCCGAAGAACAGGAACTCCGGGACCGGGGTGATGCCTGCTGAGTACCAGAGGTCCGGCGCGCCGTAGATGGCTACGGTTTTCGCGGCGCTTGGGTCGGCCGCGAACCAGTCCTGCACGAATGGCAGCACGCCGAGCGAGAGCGAAAGCCTCAGCTCGCCGTTTTTCTCGCCTCCGATGCCGGTCTTCTTCACCGTTTCTCCAAGCTTGGCCAGGTAGTCGGTGTCAAGGTCGCGTGCGAGCGAGACGATGTGCAGTTCGCGGCCATCCTTGGCAGCGGCCAGCTGCAGGTGGCTGTCCAGCGTGCCGTCCGAGATAAACCACGTGCGGTCTCCCAGGTCGGCGAGGATCTTCTGCGCGACCTTGTCGGCGAATTCGCCGGTTCCGCCGTCGAACGAGAAGAGGTTCCACAGGCAGCTTACTGCTAGCACGAACGCTAGGATGCCGCCGGCGACTATGCCCACGATCCCCTTGCGGAGCATCCACCAGTACGCGAAGAGATAACCCGCTACCGCCGCCACGAAGGCGCTTGCCGTTACCGGCAGCAGTCCGTACGGCTCCATCAGGGCCGACGGCGAGAGCGGCGTCGCCACGGCGAGGATGGAAACGAACGTCATCGCGCCGTGGAATATCCACTGCACTGGTCCGGACTGTTCGCCGAACGCCTTGCCGCTGGAGAAAAGCGCCGTCACGAAAGGCAGCGTCGCGAAAATCGCCACGAACATCCATCCGGGCAAGGTGTGGTAAGAGTGCAGCTCGTCAGCCGTGCCGCGGAGGGCTTCGGCAATGTCCACTCCGAACGCTCCGAGCGCAAGCGGCGCGGCCGCAAGGACGACTGCGACGAACATGAGCAGCGGCAGGTACGGCTTCTTGCCCTTGCGTATCGCAGTCATCGCGACGAGCGTCAGATAAAACGGCAGGAAGGCGACGAAGATCGCCGAGTCGCAGAAGCCTAGCGCGACCATGATTCCGAGCGCCGGCGGGAACAGCCAGTACAGGTTGCTGGGTCCGCGCAGGAAGGGCAGCGCCAGGACGAACGACAGCAGCGCCCACGTGAAGTCGAACATCTTTGGCTCCAGGTGGGTCGCGGCGGACCTCACCGCCGGCGAGAGCATGAACACGGTCGCGGCGACGATGCCGGCCAGGATGGATATGGGCTCGCGCTGCTGGCGGATTTGCTCTCCGCGGACGCGCCAGCCTATGAACGCCGCGACAAGCCAGAACATGGCGGCGACGGCAATTGCTCCGCATACCGGGGCCAGCGCGTTGCCAGCGCCGAAGAGCGCCGCGAACACCGCCATCAGCGGACATGGCGGCACCTTTGGCATGTCGATCCCGTGCCAGCATGCCATCAGCTTGGCGCTTTCGCCAGGGAAGGCGTAGTCCGCCATCGATGCAAAGTACAGGATGGCGGCCACTATTCCGAGCGCGCCAGCGATCAGGTGGGTCTTTTTCATGTTCTGGTGTTCCTTTGTTACTTGTCGGGTGCTTGTTCCGGCAGTTTCCGCCCTATGCCTTGGCCAGGGCCTGCTTGAGGTCGGCGATCAGGTCGTCCGGGTCTTCGAGCCCGATCGACAGGCGGATGAGGTCTGGCGGTATGCCCGCCGCCTTCAGCTGCTCGTCTGTAAGCTGGCGGTGCGTGTGCGACGCCGGGTGCAGGACGCAGCTCCATGCGTCGGCCACGTGCGTGACGATGCCGATGACCTTGAGCGAGTCCATGAACCTGATCGACGCCTCGCGTCCGCCCTTGACGCCGAACGTCATCACGCCGCATGGCGAAGGGCCGTCGAACTGCTTCTTGACGAGCTTGGCGTACTTCGAGCCGGGAAGGCCCGCGAAGTTCACCCACGCGACCTTCTTCTGAGCCTTGAGCCACTTTGCGATCTTGAGCGCCGATTCGGCGTGGCGGCGGATCCTGAGGTGCAGCGATTCCAGCCCGATGTTCACGAGAAACGCGTTGAACGGCGACGGAATGGACCCGAAGTCGCGCATCAGGTGCGCCGTGCACTTGACGATGTAGGCCATTTTGCCGAACTGCTTTGCGTAGGAGAGACCGTGGTACGAGGCGTCGGGCTCGACAAGGCCCGGGAACTTGTCCGCATGCTTCGTCCAGTCGAAGTTCCCGGAGTCGACGATGCACCCGCCGACCTGCGACGAGTGCCCGTCCATGTACTTCGTCGTCGCATGCGTCACGATGTCGCAGCCGAACTCGATCGGACGGCACAGGACCGGGGTCGGGAACGTGTTGTCGACGATGAGCGGCACGCCGTTTTTATGCGCTACCTTCGCGAACTTCGCGATGTCGAGGACGGCGCCCGACGGGTTCGACACCGTCTCGCCGAAGACGCATTTAGTGTTCGGGCGGAACGCCTTCTGGAGTTCCTTCTCGGAAGCGTCAGGGTCTACGAACGTGAACTCTATCCCCAGCTTCTTCAGCGAGACCGCGAAGAGGTTGAACGTTCCGCCGTAGATCTGCGCCGACGATACGACGTGGTCGCCGGCGTTGCAGAGGTTGAGAATCGAGAACGTCGAGGCCGCCTGGCCGGAGCTCGTAAGGATCGCCGCGACGCCGCCTTCCAGCGCGGCGATCTTCTTCGCCACCAGGTCGTTCGTCGGGTTCGCCAGGCGCGTATAGAAGTAGCCGGACGCCTTGAGGTCGAACAGGTCGGCCATGTGCTGCGTCGTGTCGTACTTGAACGTCGTTGTCGCGTATATGGGGACCTGACGAGGTTCTCCGCACTTCGGCTGGTAGCCTCCCTGTACGCACAATGTGTCGATCTTCATCTTTTCCCTGCTCCTTAGTTCTTTCCTTGTGTTTTCCCTTGTTTTCAGAAAGCCGTTTCCTCCGCGTCAGTCATCTGCAGCTCGCGCAGCTGCCGCGCCTGCGCCAGGGCGACTATGCCCAGCACGACGAGCGCGGCAGACAGCACGAGATACCCGGCTGAGATCGCCCACGGCCGCCAGTTCCACGGGTCGTCGCCGATCACGCGGTACGGACGAATGCCCTGCTTCCGCAGGCGCAGGTACACGTCAGCGCGGTCGCGGGCGTCGATCTCGCCTTCGAGATTTCGGTTCTCCCGGTCTTGATAGAGGTATCTGTATTTCAAGTGTCCGTATTATATCATAAATAATGAGGGCAGATACGGCGGGCCGATTTTTTTGGTATAATACGCTCGTGAGCAAGAAGCATACAGTCATTACGGTTGCGCTTGTACTGGCCGTGTCCGCGGCGCAGGCGGAGAAGCAACCGTTTTCCCGCTACCAGACCATCGTGGACCGGCAGATGTTCGGCGAGCTGCCTCCGGGCTTCGACCCTACGAAAATGCCGAGCGAGGTCGCGCGGTCGTCCGCAAAGCAGGGCCAGGAGCTTACCAAGGAACAGGAGAAGCTCCAGAGCGCAATCCATTTCTCGGCGATCAACGTCACGCCAGACGGCACGACCGCCGTCGGTTTCACCGACAACTCGAACCCAAAGGCGCCGGTGCACTATTATCTTAAGGAGGGCGAGACCCGCGACGGCTGGAGGGTCGTTGAGGCTGATCCCAAGGCGGCGACGATGACGATTGCCAAGGAAGACATCGAGGTGTCGCTGTCGCTGGGCGGCAATTCCGGGAAGGGCGCGGGGCAGACGAAGTCCCGCTCCGGCGCTGGCGAACCCGCCGCCGGCGGCTCGTCGATGCTCAAGACGTTGCGAGGCCGTAGGGCGCAGCGCGAGCAGCGTGAAGCGGCCGAGCGCGAGAGGCTTCGCGCGGAGCAGGAGGCGAAAGATGCCGAGCGCGAGGAACAGGCTGAGAAGGACAAGGCTCAGCGCGAGGCCGAGCGTGAGGAGACCCGCAGCCAGATGAGGACTCTTATGGAGGAGCTGCGCCGGGTCCGCGAGGAGAAGGCCAAGCAACAGCCCCAGCAGGCGGAAGACGATGCGAACAACGACCCTGAGTGACTTCCGGGCGGAGCTGGCCGCCACAGGAGCCTACCGTACCCATGACGACTGTCGTCCGCCGCGCCGGGCGCGTCCCGGAGCCTGGTCCACGATCCGCTACACGTGGGGGACCGTTAAGGTATTTCCCTATTGCGCAGTGACGGAGCCGCTGGGCCGTCTCACGACCGAGCGTTGGGCGGGGGTGTGCTTCTCGTCGGTAACGGCGGCGGAGCGGCTTGGCATTTGCGTCAGCGTGGAGGGTTTCGGCGTGCGCATGGCGCACAAGGGCCCGGTCGTCTATCTCAGCAACCACATGTCGATGACCGAGACTATAATGTTGCCACCTATCCTTATGACGGCGGGCCCGTTCAGCTACGTTGCAAAGGCGTCGCTTGCGCATCTGCCGTTCCTTGAGCGCGTGGCGGAGCACATGCGAATGGTGCCGATAAGCCGCAAGTCGCCGCGCGAGGACCTGGTGAACATACTGCGCATCGGCTCCGAACGGCTTCAGGGCGGCGACAGCTTCCTCATCTTTCCCCAGGGCACGCGCTGCTCGGTGTTCAGCCGCAAGCGCTACTCGTCCATCGGGGCGAAGCTTGCCGAGCGCGCTGGCTGCCCGGTTGTTCCGATCGTCGTAGACACGCGCTGCCAGCCTACACGAGAAAAGGGGCTTTTACGCAAGGTGTTCCATGACTTCGGCCCCGTGGACACCTCGAAGGATATCCGCATCGCCTTCGGTCCGGTCATTCCTTGCGGCAAGTCGCGCGACCTGCACGAGGCCGCCTTCGCGTGGATGGCCGACCGGCTCGAGTCATGGGGGCTTCCGGTGGAGCGCTAGCCTCCCTTGATTTCATGCGCCGCGATATGGTATAATTTCACACCAATCTCAAAACATAGGGAAAAGTTGACATGTCCAAAGATTCTGTCGTTCGCAACAACATCTGGAAGTGGCTCGTCCTCGCGCTGATCGCAGTCATTTCGTTCTATGTCTGCAATCCGCCGTCGGAGAAGCTCCGGTTCGGGCTCGACCTGAAGGGCGGGACGTCGTTCACGCTTGGCGTAGACACGGCCAAGCTGACCGAGTCGATCATTGCGGCGGATCCGGCGCTCACCAACACGCCCGGCGCTGTCCAGAGGAAGGTCGAGGAGACGCTTGTCGGCTGCGACGACCGCATAATTTCTGTTATCCGCCGCCGCGTTGATGCGATGGGCACCAACGAGCCGGTCATTCAGGGCATGAAGGACCACAGGCTCCTCGTGCAGCTGCCCGGCGTCGACGAGAACGTGCGCAGGGCCGCGAAGGCTAGCCTGCAGAGCGCGGCGTTCCTTGAGTTCCGCCTGACGCACCCGAAGAACGATCAGCTTGTCGCTAAGCTCCTGTCGAAGGACGTCGCGCCGGAGGGCTATAAGAAGAGCGGCAACGGGTATGCTCGCGTAGAGAACTGGGGCGAGATATCGCAGACGCCCGGCTATGCGGCGAGGCTGGCGGCGTTCGAGTCGCCCGACGCACGCTACACTTTCATGCTTGAGGACAATGGGGACGGCACGTATTCGCCGAATTTCGTGGCCCGCCACACCGAGCCGCGCGTGACCGGCGAAGACCTCGTTTCCGCGGCGGTCCAGCGCGACCCGACCGCCGGCGGCCTGTCCATTGGCTTCCGCCTCTCGGCGGAGGGCGGGCGCAAGTTCGCCACCCTGACGCGCAACTACAAGGCGCACGGCCCGAAGAACCCGACCGACCGCGGCCGTCAGCTGGCCATCATTCTTGACTCCACCCTCATCTCCGCTCCGGTCATCAATTCCGAGATCGGCTCCTCGGGCGAGATCACGGGCCGCTTCGACGCGAAGAGCGCCAAGAAGCTCGCTGACGAGCTGAACGCCGGCGCGTTGCCCGCTCCGCTCAAGATCCTCGCCGAGACTACCGTGGCGCCTACGGTCGGCGAAGACGCCATTCACGCCGGCCTCGTGGCCGCAGGCCTTGGCTTCGCGCTCGTCGCGATCTTCATGTTCATCTACTACTGGGGCACGGGTCTAGTGGCGGACATCGCGCTCTTCCTTGACGTTGCGCTGTTGCCGACCGCGCTCGTCATCGTAGCCAATATCCTCGGCGTATTCGCGCACGATCCCTCGATGGGCGGCGGAGGCTCGATGCAGCTGCCGGTGCTTACGATGCCAGGCATCGCAGGCCTGGTCCTGTCGCTCGGCATGGCGGTCGACGCGAACGTGCTCATCTTTGAGCGCATCCGCGAGGAGTTCCAGCGCGGCAAGGCCGCCGGCGAGGCGATCAGCAACGGTTACGGCCGTGCCTTCACCGCGATCTTTGACTCGAACCTTACTACCATAATCACGGGCATAATCCTCTTTGTAGTGGGAACCGGTCCGGTGCGCGGCTTCGCCATCACCCTCACCGCCGGCGTCGTGATCTCCATGTTCACCGCCGTCGTTGTGACGCGTCTCGTCTTCGACCACTGCGTTGATCCCTACAGGACCAAGCCCTTCAAGATGCTCCAGATCTTTAAGGATCCCAAGTTCGACTTCGTGAAGTGGTCGAAGCCGGCGTTCATCACCGCGTTCGCGATAATCATCGTGTCGCTCTCGATCTTCACGGTCCGGCTCGTCCATAACAAGGCCGACGTGTTGTCTGTCGACCTCACGGGCGGAACCTCGATCGTCTACAGCATGAAGCAGGGCTCCAAGCCCGCCGTCGCAGACATCCGCGCCGCGCTCAACGAATTCGACAACGCCGCCGTCATTCAGTATCAGGAAGGTGTTGGCGACACCACGCTCCTCGTCAAGACCGGCGAGACCGCAGAGACGCAGAAGGGCCAGGCCCTGGAAGGCAGCGACGTCGGCGCCCATGTCACGAAGCTCCTTCAGGCGAAGTTCCCGGATTCCGGGTTCGCCGCAGCGTCGGTGGACGAGGTCGGCTCGATCGTCGGCGCGGACCTCAAGAGGAGCGGAACCTACGCCGTCCTCTTCTCGCTCGTGGCAATTCTCATCTACGTCGGCTTCCGCTTCCAGTTCGGCTTCGGTCTCGGTGCGCTCGTGGCCCTAGCTCACGACGCTCTCATATCCCTTGGCCTGTTCTCGCTTTGCGGACGCCAGGTGTCGCTCATCGTGATCACGGCGCTCCTTACGATCATCGGCTACTCGGTCAACGACACGGTCGTCGTGTTCGACCGCATCCGCGAGACGCTGCGCCATGACAAGCGCCTCCAGTTCCGCGAGCTGTGCAACGTGTCGCTCAACGCCTGCCTGGGCCGCACGGTTATCACGTCCGTCACCACGTTCTTCGCGGTGCTCGCGCTCTTCGCGTTCGGCGACGGGTCGATATTCGACTTCGCGCTGATCATGCTCTTCGGCGTCATTGCGGGAACGTTCTCGTCGGTGTTCATCGCGACGCCGGTCATGTACTGGTGGTACAAAGGCAAGCGCCCCGACTTCGAGGCTGAGGAGAGGAAGGCCTGACGCCACCTTAGTCATCCACGGCATTGGAGGAGGCTGCGATGACGATAAGGGGACTTCTCGAAAGGCAGGCCGCCGCCCGACCAGGCGCGGCGGCCATGCGTTTCTTTGCGGACGGCGCGTGGCGCGTCCGCTCTTACGGCGAGACGCTGAAGGGCGTTCGCGAGATTGCAGAAGGCTACGGCGTCCGGTTCGGGCTGAAGCCGAGCGAGGAGAATGCCGCGCTGATACTTGGAAACGGGCCCGAATGGGTAGAGTCCTACCTGGCCCAGGCTGGCACCGGCGCAGCGGTCGTGCCGATCGACCCTAAGCTTCACAACGACGAGGTGGCATACATACTGAAGGACGCCGAGGTGCGCGTGGTGACGACCGATCCGCGTCACCTGCGCATGATTATGGCGATCGCCAAGCAGCTGCCCGCGCTGCGCGGCGTAGTCGTGGTGGGTGGCGTCATCAACCCGGGGCAGAAGATCGACGGGCGGATAGACGTAGCCGGCTATGAGTCGCTGCGAGTCGCCGGGGGCGGTGCCTGGTACGACGCCCATGTCGCGAATCCGGACGACATAGCGTCCATAATCTACACGTCCGGCACTACCGGCCGGCCGAAGGGCGCGATGCTGCGCCACTCGAACTTCGTGGCCGACCTTGAAGGCGCCTACGAGGTGTTCGGTGCGCCCGTGGGGCCGTCGGACTCTTTCTTCGTCGTCCTCCCGCTTTTCCACGCGTTCTCGTTCTCGGCGAACTTCGTCGCGTCGTTCATGAAGGGCGCGTCGATGAGCTTCTGCCAGTCGTTGCGCACGGTAGGGCAGGACATCCATGACCTCAAGCCCACCGTCATCTGCGCGGTGCCGCTCCTCGCCGAGAAGTTGCACGACAAGATCGAATCGGCTCTCGCGAAGTCGAAGGTTGCGCGATTCCTCATGAAGATCGGCTTGCGCGGACCTGTTATGCACATGGTGAAGTTGAGGCTTGGCGGGCACCTCAGGTTCTTCATAACCGGCGGCGCGCCGTGTCCGCGCCACGTGATGGACAGCTTCAAGCGCATACACGTCCGCTTCCTTGAGGGCTACGGCCTCACCGAATGTTCCCCGATCGTCTCCGTCTGCCCGCCGGAAGTCATCAAGACGGGCACCATCGGTCCGGCAATCTGCGGAATCGAGGTGCGGTTGGCGGACAGGAACGAGGCGGGTGTCGGCGAGATACAGGTCAAAGGGCCGATCGTCATGCAGGGCTACTACCACAATCCGGAGGCGACCGCGGAGTCGTTCGACGACGACGGGCATGGCGGACTGTGGTTCAGGACGGGCGATCTGGCGTCCATGGATGAAGACGGCTTCATCACGATACGCGGACGCAAGAAAGCGCTGATCGTCAACCGCGAGGGCAAGAACATCTACCCCGAAGAGGTCGAGATCATGATCGCCAAGGAGCCGAGCGTGCAGGACGTGGTGGTCATCGGCTACACCCACGGCGACGATCCCGGCGAGAAGGTCGGCGCAATCATCTATCCGAACGAGGACTGGTTCCGCGAGCAGAACGGAGGCGAGCTTCCCGACTGGGAGACGATGGAGAAGACTGCCGTCAAGCGCGCGCAGGAGAAGTGCGCGGAGCTGGCGGACTACAAGCGCGTTCGCAAGGTCGTCGTTTCGCACGAGCCGCTTCAGCGCACGTCCATCGGCAAGGTCCGCCGCGTAGCCTACAAGGGTGCGCTGAACGAATAGGCTTTTCTCTGCCGCCGGTTAAGCCGGAATGACGAGCAGCAGGATTAGGTTCGTCAGGTTGAAGAGGAAGTGGTTCAGCATCGGACACCAGATTCGGTCTGTCTTTGCATAGAGCCAGCATTGCGCAAGCCCGAAGAAGAACAACGCCAGGAACGCCGCGTCGGGGAACGGCTGTGCGATGTAGTGCGCGGCGGAAAAAAGAACGGAGGAAAGAACCGCAAGCGCAAGACGCAATCTTCCTCCAAATGCCCTTGACGGCAGCTTCCACAGCAGGCCTCTGAAGATGGCCTCTTCTATCACTGGCAGCAGTATTAGCACTTGCGTGAGCAGGAACGCACAGGTCGCGAAGTTTTTAGCGGAGTCGAATGCGTGTTGAAGCCACTGGCGCACGATGTCAATGTTCTGCTGGTCTGGAAGGTCTACGCCGAAGAGCTTTGCGACATGCTGCGTAAGAAAGCACAGGCCGATTGTCACGCCCGCAATCACCGGCCAGGCCCGGAGGGTCATCTTTAGTTTCCCGTTCATGTTTCGTATTATAGCATAAGCCGCCGCCCGCAGGTAGCGGATCGGTGGCTGCCGTCCATGCGGCTTTGCTTCTGCACGGTAACGCCGGAATATGATAAAATACTGGCATCTCATTCAGCAGCGGCATTGATTCTGTTTTACGCAGATAAGCATTGCTGGTTGCAAGATGAAGAAGAGGGAGAAGGATGATGCCGTATGACGATCCAAGCTTGAAGCAATTTGAAAACTACTACCTGTCACACAAGCCTAACGAGCGCGAGCGCGCCGAGAACTGGGCCATTGCAATCGGCTTGCAGAAGGTAGATGGCCTTACGCCGTCCGAGCATCTAATCTCCGTCGCAAAGAAGCACATTGAGGGCAAGATATCCAGCGAAAAGGCCGTTCGGCTGGTTGACAGATATTACGAGACAAAGTCCGGACATGACGAACCGGAGGACAAGAAAGAGGCGGACCGCGTTTCAGCCCGCATCAACCAGATTATCGAAGAGGACGGATTTTACCTTTCGCCCACGTATTTGACAGGCTTGCATGGTCTTATCTTCGATGGTGTGTTCCCGCATGCTGGCGCGATTCGCGAAGTCAACCTTAGAAAGCGCGAGTGGGTCCTGCGAGGCGACAGCGTGACCTATGGACACGCCCCGGTCATCGAAAAGACCCTTGAATACGACTTTGACAGGGAGAAGGACTATAGCTACGTGCGCAAGAGCAAGAAGAAGATCGTCGAGCATTTTGCGAGATTCATCGCCGGGATATGGCAGATTCATCCTTTCCGAGAGGGTAACACGCGCACGATTGCGGTTTTTGCGATAAAGTATCTGCAATCGATGAGGATTGCCGCCACGAACGAGCTTTTCGCAGTGAACTCCTGGTATTTCCGCAATGCTCTCGTTAGGGCGAATTATGACAATCCGTTGAAAGGCATCGCCAAGGACTTTGGGCCTTTGGAAAGGTTTTTCGGCAACCTCATACTCGGTGAACAAAACGAGTTGAAAAGCCGGTATCTTCTTGTGGGGCTGACTGAGGAGGGCAAGCGCATGCTTCGCGAATTTAGCGAAGGGAAGGTCGGCAATGGCGGTCTGAAAGTGAAAAGCGGTAAGAAAAAAGCGGTAAGAAAAAGCGGTAAGAAAACCGTAGACAGACTTTGGGAATTGCTGAAGGATCATCCACATCTGACGCTTGCCGGAATGGTTTCTGCTTTGGGAATAACCAGAAGTACAATTCAGAAACATCTCGAGAACCTCAAATCATCTGGTCGCCTTCGTCGCGTCGGCCCCGACAAGGGCGGGCATTGGGAGGTTATTGAGTCTGTGTAAGGCTTTGGTGTGTGATGCGAGCATAGTACGGACGGAGGGAAAATGACACGCGAAAACTTCCGTTGCCGTTGTTGCGGGGAGTGCTGCCGCATCAAGGATGGCATTGTTCGCGTGTCGCACGCGGAAGTGAAACGCATTGCCTCGTTTCTCGGCATGAGCGAGAGCGACTTCATAGAGCGCGAGACGGAGCTTGCCCCCGACCGCAAGAGTCTCATGCTCAAGAGCCGTCCCGATGGGTCGTGCGCATACCTTACCGCCGACAATCTCTGTCGAATCAACCAGGTCAAGCCCGACAAGTGCCGAACCTTTCCCTTCGAGTGGACCAATCCCGATTCGGCGACTGTTTGCCCGGCGCTGGCCACGCCGTAATCCTTGGATCTGCAACAGTGCGAAACGCTACCGTTGCATGACGCAAGTCGGCTCAGGAGGCACAATGGCGTGATTAAGGGAGAAAAAATGCGCCTAGGCGCAAAAAATATCCTTTCGTATTGATTTTGTGGCAAGAGATGTGGTATAATTTGCGCCAAAGGATGGCGGATTATGATGAAGGTCAAAAGAGACTTGTTCTTGAATCGTCTGATGGCCAGACGTTTTAATGGCATGGTAAAGGTCATTACCGGACTTAGGAGATGCGGCAAATCGTATTTGCTTGGAATCCTTTACAAGGAGTACCTGATTTCGCTTGGAGTGTCCCCGGATCATATTGTGGAGGTTGCGTTGGACGAGCCTGAAAACTACAAGCTTCACAATCCGCTGAAACTTGACGCCTATCTGAAGTCGAAGATCAAGGACGATGGCGAGTATTATGTGTTCATCGACGAGGTGCAGTTCGTCAAGCGCGTGAAGGTGAAGGATCCAGCGTTGAAGGCCCCGGATGAAATCACATTTTATTCGGTGATCAATGCCCTTATGCGTCGGCATAACGTAGATGTCTATGTGACGGGCTCGAATTCGAAGATGCTCTCTTCCGACATCAGAACCGAGTTCCGCGGCCGCGGTGACGAAGTGAGACTTACGCCGTTCACGTTTGCCGAGTTCATGCAGACCTTCGGTGGAGATGCGCGTGACGCCTGGGATGAGTATGTCGTCTATGGCGGTATGCCGCTAGCGGTGTTTGCCAAAGGGCACGAGGCTAAAAGCCTCTATCTGAAGGGACTGTTTGAAGAGACGTACATTAAGGATGTCGTCGAGCGCAATGCCATAAGGAAGCCGGAATGCCTTGGCGACGTGTTGGACGTTCTCGCGTCCTCAGTAGGGTCGCTTACCAATTCCGTGAATCTTGAAAATACTTTCCGGACTATGAAGCGCACGGCAATCAAGGCAAAGACGCTCGATTCTTATATTGCCAAGCTCGGAAGAGCTTTTCTAGTCGAGGAGGCGCGGCGATATGACATAAAGGGGCGAAAGCACATCGGTGCCTTGCGCAAATACTATTTTGCCGATCTCGGACTTCGCAATGCCCGTCTTGGTTTTCGGCAGATTGAAGAGACTCATTTGATGGAGAATGCCATATTCAACGAGCTGAAGGCGCAAGGCTTTGACGTGGACGTTGGAATCGTAGACGTGTTCGAGAAGAATGGCGCCGGGAGCGGGATCAGGAAGCAGCTCGAGATCGACTTTGTCGCCAACCGTGGCAGAGAGAGGTTCTATGTGCAGTCCGCGCTCAGCATCGACGATCCGGAAAAGGCCGTTCAGGAAAGACGTCCATTCGGTCATGTCGGTGATTCGTTCAGAAAGATCATCGTCGTCAAGGGGAAGATGCCGCTTCGCATTGACGATTCCGGCTATGCCATTGTTGGATTGATCGATTTTCTTCTTGATTCAAATGCCGTACTGGGGGCGAACAGGTAACAGGAACTTAGCGTGTAAGATTTTGGCTAATGGTGCGCACTTGTACTGTACAGAAGAGTATGGTACAATTCAGCACCATGAGAAGTGGCATTATGGGGTGGACATTATGGGGTGGGACCCCGTTGAGCATGGCGATTTTTTGCGATTTTTATATGATTATGGCAAGATAGCGGTGTGCGCTGTCAATAATCAATGAAAGCAATCCACTGCCACCCCCGTTGCTGCTCTGGTTATTTGGCTTTCTCTACTGACGTGAGTGGCGCGTTTTGCCATTCTGCAACCTCTGGCGCCGTGGTGATTGATTTTCTTCTCGATTCAAATGCCGTACTGGGGTCGAACAGGCAGCAGTGACTTGGCGTGTAAGATTTCGGCATATTGCGCGAGTATGAGGTAGGAGGAGTGGTGTGGGAGAATGGAAATGCACGGAAACTTGCAGAGTCACACAACAACGCTGGAATATGGTAGAATATAAGTATCAATGACAAAGAGACGAAGAGATCATGGAATTCAAGATTTTCATATCGAGCGTTCAGCGCGAGTTTGCCAAGGAGCGCAAGGCGCTCGCGGAGTATGTGCGCAGGGACGCGATCCTTGGTCGATTGACCGTGGCAATGCCCAAGCGGCGGCATCGTTCGATCCCAGTGAATCCTCTTCTTGCCCAGGGCATGCACCTCCGTGGCTACATCGAGCATGTCGGTTCCGGCACTGGCGACATCATCGAAAAGTGCCGCGAAAGCGGGCTCCCGCCTCCGCAGTGGGAAAGCGAAGACGATGGACTCACGATAATCCTGCGGCGCGCGACTATTGTTTCATGGCCGCAAACCGACAAGGGAGCGCAAGATGTCGATTTGGGTGTCGGTTTGGATGTCGGTTTGGAGCGTGCGGTGATAGATGAAATTCGTGCTCGCCCCAAGATTAGGATGTCTGAAATTGCCATGAAATACCAAGTCACCAAGCGTACTGTTGAGCGAGTTTTCAGCAAGCTGACACAACAAGGGAGAATTGCTCGTGTCGGCGGTAAGCGCTTCGGCCATTGGGAGGTTCTGTCATGAACAAGAAGCGACAGATCCTCGTTGCCGGCATGGGCACCTCGCCGGCGGTGCTGACGAACGCAGTCTGGGCGCTCGCGCACCAGAAGAAGCCGGTCGTGCCGGACGAGATTGTGGTGCTGATCACGAGAAACGGCAAGGAACTGCTGAGACGGGAACTTATTGCGAACGGTGTCTGGGATGAAATGCTTGCCCAGATGAAGCGCGAGAAAATCGACATCGACGGACGGCTGGTCTTTGGCGAGACGTCGATACGTACGATCCCCGATGTGCGCGGCAACGAGATCGACGATCTGCGTACGGGCGAGGACAATCTTCGCGCGGCGGACTTCATGCTCGCGCAGCTTCGGCAGTACACGGAGGACGGCGGGACCGAGTTGCATGTCTCCATCGCGGGCGGACGCAAGACGATGAGTGCGCTCCTTTTCTCCTGCATGACGCTGCTTGGGCGCGAATGCGACAAGGTCTATCATGTCCTTCTTCCGCAGGCGATTGAGGCTGGTGCAACGCCGACATTCTACTTTCCAAAGCGCGGCGAAACGTACACGGCCAGGTCCACAGGTAAAAAGCACAAGGCAAAGGATCTGCAATGCGAACTTTTCGAGGTTCCGTTTGTGCGTATGCGCGGCTGGTATCAGGACAAGTTCAAGACGATTCCGCCGAGCTACCGCACGCTCATCTCGCGCGTTCAGGAAGTTGCCCCGCCCGCTGTCGCCTATCCAGACATTGAAATCGACGCTTGGAACGGCTGGGTAAAGATTGATGGTAATGCCGTGGCGATGAGCAAGTCGTGCTTTGCTATGTTGCTGCTTCTGGCGAGCGGATGCCCCGCGAAGGATCTACACGCGAAGCTCCTGGCGCTTCATAGCGCACATGGCGCGGCACAGTGCGACTGGCTTGCGACATTCCAAGAAGGTTCGCGTTTCGCCGACGAAAACTGCCCCGAGGACATCTACAAGGTGCAATCCGAGCTTCGCAAAAAGCTGAAGTCCGCTGGCTTCGCCGCCGCCGAATCTCTTGTCCCCCAGCGCGCCGCGCCTGTCACCTTCCCCATCTCGCGTATCAGGTGGCAGAGACGTAGTTTTTTGAGGATGTTTGACATTCACATATTACCTAGTAGGATTGAGGATAATGGATAATCCAGGGGGTAGAATCGAAACGTGTTGGTCTCCGGCTGTACGTGCGTTGGAAAACAATCTAACGCGTTTGGTTGATCGAAGCGCTCGACTTTGCGAATTTGGCGAAGATCCTTTGTCGTGGGTAACATATTTTGAATTGATAGTAGTTCAGCTTCGAGCCATAGCATGTGAGACCCAAGGTGCTACTAGTAAAAAGAACTTCACGGTTCAGGGGATATTAACTCGTTTGGGTGAAGGTGAATTGAAGAAACATTTCGATCAGTTCATGAATACAAGTATTGGACGTGATCGTTTTGGGCGGCAATATAGTTATCGGGATGCGGTCAAAACACTTGCTGATAAATTTATATGTCACTATGACAATTACGATGAAACAGAAAATAGTAACGCGATTCCAATTGAAGTATACATGGATCTGATTGCTATACTGAAAGCGGGGGCGCTTGAGTGTTTGGTCGGGAAAGTTGTAGATACCATCCGACAAGCCATGAATCACAATCTAGAGACGTTTAAGAAGGAGCTGATATGCCGTTTGTTTGGAAGTCAAGAAGAGTATGAACGGATATTAAATATCAACTGGCCACGTGCAGATTAAGTAAGGAGAACTTTGTGATGAAAGCAATTGGTTATATCAAGATGGTGAACAATGAAAAGGGATTTGGTTTTATTTATACCATTCCGTTAAGCGTAACGGAACATAAAACGATAGATGTTCATTTTAAATTAAGAGAGTGGTGTGAGAAATATGAACCCGAAGTGGGAATGTGCGTGTATTTTGGTAGAAAGAATGGTGGGGCCAAAGGAGAGGAGGCTGTTCAAGTTGTTGAACTGAGCCTGTCAAGAAATCATTTGTGCTTAGCTTTAGATTATGCTGTGCATGGGTATAAGATTTTAGGATTTGATAAGAAAACAGGAAAAACCTTTCCTCGAAATGTTTTGCACGATTTACTCGCTAGATCAACAGGAAATGACGAAGGTGCTAAGCTAATAAGGGATGTTGTTAGTGGCTTTTTTCGTTCCCACCCTGAGATTAATTGTGAATCTGTAATCGATAAGTTGGCTAAGAGCAATATGGTTCGTGAAACACTCATATCTGTATTTGATAAAGGCTGCGAAGATTGCGATGAGAGAATACTGAATGCCATCAGACATTTGAAAGAGCGAAAAATTGAAGAAATAAACCATAAACGGAGTCATGGTAGATTCATCGGGATTGTGAAATGGTTTGCTCCAGGTAAGGACGGCTCTGGTCAAGGTTATATAGTGACTAATCGTCATGGGTATGCTGACTTAAAAAATGCTCAGGGCGAATTGATTGAGCCGCGGTTTGATGAAGAGGCATGGCTTGAAAAAGATATTCGGCCACGACAGGATGACGTTGTTATTTATGAGCGAGGTGGACGATTTGGGGAGGTGGCAATAAAAGTTAGACTACTAACCGATTCTGTGGATGATTTGATAGTGGTATTTCGATATGCCCCTGAGTCGATAAAGATTGAGGGGAAGGCATTTGTATCATCGCGCTCTGATAGACCACCGAAGGATTATAAAGTCGATTTGCTGAACTACGCATCCAGAAAAGTATTAATGCAACATGATAGGCGCAAAGCACTTACAACATTCAGCGAGGCTTTGTCTTATGTTGATGAGCAGCGGCGGATTTTCATCTGTGAGAAACTAATATTAGATTCATGTTTGGCGGTTAAATTACGCGAACTCTTTTTTAATGATGAGAACAAAGTGGAAGATGATATAGTATCTAAATTAGTGAGGGCGAAACTTCTGGCAAGTCTTAAAGAGACAATGTTGGCCGAACAAGAGAGGCTTATTGAGGAATGTGAATTAAATTACTGGCGTGATGCAAATAATGATGGTAGATTGATTGGAAGATTTGCCAAAAGCAAAACGAAAGTAGAGGATGTCCGATTCCCGACTTTTGGTCGGTTGAAAAAAGAGCTCTCGGTGGTTACCAATTACATTCCTTCCGGTAGTGAGGAGTATTGCTTCTTTGAATGGAAATTCTCAAACAATAATCCGAATTGTCCATGTCAAATTGAGACGGTTGGAGATCCTGTCCCAATTACGGCTCAAGAGATCGTTGATATGGTAAGGAAACAGGTTGATAAGGACCCTGACACAAGAATACGTTATGAAGGTGCTGTAGAGACAATTAGGAACCAACTTGTTGGAAGTGGTGCAGAAGTCTTTATTTATGAGTTGTTGCAAAATGCTGATGATTATCCTTATGGGAATGACCCTGTAGATGTGGAAATTGTACTCACGAATGAGTATTTGATATTTCGACATTCCGGCCGTAGTTTCGGGGCGGAAAATGTTGCTGCCATCTGTGATATCAATGCTGGCGAGAAGACAAGAAAGAGGTGCACGATTGGATATAAAGGCATTGGCTTTAAGACAGTGTTTGCTGGTACAGATTGTGTATACATCAAAACTGGTGAATACACTTTTGCTTTCGACAGGAGAGAAAGCGAGAAAAAACATATTCCTTGGGAAGTTACGCCATACTGGAGAACTGATGACGAAATCAATGATGAAGTTCTGTCCTGTCTCCAATCTGAGGAACATAAATATCGTGTGAATATTGCCATCCACCCAGATAGCCCTGAACAGATTTCTGGATATGCTTCAGTTCTCAATACAATGTTTTCCGATGAGAAATCAATTCTGTTTCTGCGAAAAGTTCGTAGTGTCAGTGTCAAATTTGTCGATGGAAGTGTGAAATGCGTGTCAAACGATGGAGGAGTGTGGGAAAGGTCGCGCAACCCATATTTTGATAGGGTTTCAGAATCCGCACGAAGAATCATTGAAGGGGCAGTAGCTGTAAACAATCCTAAGATACCCAAAAAATACATTGAGGTCATCGAAACGGGCGTGAGCGTAAGTTTTGCATGCCGTGTTGATTACACAAACCCAGAGCGATTAGAATTGGAAAATGACGAAGGAAGCACTCTGTATTGCTACCTTCCAGCAAAAAATGCCCAATGGGGCTTTGGCTTTATCTTCAATTCAGACATGATCCCAAACGGCCGAAGAGACGATATCGAGCTAAAAGATGAGTATGATACAACAAATCCTGCCCACGATCTAAACTTAATTCTGGCGCGACAATGTGGCAGTCGTTTCTTTGATTGGGTTGAAGAATTATTGGCAACAAATAGATTTTCGTATGAGTCGTTATTTGCGCTTATCCCCAATTTTGATAAGTGTATGAGGGATCATCCAAAATACAAAGATTTTATAAACGAATTCAGGAGCGGTTTTAAGAGTCGACTTGGCGAACTGAAATTGCCAAATGAAGAAGGTAAAATGCTCGAGGCGCGTCAATTCACTTTAGATGAGACTGAGGTTGTCAGCAGATTTTCTGATGGCTTCGTATCCATACGGTCTCAATTTAAGTCTTTGATTCCGATTGAACTAAGTCAAAGCAAGTCATTTAGAAATTTTCTAACGGAATATTCAAGTGATGTTGTTATTGACCGATACACATACGACAGACTGAGGGCCGATATCTCTACCGATGGTGTCGCTATAAATTGGTTGAAAGACGCAAGCAATAATAAGGATTTTATACGGTACCTTGCAAGGGCAGATAAGCTTGACTTGTTTTTGTCTGCGCCAGTATTTCTTGATAATCACGGAGAACTCGGTTGTGCTTCCGACATGTATGGATATTCGAATGATATAAGATACCTTGAAGAACGCTTGCCTGAATTTGTTGGGGCGGCAAGATATCTATCTCCTGAGGTGAGTTGCGATGAGAATGATGCCAATGATGATTATCTTGGAAAACTGAAGGATGTGAATTTCAAGGCGTTTGGTCCAAGGACATTTATCCGTGAGACGATTCTGGCCAGAGGAATTGGACCAGTTTACGAAGAATCAAGAGAAAAATTAAAGGACATCAGGGTCTCCAAGCGGTTCTGGGCGTATATTGCCCATTATAGGCTATGGGAAAATAGGCAACGTTTTGAGGATGATTATCAACTATTATCTAAGTTGCCGTTTGTGGACGAAGATGGTATGCCAGTGGATTCCTTTGAGAGTGAAGCATTTAGTGTTTATGTGAAAGATGAATCATCGGTTGCTGAATTAGTTAAGGCCAAGTGGTATGTTCGTGAGAGAGTAAAAGTAATTAACTCGGAGTATTTCGTTGGTGATGAAGGAAGAGCAATAAAGGATTTCTTTTGTGACGGCAAGGTGTTTAAGAATTCAAAACAACTTGCTTATGGGTTCAATACTTTGGGGTGCTATTTACCATTGGCGGTAAAATTTAAGGATGAAATTAAAGATCTAATGTTGAGTAGGAAAGACGACTTGGGCTTTTATAATTATCTTTCTATGTGTTTTTCGAATAATAGAATTTCTCATGAGAAAATGAAGGCGAGGTTTTGTGGATTCCCAGTTCTCGATACAGGAGGACAACTGATTGATAGAGAAGGGAAGGCGGTTTTTTATTATGGTGAAGAACTTTCCTTATGGTTACGAAATGGATGGATCAAGGAAGATGCTATTGTCGTTTTGAATGAAAAATATTCAAGCTGGAATGATTTGTTCGATCTTCTAGGTGCGAGAAAGTATGTGGGAGATAATTTCGGAGAGATATTCAGAACATTACTTGTACCGCATTTGGATTTAGATTCCCGTGAGAAGGTGATAGCATTCCATCGTTTCATGGCAACGAAGAAAAACTTGCTTAACGACAATCAAGTTGCGGAACTTAAAAAGGCGCCAATACTTGTTCAGGGGCATGTAGAGCCTGTTGATGGACTTAATGGGGTATATCTTCCTAAAGAGATTGACAGGCAAGAGATTGACAGGGAGATTGCGGCAGGGATTATTTCTGCCGACACCAAGATTCTTGATAATGATCTTTACGGTAATGACGATACTTATTGGGGCGAAAAGTTGAGGGTCAAGCCCCTAAATGTCAAGGAAAACCTTAAGTTGTATCTGGAGAAATATCTAGAACGGCAAAAAGAATTTTTGGAGAATAGTGCGAGCGATCCTGATTTCAAGGAATTTCATCGGTTATTTATTTGCGAATTGGCTTCGAAAAAAGCATTGGAAATACGCAAAGATAGTGGATGTGGTGCTGCGATAAAGAAAGTTGGATTGTTTGCAAAGGATGGCAAACTACGTTTGCCGACTGAAATGAGATTCTCTAACGAATACATGCCATTGTGCGATTTTGAATCGTTTGACAATAGCGGCACCTATGTATCAGAGTTGTATTGCGGGATTGAAAACATTTCAGAACTCTTCAAGGAGCTTGGTGTCAAAGGCAACTTTTCGAAAGAAGATGTTGCGTTACTTGCAAACAAAGAATTCTGTGAATATTTTTGGACGAAGTATCTGGCACAGAATAAGTTGGAATGGAGCGAAGTCAAGGATTGCCTCCGGGCGGACTTGCCGTGCGTGTTGGACAGAACGGGCGAAGTACGCAAGCCCGAAGAACTTTATCATCTTTGCATAGAGGATTACGTTCTGGGATTGTCCGACAGTGATTCCAAACTTCCAATGATGGATGGGATCGACAAGGACTGCCTGTCGGAACTTGAAATGAAAATATCTCTGTCAGTTGAAGACTCGTTGGCATTCCTACTCTCTGATTCTGAATGTAAGATGTACAATAAGCGGGGGAGAGTGTTGCAGTGGATTGCAGATGGATGTAGTAAAGTTTCTCACGATCTTGCAGAGAAGTATAGAAATGACGAGCTGGCCAAATGGAGGAATAGGCAAAAGGAGGTTGTAAGCGTCAAAGAGTTATGCGCAATCCGTCGGGATGAGTCCTCTAGTCGTGTTCGCCTCTTTGCAAATAATCCACATGTCATGGATTTGATGGGACGCAGTATTGGGATTCCGGGTGAGGATGCTGGAACGATGTGGAGAAATGCAGAAGAAGCACTCGTTTGGTTGGGTGTGGAATTTGTCGACCATGATAGTATTATTTTCACACCAGATAATAAAAAGTTGGATGATAAAGTAATTTCTGCCATTTCAGTACGGATGCTAGTATTTCTAGCCGAACGTTATCCTGATGCGTGGGAACATGAATTTGATTTCGTGGAACAGCAATTGAAGAATGTTAAGTTCTATAGATGTAACAAACTATTGGTCCAATGCCGGGATATTGAGTGGCTGCGTGCCGAATATGGTACATTCCTTCCAGACAATGGGATCTTCTATTCTGCGGAGGATTGGTTGCATCCACTTGTGTATTGCGACGTAATTGCTAGATTAGGGGAAGATGTATTTAGGAAGCGATATTCAATTGACGATCTTAAAATCGCTTTGTATGCCGAAGGTGGTGATAAGCAGATAGCGAAAAGAATATCGTCGGACACGGTGGGCTTATTGGCTGATGAACAGTTCATGAAAAAACTACAGAAGTTGTTCCCCGATGTTCACGGCATGGTATGTGATATGTTGCGCGAAAATGAAAGTGCGTCTAATCAAACGACAGGGGAGGAGAATCAATCTGGCGCTGCAGAAGCCGCCCAGCCCGTCAACGAAGAAATGGGGAAAGACGAAATTCCGCCCCAAAAACCTGAGACTAAAAAGAACTACTCTGAAGAAGAGCAGGAACAAATGTATCGTGTCTTTGGGAATGATTTAACTCCTGATCAGATGAATGATATCAATCGTATTGATTGCATCCGGTTGTTTAATAGTCTGATGCGAAAAGGGCTAGCGCCGAAATACCTTATAGGAGGTAATGACCAACGGGAGAAAATGTATGGCGATAACGAACGAGACGCAGAGCGCGACTTTGTCAAAGATATGTTTGATAAAAAACAAAAAAGAAAAATAGATCATTCGGCGACTATTGAAACCAATGATGGCCGGATAATTCACGTTGTTGGGGCTATAAATGGTGTTGCACATCTGCCTCCTAGATGGTGGACAAGGCTTGCCAAACAAAATGATAAGGCGAGTGCAAAATATGTTGTGTGCGCAGTTGTGTACCATCAAGATGATGGGTTTCAGTATCTAGAAACAAGAGGTGAGTTGATGGATGCAATAGGCGATAATTTTACCGTTATAAGAGTTCAGAGCGAATTGCGAGAGGAGCGATTCGCAAAGACACTTGCCCTATTTGGTTCGAATCCTGAATGTTCGGATTATAGTACATATTCATTATTGCTGTTGCATAAGATGAAAAGTGATAGGTCGTATGAGTGCGTATTCACAAAAGAGTTTGGCAATGAGTCAATTAATGAGTGGTGAGGTGAACATGAACCAGACATTAGCCAATTATGTTGATTTTTTTAACGATCAGAAAAATGAAAGGCTTGTCGAATATCGTAAATTGCTGCATACACCGATGAAGCAATTGTTATCTGAGGATCAAGTTTTTTATGGCGTTGTGCATGGGATAAGTAAGGAACGAGGTCATGTTGTACTTCAGTTCAATAGGAAGCATTCGCCGAGATTGAAAGAGCAGAGGACGTTGGTTGTCATTAAACATAAGGCACGAGATCTTTATGGTGAATCCCCTTACGTTTGGAATTGTTCTTTTGCGGACTTCCTGTCTAAAGATGAGCTGCATTCTGGTTCGTCTTTAGCTCTGCCGTTATATTATCTTCGCGGAAATAATGATGATTTTGTTTATGTTGGGTGTAGTGCCGTCGATTTGCGAATGTTTGGAAAAATAGGGGATGCGCTGTCTGCGGGTGTCAGGATTCATGTCTTATTGTATGAGTCGGAGCCGCCGATACGCTATCTCGCAAATCTTGTTGATTATATTGAGAAAAATCCTGAAGATGGCGTGTTGATGTGCAGACCGGCAGTTTGCTATGATGAATGGAAGCCGCAGCTGTTGGCCTATGATCCGAAGGATGGGGAAGGAATTTCAAAGACTTTGCTAAATGCTTTGTCGCAGAGGAATAAAATCGTTCTTCAGGGTCCGCCTGGTACGGGCAAGAGTTTTAATGCCGCGCAAGTGATTGCGGATTATCTCTCAAGGAATAAGTCTGTTTGCGTGGCGGCGATGGCCAACAAGGCGTTAATGGAGCTTATCCTGCAATCGCCATTGTCGAGTTACTTGTCGGCGGGGAAGTTGTACAAGACTATGTTGACATCAGACGAGGCCTTGACAGCAAAAGGGCTAAAGGGTGCTGGTTCCGATTTTATTGCCCCCAAAGGGTCGGCTGTATTTGCGACATATTATAAAGTCTCGGATCAGTTCCGACACATCAAGGAGTCCAATGGCGTGCCGCTATATGACCTTGTAGTAGTGGAGGAGGCATCGCAGGCATATCTAACAACCATTGCCGCGTTGTTACGGCTCGGAACGAGATGCCTTATTGTTGGTGATCCGATGCAGCTTGCGCCTATCGTTGTCGCGGAGAACAAGCCGGAGTACAAACGTTGGAATGCGGTGACGCAGGCTGATGGTTTGACATCATTTGTGCTGGGATCGAACGTGGATAGTTTTAGAATAACCACCACATTCAGATTGACGCCATCAGCGGCTGAGTTGACTGGTGTTTTCTATGGGAATACGCTTCGGTCGGTTGCGCCGAAAACGATTGATTGGTCAAATATAGACAATCGGTATTTCCCGGTCGGCGGAGGCGTTGTTTTGGAGGTGCTATCTGGTGGAGAGGGCGCCGTTCTTTCTCCAGCGGCTGTTAAGGTTCTTGGGAATGTGCTTGATAAGATTGAGTCCAACTGCGAGGGTGCGCGAGTCGCTGTCATTACGCCGTTCAGAAACTCGGCCAAGGCAATACAAAGCCGATTTGCTATAGCAGGTCGCAAGTTGGATTTGTCAATAGAAACAATAGATCGGGTGCAGGGGGCAACGGTTGATTATGCAATTCTTTACTTTCCGCTGCGCAATGTTTCTTTCTCGTTTGACGAACGGCGTTTTAACGTCGCAACAAGTCGTTCTCGGACAACGACTTTGATCTTGAGTGACTACGAGATGCTAGAGATGCGGTCTATAACGGGCAAGGTACGAGAGTTCTTGGAGAGAGTCAAGGGTGTTTACAGGGATGCGCCTCAAGATAATTCAGACGCACCATCGTCGGTGGCGATACAACCATTGACATGTGAGAGGGCCGAAGTATCTGCGATGCCGACACTCGCCGATGTTCAATCGTTGTTGGACAAGCTTCAGGCGCGCTTGGCATTGTGGCTTCAAGCTTGGTTGGCTGTAATGTATCCTACCAATCTTTGGCAGAATGCGGTTGTTCCAAATTTGAGCTCTTTGCAGTTGCAGAATGCAAAGGACAATGGTGATAGAAGAATTGTCGACCTGGATCTTACCGCACTGCTGTCTGTCTTTATCGGCAATTTTAGGGCGTTGCGCACGCAGGCGCACATTAAACCGGAAATGCAAACGATGGCGTTTCATATCAAGGATGTTCGTCATGACTATGCGCATAAGAAAACAACCGTAATATTGAATGTTGAGCCCAAGACGTTGCGCTATCATATCGACACAATGTCTCGGTTTTTGGAAGGTCTTTCAGAGATGCCGCCCAAGACTCCGCCGTCGAAGCCGCCCGCCGTGATAAAGCGTGGTGGGATCACCATAACCGCGTCATAGCCATGAGGCATCATCTCAAAAGTGATATAATCTCGAATGGAGAAAGCGACATGAAGAAGGAAGACCAGAACGTTGAGTACAAGCAGAGCTGGAGGGATGAATACCTCAAGTGGATTTGCGGATTCGCCAATTCTGCTGGCGGGCGGATGCTAATCGGCATTGCCGACGACAAGAAAGGCAATGAAGTTGTCGGCGTCGCTGACTGGAAGTCGTTGCTTGAAATTATCCCCAACTTGATGCGCGACACAATGGGGATGATTGCGGACGTTAATCATGTCCGCAAGGACGGCAAGGATGTCGTTGAAATCATCGTTCCGGCCTATCCCGTGCCTATCTCGCTGCGCGGCGTTTATTACGTAAGACGCGGCGCCACGAATCAGCGGCTGTCGGGGCCGGGTCTGGAGTCATTCCTCCTCAAACGGCGCGGGCTCCACTGGGAGAACCTGCCGTGTCCTCGACTGAAGCTGAAGGACATATCAGCGAGAGAGATAAAGCGATTCAAAGACCTTGCGATAGACAAGGGAAGGCTTGTCGCTTCCGTCCGGCGCGAAACGAAGGAGAACTTCATTTCAAATCTCCATCTTGTCGGCAAGGACGGCATTTCATACGCTGGAGCGTTGCTATTCACCGAGAAGGCCGAGAAATGGATCGCTGGCGCATACATCAAGGTCGGAAAGTTTGGCGAAAACGAGGCCGATCTTGTCTATCACGACGACGTTCACGGCTCTCTGATTGAGCAGGCCGAGAAAGCACTTGACCTCATCTACTTCAAATACCTCAAGGCGAAGATAAGCTATGAGGACGGGTTGCATCGCGTCGAAAAGTTCCCATTCCCCCGCGAAGCATTGCGCGAACTGGTTCTCAATGCCCTTGTCCACAAGGACTATTCGAGCAATATCCCGATCCAGATAAGTGTTTCCGACGATAAGATATACATCGCAAACACCGGCTCGCTTCCCGACGATTGGACGGTTAAGCAGCTTCTCGGCAAGCATTCATCATGTCCGCGCAATCCCACTATTGCCGGATGCGTATATCTTACCGGGATGATCGAGACTTGGGGGCGAGGCATCCGCAAGGTGTTCGACGAGTGCAAGAGACATGGATGCCCGCAGCCCGCGTACGAGGTCAATACAGGAGATCCCGGCGACATAATGGTGCGGATAGATGCCGCGCCCGACGCTTTGGTGGATGAGGCGCAAGCAAAAGATAATGGTGGTGTAAGCGGTGCTGTAAATGGGGCGTTAAATGGGGCGTTAAATGGGGCGTTAAACCTGTCTCCTACACAACAGAAGGTGCATGGTGAAATTGCCGCGAAGCAAGGCATTACTGCGGAACAAATAGTTTCTTCTATTGGTCTTGGCAAGTCAACAGTTGATAGATGCATCCAATACCTTAAGTCTATAAATCTTATTGAGCGCAGAGGAAGCCGAAAGACAGGCGGCTACTTTCTGAAATAGGGGTTAACAGCCGCGCTCCCCAGTATGGATGTTTGCGGATATCCGCAGATGTCTAAAATTGCATATCGTCAATGAGGATATGCGATAATACGCTCGTCTTCAAAAGACAAGAAAGGAGATCGAGATGTACGGCAACTTGTTTGATGACTTCGACTATGACAGCGGTCAGCTGGATGGCTGCGGGTATGACCCAGAGTCAGGTGGCTACTGCTATGACGGCTTCGTATGTCCTGACGCCAGCGACATGGAAGAAGCCGAGATGGAATACTGGAATACTCATTGACAATTTTGGAGAGGGTGGCGGCGAAGGGCTTGCCGCCGTGGGCGGCCATCAGTGCGGGGCCAAAGGGGCGGCGGTTGCGATGCCGACGCTTTCCCGCAACAACCGAATCTGTTGCTCGGTTAATGATTCCGCTTCCCGCCGCCCCCTCCGGCTTATGTAATAGTGGTTGGTGGATATTGGTTAAATCGTGATGAAATTCGAAGACTACTTCTCGTTCGAGGCGATACTAGGCGACCTCGTAAAATGGCGGCTTGCCGGCAAGGATGTCGGCGGGACGCTTCCGCCGCGTGCGGCGTGGAAGCGCGGCGGATTCCGTGAGCGCAAGGGCAGAAGTGCGGAGTCCGTCCGGCGGGCGGCTATTTTGCGGACGGTTCGGTTAGCACGGGGAGCACTTGCTGATTGTCGATGGGGTACTGCACTTATTGACCTGGTTGACAAGGTGCGCGAGGCGGTCTTTTCGGGGAGCGTCGAATTTGATAAGCCGCGGATGATCAAGGTTCCGAAAGGATACAAAGACGGTCGGATGGAGTTTCGGGATGTTGCGTCTTTCGACCGCGTTGCGGATCGTGTCATCATGAGTCGCACGACGGCGTATGTACGCGACGTGCTAGAGGAGGTGCTGACCGAACATTGCTATTCGTTTCGACGTGACGGACGGATCACGCATCAGCTCGCGGTCGAGCACCTCAAGGAGTGGCGCGGCAAATTCGCAGAGGGCACGCTTGCCGTCGCGGAATGTGACATCAGAAAGTTTTTTGACAACATCAGCCATGATGTCGTCCGGCGGCGTTGGGATGAGGTCGGATTCGATGCGAAAGCAAAAAAGGTGCTGGATGCGTATCTGCGTGCATATTCGTTTAGCGGAGAAGTAGGACGAGGGTTGCCGCAGGGCGGATCGTTCTCGACGGTGCTGGCGAACCTTGTCCTTGCCGAGGCGGACGCTGCAGTCCTGCGCGAGGCGGGTGCTAATGCATTTTATGCCCGCTACTGCGATGACGTGGTGTTTGCAAGCGTTGATGATGGTGAATGTCGCAGAATGATGTCAGCGTATGGCGATGCATTGGCTTGGCTGGACCTGCTGATGCATCCGGTTGAGCCGTTCGTCTATCGTCCGGAAGATGGAAAGAAGACGCGGTATTACTCCATCAAGAGCAAGGGGCCGTTTCGTTGGAGGGAGGTGGAGGTCGGCGAGGAGAACTGTGCGCCGTGGGTGAGCTTTCTCGGTTGTCAGGTTCGCTACGACGGGGAGACGCGGATTCGCGAGGAGTCCATCAACAAGCACATCCGCTCGCTCGGGCACGAGACGGCAAGGAAAGTGAAGGAGGTCGAGCGGGGAAGCCTTGATGGTAAGTCGCGTGACGAAGTGGCGAAGTGGTTCGCGTGCTTCCGCAATCGCTTGATCGCGAAAGGGGTTGGGTATGTAACGGAGAAGGTGAAGGACTGCCACCTTTGTTGGGTTGGGGCGTTCCCGAGCGTGACGGTGTGTGCCGATACGAAGATGCAGATGCGGCGGCTGGACCGAGTTCGTAACGGGATGCTGACGCGAGTTGCCAGCGCAATCCGTTCGCGCGGCAAGGCCACCGGCGGATTCGTATTGGCGCGGCACCGCTACAAGGGTCGTCCGTTCAGCTATTTTGGCTTTCTGGAAGAGGCTGCCCGCCCGACGAACATGGCGCGACGGTGTGTGCGAGTTCTGCCGTATTCGGAATTGTGAGACTGTCATGTAAGATTTTGTCGTAAGAAGCGAATAAGATATAGAAAGGAAATTGAAATGGAAAAGGAAGAGGCCAAGCAAACGATCTTGGAGGAAAGCGTCCAGGCGTCGGAAGGCGTTATGTCGCATGAGAATCCCAATGTCGGTATGATTGGTGCAATCGTAGGCGACATCGCTGGGTCGCGGTTCGAGTGGCACAACCGCAAGAGCAAGCGGTTTACACTCCTGAAAAGCGGGGATGAGTCGCGGCATCTTTGTCGCTTCACGGATGACACCGTGATGACGCTGGCCATTGCGAACGCCTTCTTAAGGTGGCGGGAATCGGGCGATGGTTCGTACGCCGCGCTTTCTGCCGAAGCTGTCCGGCAGATGCAGGCGTTTGGACGGCGCTTTCCGCGTGCTGGGTACGGGGGTGCGTTCCAGCGATGGCTTCGTGACGACAATCCGCAGCCCTACAACAGCTGGGGGAACGGGTCGGCGATGCGCGTTAGCGCGTGCGGCTGGGCCGGGCGGACGCTTGACGAGGTGAAGGCGATGTCCCGCGCCGTCACGGAGGTAACGCACAACCATCCCGAGGGCATCAAGGGCGCGGAGGCCGCCGCCGTTGCGACGTTCCTCGCACGGATGGGCACGCCGAAGAATGTGATCAAGGAGGTCGTCTTGCGTGACTACTACCCGATTGACTTCACTCTAGACGAGATACGCCCCGGCTATTCGTTTGACGTGTCGTGCCAAGGTTCAGTGCCGCAGGCGCTTGAGGCGTTCTTCGAGTCGACTTCCTTCGAGGATGCCATACGCAATGCAATCTCCATCGGCGGAGACTCGGACACCATTGGTGCCATCTGCGGAGCGGTGGCCGGTGCCTACTACGGAGTCCCAGCCGATATCCGCAACAAGGCGGAGAGTTTCCTCGATCCGTATCTTCTCGAAACGCTCCATGCGTTCGAGCAGAAGTTCGCCGTGTAAGATTTCGTTGCGAGATACGAGTAGGAGACGGAGGGAAACGATGCCTGTGAATTTCAATGACAGTGAAGTGCTTCCGGCGATTAACGAGTGCGCGAAGAAAGAACCGTAGCAAAATGATAGGCTCAATCATCTGCGATGCTCTGCGCGGCGACTCGAGGTTCGAGACGGTGATTAACGCCTGTCTCACGTTGGCCTTGCTGCTGCTTGGCATCGCGTTGGCCGTTGCGGTGATTATGATACATCAGCCGCTTGGCATTTCTGCAACGGGCGCAGTTGTGCTTTTGCTGCTTCGCCGTGTGATCGGGCGGCGAGTGTTCGGTGGTGCGCTCATGTTGCTGGGGGTGTTTCTTCTTGCGGTGGTGCTTTTCGGCGGTGAATCCTGGAATCCGACTGCTTACGAAATCGAATATTCCCAGTGGGTTGGCGGAATGCGCCGCGATCCTTGTGGACCGCGCGAACTTGAACTGTTCATCTCCATCGCATTCCTGCTGGTCGGCGGATATGCGTTGGCGTTAAAGGCGTTTCGGCGGACGAAGGAGGGAAGTGATGAGGCCAATAATTAAAATAAGGAATGCAGTTATGATCAATTCACGGTTTGTGCCGCTAGCCATGGCGGCTTCTCTGGCCATTGTCGGTTCGTTATGGGCGCAAGAAGAGGCCGATGCATTGTCGCCAAAGCAAGGCAACGATCCCATCAACGCCATAGTAAAGCTCGAAGTTTCCACGACAAGTTCGGACGTGCTTTGTCCGTGGATCAATACCACCGACAGCAGCACGGGGTCGGGCGTGGTGATCGGCAGCGGACGCATTCTCACATGCGCACATTGCATCGCCGACGCCGCGTATATCCGCGTTCGCAAGCAGAACGAGGACACGCTCTACCATGCCACGGTCCATTCCGTGGACAACGATGCCGACCTCGCGCTTGTCGATGTCGAGGATCCGAAGTTTATGGTAGATGTCACGCCGTTGGAGATCGGCGAAACGCCGCGTGTCCAGGATGACGTGCTGGCTGTCGGCTATCCCGTTGGCGGAGATGACATCTCCTACACTCGCGGCATTGTCTCTCGGATTGAGGACATAAGGTATTCTCACGGATGGACGAGGCTGCTCGGGATCCAGGTGGACGCTGCCGTCAATCCGGGAAACAGCGGAGGCCCCGTGCTCGACTTGAAGAACGGCAAGATCGCCGGAATCGCCTTCCAGTGCAAGGACAAGAAAAAGAGCGAGGCCCTGGGATATGTCATACCGCCTGACATAATCCGGCACATCTTTGCGGACATCAAGGACGGCAGAGTCGACGGATTCCCTGACAGTCTGTTCGCATGGGGACAGATGGAGAGTCCTTCCAAAAGACGGTATTATAAGATGGACGCAGGGCTGACGGGCGTAATCGTCGAGCATGTGGACTCGGTTCTCGGAAAAGACTCCATTCGCACGGACGACGTGATTCTTGAGATCGACGGGCACAAAGTCTCGAACAACGGACGGATTCGTCTTGAGAGCGGCGAGGCGCGTTCGCTTTACTATCCTCTCTACATTCGTCAGATCGGCGAGAAAATCCCTGTGAAGGTGTTTCGCGAAGGTGCCGTTGCGGAGACGTTCATTACAGCGGCCAAGCGAAAACAGCGCATCAGGAGGTGGATACATGACGGCAAGCCTGACTATTTTCTATATGGAGGCTTTGTTTTCACGACGGTCTCCTACGACTATATGGTTGAAACCGAAGCCGAATTCCACGATAAGCTCTTCAAGGACAAGGAGTTTGAGGACGATGAGCCGGTCGTAATATCATTCTGTTTTGCCGACAAGGGGATTGAAGGCTATATTGGTTGTGACAAATCACTTGTGCGGAGCGTTAATGGCATGAAGGTCCGTAATCTTCGCCACTTGGTAGAGATAGTCGAGAAGAGTCAAGATGGCTTTGTCTGCTTCAACACCGACAGGGGTTCCGAGTGGGATTACAAGATTGTCGTCGATGCAAAGGAGATGCGCGAGACGACGGCCCGTGTTATGAAGCGCAACCAGATTCCGTTCGACAGGAGCGAAGACCTGCGGGTAACACCGAATCCTTTGGGGACAGGCCCCGCAAAACCCTTGTAAATTGCGCCTTTGCGCATTTCGGCTGAATAAGAGGCCGTCCATGCCAACTTCCCTGCCTCGAAAATAAGGCACGAAAAAGATGCCTTTATGACCCGCCGCTTTCCGCCATTTGCTATCCTACACTTGCGTTTGCGGGGTCTTGTCCTCGACGGGCGTAGAAAGAAAGGAGAAATGGCATGGCAAGGACGGCAAGAATCAAGAAGTCGGGCATCGGAACCTCGTTCTACCACCTCATGTCGAGGACGAACGACAAGAGGTTTCTGTTCGAGAAGGGGAGGGTCAAGACGCAGCTCGTGGACGCATTAAAGCGCGCCGCGGCGTTCTCGGGGATCGAGATTGACGCATATGTGGCGATGGACAACCACTTCCATGTGGTCTGTAAGGTGGTACGCCCCGAGGAGCCAGTCCCAGAGGACGAGATAGTCCGCCGCGTCGCGGTGCTTAAGGGCGAGCGCGCGGCTGATGAGCTTTTGTCGCACTGGAAGGAGCTCCGCAGTATCGGCATGGAGGCCGCCGTCGCTGAGGCGCAGGAGCGGCTCCGTGCGCGTATGAACGACATAAGTGAGTTCATGAAGACATTCAAGGAGACCTTCAACGTCTGGTACAAGCACGACTGGAAGTACACGGGGACGATCTGGAGCGGCAGGTTCGCGTCGACCCTCGTCGAGGGCGGGTGCTACCTGGCGACGTGTATGCGTTACGTCTACTTCAACCCGATTCGCGCGGGCATCGTCTCCCGCGCTACCGACTATGTCTGGTGCTGGATGGCCGAGCCGGAGGCTCCTTTTGCGGGGCCTGATGGAGGGCTGATGAGGAGGGTGGCGCAGATAGAGGGAGGGAAGATATTCGGGAGCGAGGCGTTTGTTGTGGAGATGGTGTTCGTGCTTGGCGACAGGTTTCGATCGCGGCACGTTCCGGCTCGGGCGGTGGAGGATATGGGTTTCGCGACGCATGGCTGGAGGCTCGCTAAGGAGGTCGCAGTATGATCTTGATGTGCAAGAACCTTGTAAAAGTGGCCTTTTGTGGGGTCTGTCCCCGAGGGAATTTGTCCCCAAGAGAATTTAAAGGCCATAGCCGATATCGGAGCGCGAGTATTTGTTTGGGTGCGTGAAAGGCAAAGACGTTTTTGGTATAATGCCTGTGTCGGTAAAACTAGGGGATGGAGGAACAGGCATGGACAGACGCGATTTTCTGAAACGCTTCGGGCTGGGCGCGGCTTCGCTGGGCGCCGGTGCGGCACTGGGTGACGAATGGGTTGACGCTGCGAAAAGCCTGCCGGAGGGATCGGTGGGTGACCCCAGGAACGTATGGTTCGGCCAGCGGATATTCCCGATTCCGCACACGATCGAGGACGGCCCGAGCTGCCGGATTGAGAACGGCAAGATCGTGATGCCGGCCCGGGAAGTGCCGGTGTTCCACCGTGCCGACGTTGCCGTGGTCGGCGGCGGCCCCGCCGGCTTCGCGGCGGCGGTCGCGTCAGCCCGCGCCGGTGCGAAGACCGTCCTTATAGAGAAGAGCGGTTCGCTCGGAGGGCTTTTTACCAATGGCATGGTTCTTCTCATGTTGTGCAGCTCGGCGCGCGAGGACGGCAAGTACAGGCTTGTCACGCGCGGCATCTGCGAGGAGTTCATGACGCGCGCGCAGAAGATGGGCCCGTACGCCTCGACGGGACCTGTGCCGGAAACCCGCCACTGGCAGCCGACTGTCGATCCGGAGGCGGCGAAGTACCTGATGGATTCCATGTGCGCCGAAGCTGGAGTCGAGACGTTCTTTCACGCGAGCGGCATAGACGTCGTGCAGGAAGGCGACGCCGTGCGCGGAGTCGTGTTCTCGTCCAAGCAAGGCTTTCAGGCGGTGCTCGCCAGCCAGGTCGTGGATTGCACTGGCGACGGCGATGTCTTCTTCGCAGCCGGGTGCGGCTACCGCCAGATAACGCACGGAATCGGCTTCACCGTGAGGCTTGGCAACATTGACAAGGTGACGGCGAAGGAGAAGCCGCCGAAGCGTGACGATGACCCGATTCCCAGGCGCTGGCCCGTCCGTTCGAACGAAGGCAACCCTGCGACGTGGTGGGGCGGCGCGCTCGGTCCCAAGGGCGACGGGCTTTCCGTGCGCGACCTGTCGCGGGCGGAAGTCGAGCACCGCCGCAGATGGTGGAAGCACGTGGAGATCATGCGTGGCACGCCCGGGTGGGAGAAGACGTTCATACTCAACACGTGTTCGCAGATCGGGCCGCGCGCGACGCGCCTTCTGGAGTCGGAAGTCATCTTCGACCGTGCGGCTGCCGCTGCGGGCACCGAGAAGGACAACGCAATCGGCTGGTTCGGCGACGATGGCCCTCACGCCGCCATGCCGATTCCTTACGGAGCGCTAGTGCCGCGGCGCGGCGACAACGTGCTGGCCGCCGGACGGTGCATTGGCGCGCCGGACACAATCGACACGTTCCGCCTGATCTGCCCGTGCTTTGTGACTGGCCAGGCCGCCGGCACGGCCGCCGCGCTTGCGGCAGCACGCAGCGTGACTCCGCGCAGCCTGCCCGTCGCCGATCTCCGTCGCCGCCTCGCTGCGGACGGGGTGTTCCTCGGCTGAAGCCGATTGCCATAAGCGCTTACGAAAGCAACTCGTTCAGGTCGGCAGCAGTGAGCGATTCCATTACGGCCGCGTCGGTCGTGGAGACCGTCGCGGCAATGACCGCCTGCTTCCTGCGCTGGAGCGCCAGCACCTTCTCCTCGATGCTGCCTGCGGCGATCATCTTCATTACGTACACCGTCTTCTTCTGCCCGATGCGGTGTGCACGGTCCGTGGCCTGGTCCTCGACGGCCGGGTTCCACCACGGGTCGTAGTGCATCACCATGTCCGCTCCCGTAAGGTTCAGTCCCGTGCCGCCTGCCATCAGCGAAATCAGGAACACTGGAATCTCGGGCGTTCGATTGAAGCGGTCGCATTCGCCCAGCCTGTCCTTAGTGGATCCGTCGAGGTAGCAGAACTTCACGCCTTCGTTGCGGAGACGTTCCGCGAGTGTCTTCAGCATCGTGACGAACTGCGAGAACACGAGAATCTTGTGTCCGCCGGCGACAGCGGAGAGAAGCTGTTCCATGAAAGGCTCCACCTTCGCGCGCGATGCGATCTGTCGGAGCTTCATGAGCATCGCCAGCAACTCGAACTTCGACTTCGCGAATCCCTTCGCCCGTATGACGCCGCCTGCCTGTGCGCGTGTCTTCGCCAGGGCCTCCGAGTATTCGCGCTGAGCCTCGTCAGACATCGGGCAGTACGATATCTTCACGATCTTGTCGGGAAGGTCTTTTGCGACCATCTTCTTCAGGCGGCGCAGTATGAACGGGTGGAGCTTGCGCTTCAGCCGCGCGAGCGCATCGTCGGCTCCGTCCGCGCCGTCGCGGATCGGGTCTTCGAACGAGGCCTTGAACGCCGTGTAGTCGCCGAGGTATTCAGGCGAGAGGAAGTCGAATATCGACCAGACGTCGGCTACGGAGTTCTCGACCGGCGTGCCGGTGAGCACGAGGCGCCTCCGTGCGTCCAGCATCTTCACGGCCTTCGCGTTCTTCGTGTCGCGGTTCTTGATGTGCTGGGCTTCGTCCAGCACGACGACGGAGAAGGGTATTCCGAGGTATGCGGCCTCGATGTCGCGTTGCAGGAGCGCGTATGACGTGACGACGATGTCCGCGGATTGAATCTGCGCGAATGAGGCGGCGCGGTCGGGGCCTGAGATGACCAGTGTCTTCAGCCACGGCGTGAACTTTTCCGATTCGGCCTGCCAGTTGCGTACGAGAGACGTCGGACACACGATGAGTGCCGGTGCCTTCGGTGCTCCTCCGGTGCGAGGGAGCGCGAGCCACGTCAACGTCTGCAGCGTCTTGCCGAGGCCCATCTCGTCCGCAAGAAGTCCGGAGAGCCCGGCTTCCTCCAGGAACCTGAGCCAGTAGACGCCTTGCTTCTGGTATGGACGTAGCACCTTTTCCAGCCGTCCGAGTGCAACGGGCTCGAATCGCGCGTTCTCGTTGCGCGCGTTGCGTGCTGCCGCAGTGGTGCGCCAGCGCGGCGCCGCAGTGTCGGCAAGGTCGATGCAGTCGCCGAGTCCGTCGAGCGATGCCTTTACGTAAGGGGCGTAGACGCCTCTGACGCGGAAGCTTCCGGCGGCGGCTCCGTTCTGGCTCGTCGCGCAGTCGCGGAAGACGTCCGAGACTGCCTCCAGCGCGGCGATGTCGAGGAGCGCAACCTTTCCCTCCCTCAGGACGTATCCGTCGCCGCGGTTTACGGCGGCCTGTATTTCAGCAGGAGAAATGTCGAGGCGTCCGGTATCGAACGAGATGCAGACGTCGAAGTCGCCGTTCGGCGCGTCGCGGACTTCGACTACGGGCACGACGGACTGCATCGTGTCGGTCAGGTCGGACAGTTTTTGGGAGAGCTCCACGAACCAGCCCTTTCGGCGCAGTGCGGGGAGACCAGTGCCGAGGAACGACAGCAGCTTCTGCGAGTCGGTGATATAGAGCCGCATGTCGCCTTCCTTGTAGCCTGGCTCGAACCCCCACGCTTTCACGGTGCGTATGGCGGCCTGCTCGGCGGGCAAGGAGCGTACACGGCGCACGAGGTCGTCGTCTGGGTCGGGGAGGAAGACCGTGTGCTCCGACTGGATCGAGCAGGCCGGGAAGTCGATTTCGCCGTAGTGCGCGTCGATCTCGATTGAAAGCGAGGCCCGCGAGCCGGAGACGAGCGCGGAGAAGGCTGGGACGGCAGGGACCTCGATGAAGGAAGTCGCATCGCCGGATCCGTCCTCCGTCATATCGTCGTCAGACGCGGCGGCGGGATTCTCCATCTCCTCGTCTTCCATCTCGGTTATCATTTGCGCGATGCCGAGCGCGACGACGTGCGGGCAGATCCGCCCGTACCGCTGGTTGATGGCGCACGGGCATCGCGACTCAATGCAGCCTCCTGCGGTGAGCTTGAGGCTGACCGGCATTTCCCATCCGTCGGGCTGCTCTATCCGCCCTGAGATTATGAGCGTGTCATCGTCGTAGCGGACGTCCCGCACGTCGCCGGAATTGCAGAGGGCGAGCGCCTGGTTGAACACTTCCTGTCCGCCCCAGCCGATGATTTCATCGTTTGTGATTCCGCTCTTGACCATGCCGTTATGATAGCACATCTGCCGTCGCCCGGTCAAACGCCGGAAGCGGTGCAACAGCGTCACCGCCGACGGGCAAACTTTGGTATAATACGTGGCATGGAACCGCCGAAGAAAACATGCTTCACCTACGAGCTGACGAACGACCAGCAGGAGATCCTGCTGGGCTTGATGGTGAACGGCAACTATCGGCGGCGCGAGGTGCCGTATTCGCTCTGGTCCATCGAAGGCGACGGCTTCAACGCAACGCTTTACTCGAAGGAGAAGCACGGCCTGCGCAAGCTTTGCGTGCAGGGGTCGAAGGCGGAAGATTTCGTGCTCTTCCAGCTGGAGCCGATAGTTCTCGGCGGCGCGTCTCTCGGTTACGAGAAGGTGCTGAACCCGGAGAGCGTCGCTCCACACGCCGGCAGCGACGAGTCTGGGAAAGGCGACTACTTCGGACCCCTCGTCGTATGCTGCGCATACACGGACGAGCGCCTGTCGGACGAGATGGCGAAGCTGGGCGTAAGGGACTGCAAGCAGATGTCCGACAAGGCGGTGCTTGCGGCCGGTGCCGCGCTTCGGCATCTGCTGGGTCCGACTGGCTACGCGACCGTGAAGCTTGGCCCTGCCGCATACAACAGGCTTTACGCGAAGATGCGGAACATAAACCGCATGCTCGCCTGGGCGCACGGCACGGCCATCGAGGAGCTTCTGGAGAAGCGTCCGGGTTGCGGTCGCGTAGTAGTGGACCAGTTCGCGCCAACTGAGGACACGATCCGCCGCGCTCTGAAGCCGCACGGACGCGCAGCGACGATCGAGCAGCGTCACAGGGCCGAGAGCGACATCGCAGTCGCGGCGGCTTCGGTGATTGCCCGCGAGCTTTTTCTCCGTGCCATCGCCGACATGACGGCCGAGGTGTTCGGTCCGCCGCCTGCGGACGGCGAACCGTCCGGACGCGTCCCCGCAGGCTCCTCGGACCCGCGAGTGCGCGAACTTGCGGAGGAGATGGTGCGCAAGCACGGCCCGACGTGGCTTATGAACCACTGCAAGGCGCATTTCCAGACGACAGACAAGGTGCTGTCCGCCTGCGGCAAGGGCCGTGAAGATCTACCACCCGAAGGACAAATCGTTTCGAAAGGAAAAAGAGATGCTGATAGCTGACTCACTCATCAACGGATTCCTCAGCTCCAACCTGATGGGGCAGGGGATTGTAATCGTCCAGCTGCTAGCCTCGGTCGTCATGGTCGCGACGATCATCGGCAAGGCTAAGGAGCTTGGCTTCGTCGGACGGACGACGCGGAGGTTCCTGCGGGACTTCTCCACCGGACGCGACGTGCTGGAATACTACCTGCAGCGCCGTCCGACGGTGACGACAGGTATAGAGGGCATCTACAAGGAGACGTGCGAGAGGCTGCTGAAGCTGCTTACGCCGGACGTTCGCTCTCTCCTAGTCGGGCGCCAGACCGGTGACGCGGCGGCTGCGCTTACTGCACGCGAGATAGAGCTGGTGCGCGGAACGTGCGAGCATGTCCTTGACGAGGAGGAGATTCGCGTCGAGCACGGCATGGGCGTCGTCTCCACGATCGTCACGTTCACGCCGATGCTCGGACTGCTCGGCACGGTGTGGGGCGTGCTTGACGCGTTCGCGGAGATGGGCGCGGCAGGCAGCGCGAACCTGGCGACGATCGCGCCGTCCATCTCCGCCGCGCTCGTCACGACGGTCGTGGGCCTGCTGATCGCGATCCCCGGCGTCATAGCGTCCAACCGCATGGGCGCGGCGATCCGCAAGATCACCTCCGACATGGAAGGTTTCGCGGACGAGCTGATCGGCCGCATCGCGTGCGAGTTCCAGGGCCGGGGGGCGTGACATGTCGCTAAGGAGAAGGATGCGAGCGCGCCGCGAGGGCGCGAAGGCGTCGATCGACATGAATTCGCTGATCGACCTGACGTTCCTGCTTCTCGTCGTGTTCATCGTCACGCTGCCGACGCTGGAGCAGTCGATTCACGTGATGCTTCCGGTCGGGAAGACATCGAAGGCGCAGGACGACAAGAAGAAGACGTTCTCTATTACCGTCAACTCGACCGGGCAAATATACGTTGGCGAGGTTCCGACAACGCGTGACGACCTCAAGGCGTCGCTTACCAAGGCTGTTGCCGACGACCCGGAACTGAGCGTGCTAGTGCGCGGTGACGTGCGCGTTGGATATGGCGACGTGTACGAGGTGGTGAAGATCGCCAAGGACTGCAACGTCAAGCATCTTGGGCTCGTGTCGAAGGAGAAGTGAGGCGCCAAGGTGGAAGTCTGGAGAGTAGAGGACCTTGAGGGTCAGAGGCCGAAGGTGCTCGGTACGAGCAGCTTCGTGCTTGCGCTCTGTCTCCACATCGCCTTCTTCCTCGTCTGCTGGGCCGCGGCAAAATGGCATTTCCGGGAGAAGGAAGTCATTACGCCGATTGACCTGACGGTCGTTGTTGTCGAGAACCTGGACGGCAATCCAGACGAGCCACCACCGCTTAAAAAGCCGGATCCGCCGCCGCCTCCGCCTCCGCCGCCACCACCGAAGCCTCCAAAGCCGAAGCCGAAGCCCAAGGAGCCGGAAAAGCCGAAAGAGCTCGAGAAGATCGTCACGAACATTGTCGAGAAGGTCGAGAAGAAAAAGGAGCCAGACCCTCCGAAGCCGCCTGAGCCTCCAAAGAAGGAGCTTCCGAAGCCTCCGGAACCTCCGAAGAAGACTGCGAAGGAACTGCGCGAGGAACGCATCAAAAGGATGCAGCAAAGCGCTAAGGACACGAAGCGCAGGGTTGAGTCTGCCAAACCTTCGCCCCCGCAGCCGAACGGACGTACGGACAAGAAGACTCTCTCCGACGCGGAGATACAGAAACTGCTGAATGCCGGATACAAGCCTGGCAGTTCGACGAACCTGGCGGCCAGCGAGGAGCAGCTCTGCTATTCGCTGATAAAACAGGCGTTCGAGGCGAAGTGGGACGTTCCGCCTTGGACGGACACGCTGAAACCCATCTCCATTCGCGTCTGGTTCGGCAATGGCGGGAGCATCTTGAAGTACAAGCTGGTGTCGAGTTCAAGCGATAGGAGCGTGGACGCCACGATTACGTCCGCCGCGTCGCGCGTCGGTGCTGTCAGGGGCCTTACCGCAGGCTTCATCGAGAAGTACGGGAAAAATGGTGTGGTGATACAGTTTGAGGTGAAGCCGAAATAATCTGTCTGGCAAGGCGTTCGCCATTTTATGGTATAATACGCTCTCACAGGAGCAACGACGAGAAATGATCAATCTGACGATAGACGGCGCGAAGGTGTCCGTTCCGGAAGGTTCTACCATATTGGATGCCGCCAACGCGGCGGGCATAGAGATACCCAACCTCTGCTTTATGAAGGAGCTGAAGCCCTACGGGGCGTGCGGCGTGTGCGTGGTTGAGGTCGAGAAATGCCCGAAGCTGCTGCGCGCGTGCGCGACGAAGGTGGCGGAGGGCATGGTTGTAAGCACCAAAGGCGAGCGGGCGCTAAGGGCCCGCAGCCTTGCGCTGGAGCTTCTGATGGGCGACCACGACGGTGACTGCCAGGGCCCGTGCAAGCTGAACTGCCCCGCGCACACCGATTGCCAGAAGTACGTCAAGGAGATTGCCGAAGGCCGCTTTGCGGACGCCGTGGCCACGGTGATGGATACGTTCCCGTTCCCTGCGGCGATCGGGCGGGTGTGTCCGCACCCCTGCGAGAAATCGTGCCGCCGCAGGCTCGTCGAGGCTCCGATATCGATAGCGCAGCTCAAGTATTTCGCGGCCGACCAGGTAAGGAAGGTCGGCAACGCGCATCCTGTAAAGGTCGCTCCGCCGACCGGCAAGAAGGTCGGCATCATAGGAGGCGGTCCCGCCGGGCTGACCGCCGCGTTCAAGCTGGCGCAATGGGGTCACTCCGTCACGGTATACGACCAGATGCCGGAGATGGGCGGAATGCTGCGCTACGGCATACCCGCCTACAGACTGCCGAAGGACGTGCTGAAGGCCGAGACGGACGCGATAGAGGCCCTTGGCGTGACGTTTGTCAACGGCTTCAAGATTGGGCGAGATGCGGATTTCGGCAAGTTTCGCGGCTGGTTTGACGCGGTGATCGTCGCCAACGGCGCATGGAAGTCGTCGGCGATGCGCGTGAAGGGCGAGGAGCTGAAGGGCGTCTGGGGCGGTATCGACTTCCTTCGCGCGGTCGCCACCGGACAGAAGCCGGACATCGGCGAGCGCGTGGCGGTCGTCGGCGGCGGCAACACTGCGATGGACGCCTGCCGCACAGCAGTGCGCGTCGGGGCGAAGGAGGTGTTCGTCATCTACCGCCGCACCCGCAAGGAAATGCCGGCTGAAGACGTGGAGATTGCGGAGGCTGAGGAAGAGGGCGTCAAGTTCAGGTTCCTCTGCGCTCCAGACGAGATAATCGGCAGCGACGGACGCGTGTCCGCCATGCGGCTTCAGGCGATGGAGCTGGGCGAGCCGGACGAGCGCGGCAGGCGCAAGCCGTTTCCCGTGCCCGGCAAGTTCGAGGAGATTGCGCTCGACAGCGTGATCGCTGCCATCGGACAGCGTAACGATCCCGAGGGATTCGAGTCGCTGCCGCAAACGCAAAAGGGCACGATAGCGGCGGATGAAGCGACGTTCGCGACGTCGTTGCCAGGCGTGTTCGCCTGCGGCGACACGGTGAACAAGGGCGCAGGCATAGCCATCGGCGCGATCGCACAGGCGAACGAGGCGGCGCTCGCCGTTAATGCATACCTGCGCGGCGGTGAATACCGTCCGGTCAAGCCGATACTGTCCGAGCGCGACGTGACCGAAAAGGACTTCGCCGACCGCGAGCGCATCGAGCGCGTCAAGATGCCGCAGCGTCCGCCGGAGGAACGCCGGCGCGACTTCCGCGAGGTCAATCTCGGCCTTTCGCCGGAAATGGCGATGGCAGAGGCGAAGCGCTGCCTGGAGTGTGGTTGCCACGACTACGCAGACTGCAAGCTTATCCGCACGGCGAATATGCTCAGGACTGACGTGAAGCGGCTTCGCGGCGAGTTTCACCCGGGATTCGTGGAGAAGGACCTTGGAGCGATAGAGCGCAACCAGCGCAAGTGCATCACGTGCGGACAGTGCGTGCGCGTCTGCGAGGAGATTGCTAAGAAGGGCCTGCTCGGGCTCGTGGGGCGCGGTTTCACGACGGTCATCAAGCCGGAGTTCCGCGATCCGTCGGCGACGGCCGGCTGCGCGGAGTGCCATCTTTGCGTCGACAATTGCCCGACGGGCGCGTTGCGGCTTTTGGTGTGATTATGATTTCAGATACTATACTTGATGCCGTAGGGCATACGCCGCTGGTGCGGCTGCACCGCATGGTCGGCGACGGCTCCGCAGAGGTCCTGGTGAAGTTCGAGGCCTTGAACGTGGGAGGCTCCATCAAGACGCGCACTGCGTGGAACATGATCTGTGATGCAGAGAAGAAGGGCCTGATCGGTCCGGATTCCGTGATAGTGGAGCCTACGAGCGGCAACCAGGGCATCGGCCTTGCGCTTGTAGGCGCAGTGCGCGGCTACCGCACCGTCATAATAATGCCGGACTCCGTCTCCGAGGAGCGTCGCAAGCTGATGCGCCACTACGGGGCCGAGGTGGTGCTGGTGCATGACGCCGGCAACATCGGCGAAGCCATTGCCGAATGTGTGCGCCTCGCTGAGGAGATGCGCAAGACCGATCCGAAGGTGTACGTGCCGCAGCAGTTTTCCAATCCGGCAAATCCCGCGGCCCACAAGCTGCATACGGCTCTCGAAATAATGGAGCAGGCGGCGAGGCCTATACACGGTTTCTGCTCCGGCATTGGAACCGGCGGAACGCTGAGCGGAATTGGAGAGGTGCTGAAGGCCCAGAATCCGGACATCGAGATCTGGGCCGTTGAACCCGAGAACGCCGCAATCCTCGCGGGCGGAACCGTTGGCACGCATCTGCAGATGGGCATAGGCGACGGGCTGATACCAGACAATCTCAACAGGAAGATATATTCGCACATCTGCGTCGTGTCCGACAACGACGCGCTTGAGACGGCGCGCGACCTTGCCCGCAAGGAGGGCCTCATGGCCGGCATATCCGCCGGCACGAACGTCTATGCGGCGCTGCGTCTTGCGAAGAAGCTAGGCCCGGGCAAGACCGTCGTGACCGTATTGCCCGACACTGCCGAGCGGTACTTCTCCACGCCGCTTTTCGAGGGAGAGTGAAATGCCGCCTCCCGGTCTTCTGCAGACGCTTGCAAAGCGCGCGGAGATCGTGCGGGCGGTCAGGGCTTTCTTCGACGCGCAGGGCTTTATCGAAGTTGAGACGCCGGTGCTGATTGCCGCGCCTGCGCCGGAGGAACACATAGACTGCCCTGCCGTGCGCGGGGCGGACGTAAGAGTAGAATACCTGCGGGCCAGTCCGGAACTGCAGATGAAGAAGCTGCTTGCGGCTGGAATGGACAGGATCTACCAGCTCGGGCCGTGCTTCAGGGAGGGAGAGCGAGGTTCGCGTCACAACCCCGAGTTCACAATGCTCGAATGGTATCGTCGTGGCGCCGGTTACCTTGACATTGCCGACGATTTCGCACGGCTTCTGCGTGCGGCGGCCGCGGCCGTTGGAGCGGACGACGCCAGGTTCTCCGCCGAGGCGAAGCGACTGACCGTCCGTGAGGCTTATCGTACATACGCAGGGTGGGATCCGTGGAAGGCATTTGACGCCGACCGTTTCGACGTTGACATGGCGACAAAGGTCGAACCGGCGATCGGGGCGCTGGGAGGCGGAGTGTTCCTGATGGACTATCCGGTGCAGGCGGCAAGCCTTGCAAGGGTTCGCGGCGATGTCGCCGAGCGCTGGGAGTTCTACTGGGACGGGTTGGAGCTGGCCAACTGCTTCACGGAACTGTGCGATGAAACCGAGCAGGCGGCTCGCTTTGCGAGGGCCAAAGCGGCGCGGCAGACCCTTGGAGAGGCGGATTACCCGATTGACGGGGACTTTCTGGCGTGCCTTCCGCTGATAGGCTCGGCGGCTGGCGTTGCGGTCGGAATCGACCGCTTGGTAATGGCCTTGACCGGCGCTTCGACAATCGCCTTGGTGCGCGCTGGTGGTTGATCTGATGTGAAACATCCCTAAAGGAAGGAGTGTCTATGCAACATGACTGCAAACGGCTGATGATCGGTGCGTTGGCGGTGCTTGCGCTGTTTGGTGTTGACGCATACGCGCAGTCTGACGTGATCGTGTTCGAAAACGAGGCGTTCAGACTTGAAATCGGAACCAATGCGGTGGCACGGTCTCTGGTTGTTAAGGCGACCGGCGAGGAGATGATAGACGCCCGCGATGGAATTGCGATGTTTTCCGTCACGCAGGAGCGTCCGTTCAACAACGAGATCAAGCTCATGTGGCCGAACAAGCGTACGACGTATCCGGCGAATAGGGTGCGTTGCGATGGCGATCGGCTCGTCATCGGTTTCGAAACCGCTCCTTACGAGGCGGTTGTGGGCGTGAATTCCGGTAGTGGATATATCGCATTTGAGCTTAAGGGGTTCGACTGTCCGCATCAGTTGAAGTACGGGGGGCTTTGCATGGACGTGCCGCCTGCGGTGAGATTCCGTGTGCTGCAGCTGCCGGTTAAGATTCGCGAGAACGTAGGTGACTGGCTGAATGTCGTCTGGGATGACCGCGCCGCTGTCGCGGTGGTAGGCGCGGATCCGTACGCCGAGGTTGATCACGAGCGCCGCGCCGGATGCGAGGAGCTCTATGCCGATTTCGCCCGCGGCCTGAGGCTGAAGGGCGGTCGTGCGGCAATCGTGGCCGGAGCCGGGCGTGACGGATTCCTTGCGGCGATGGACGGATTCGAGCGCGACTTCAACTTGCCGCGTGGCGTGCAGAGCCGACGCGACCCACGCCTCAACGCGTCCATCTACTGGACGGGCGACATAAATCCAACCAACGTCGATGAGCACATCGCGGCGGCGAAGCGCGGAGGTTTCCGCATGATGCTCGTCTATTTCATCGCGATGACAAAGGCTCAGCACTCGAATCTTTCGCACTCCTATTATTACAGAAGGCTGGGCGACTATGACTGGAACGACGCCTATCCGAACGGCGTGGAGGATCTCAAAGGAGTGCTTTCCAAAATCAAGGCGGCAGGCATTACCCCCGGCTTCCACACGCTCCAGACGCACATCGGTTGCGACAGCCGTTACGTGATGCCCGTTGCCGACCCGCGGCTCAACCTGACTCGGCGCTTCACTCTTGCCCGTCCTGTGGCGGCTGACGGCGATCCGCAGGAGATCGAGGTGCTGGAGAATCCGGTCGATGCCCCGCTTTACGCGAAATCGCCAGATCGGACGGCGCGGGTGCTCAAGTTTGGCGGCGAGCTGTTCAGCTACGGTGGTTACACGACTGAGCCGCCGTACCGATTCACGGACGTAAAGCGCGGTCACTGGAACACCGCCCCCGCCGCACATCCGCGCGGCGAGATCGGCGGCGTGCTCGACGTCAGCGAATTCGGCGGGATGAGCTGCTACATCGATCAGACAACGGACCTTCAGGACGAGGTCGCCGCGAAGATCGCTAAAATATACGATGCCGGTTTCGAGTTCTGCTACTTCGACGGATCCGAGGGCGTCAATCCGCCTTGCGGCGTAAATGTGTCCCTTTCGCAGTGGCGCGTGGCGTCAAGGCTGGCAAAGCCGCCGATATTCACCGAGGGTGCGGCGAAAAGCCACTTCGGATGGCATCTCCAGGCAGGAGCGAACGCATTCGACATGTTCCATCCTGAGATCTTCAAGGAGATGATCGTGAAGTTCCCGCAGTCCGAGGCTCCAATCATTCGCAAGGACTTCACACGCATAGACTTCGGATGGTGGACGCTCTACCTTCCGGGGCAGGGGAGCATAAGGACAATCGGCACGCAGCCGGACATGTGGGAGTTCGGCACGAGCCGCGCGGCCGCATGGGACTGTCCGACGACGGTACAGTTTGACCTCGACCGAATCGCGCGCCATCCGCGCATCAAAGATCTCATGGAGGTCATGCGCCGTTGGGAGGACGTGCGGGCGAAGAACTGGCTTACGCCGGAACAGAAGGAGATGTTGAAGGATCCGGTGCGCGAGCATCACCTTTACTTGAACGAGGCGGGCGGGTACGAGCTTGTCGAATGGAAGCAGATTCCAATTGGCGGCAAAAAGCTTTCTTCCGGGCTTCGTGCCTTCCTGTTTGAACGCGGAGGGGAGCGCGTTGTAGCCTACTGGCATACTTGTGGACGCGCAAGGTATGCGCTTGCGGACGAGGCCGGCACAGAGATTGAGGCGGAGGGACTCAAGTATTTCAAAACTAGTCTTTCTGCGGCGGCGGTGGCAGACGCTTTCGCCAACAGCCGTGAGGTTGGGCGACCATAGGGGAAGATAGCAGTAATACGCCCTTATTGCATCGGAAAGCTCGTTTGTGTTAAAATGTGTGTCAGAAGGGCAAGTAGTCAACTAAGAAGGGAGACGTTAATCGTGAAAAGCAAACCTAACCGAATGGGCGGCACGCCACTTGTCGCTTTGTTTGTCGGCGTATTCCTGATGGGATTGTCGGCTTTGGCGAGTACGTGCATAGTCTCGTACCCGAGCGGCGACAGGGATCCGAAAAGTTCGCTGGCATCGGGGACAGTCTCCGTTGATGCGGGCGCAGGGACGGCCGAGCCGTTGCAGTCGTGGCTAGAGTCTCGTTTTGTGACGTTTGACGTATCTCCGGGCATAGCGCTTACCACGATGCCCCTTGGTATGGTATTTTCAATCCAATGAAAAGGCAGGGGGAATTCATCATGAAGCGATTGACTCTGACGGCTCTTCTTCTCCTGTGCGGTGTTGCATTCGCGGCGAAGCCGAGGGCGGAGAACGTGAACATCACCGGAACCGGTTCGCGTGAAGTGACCATCACTTATACCTTGACCGCCGCGCCGGTCGTGGTGACGCTCGATATCGAGACGAACACCGCAAGCGGCGCTTGGGTGTCCATTGGCGGCGAACATATCCAGCGGGTCTCTGGTGACGTGAACCGTCAGGTCTCTGGCAAGGAAACGTACACAATCTCGTGGTTGCCCGACCGCGACTGGCCCGGCAACCTCGTGGAGTCCGGCCGGGCGCGGGCGGTTGTGACGGCGTGGCCTCTCGACAACACACCCGACTACCTCGTGGTGAACCTGCTGACCACGACGAACCTGCCGACGGCGCGCTACTACACCTCCACAAACTTCCTTCCGGGCGGACTCTTCTCGAATCCCGCCTACCGCACGTCGTCCATTTTGATGCGCAAGATTCTCGCCAAGGACGTGACATGGACGATGGGCAGCGTGAACGAGGTCAATCGCCAGACTCAGGAAGTGCCGCATTCCGTCACGCTCACCAACAATTACTACATCGGCGTATTCGAGATGACGCAGCGGCAGTGGGCGCTTGTGTTTGGAGCCTACAACTCCAACAACTTCTCGTATGAGGCGGATCATGCCATGCGACCAGCCGAAGAAGTCTGCTTCAACCAGATCCGCAATTCCAGCGGTACAGCGGCGCAGACTGGATATGAATGGCCAGACGCCCCATTCGATGGCTCGATGCTCGGTACGTTGCGCAAGAAGACCGGCATCGACTTCGACCTGCCGAGCGATGCCGAATGGGAGTTCGCCTGCCGGGCCGGAAACGGCGAAGGGCTGTGGAACGACGGCTCCATCTACACCAATCATGTGCACGATGTTCATCTTGACAGGCTGGCGCGAAACAAGAACAACGTCGGTTCGCCTTCGTCGTCCAGCGACGCTTCGGCTGGTACGGCTATCGTGGGCAGTTACGCGCCAAATTCTTGGGGGCTTTACGATATGCACGGGAATGTGGGCGAATGGTGTCTTGACTGGTACAAGGCGGATCTGTCTGGAACCGATGGTTCTGTCATGACCGATATGACATCTAGAAATCATGTTCGGCGCAGCGGCTTGGCCAACGATAATATTTACCATCTTCGTTCTGCCGCGCGGGCATCGAATGCTCCGAACCTGCAACATCAGTACATCGGCTTGCGTCTTGCGTGCCGTGCAGGGCTTTGATCGAGAAAGGGGATTTGACGATGAAAACTAAAACCACTTTGTCCATTCTGGCGGTTGGTGCGGCAATTTCCGCCCTTGCCGATCCTGTCGTGCAGAGCGTTGAGATGGCGCAGGCTGACGACCGTACCGTGACGATCACCTATACGCTTTCGGAATCTCCCGCAGTCGTGACGCTCGATATCAAGACGAATGCGACTGGGGAATCCATCGGCGGAGAGAACATCCACTACGTGACGGGCGACGTGAACAAGAAGGTGTCCGGAAAGCCCACTTACACGATCACGTGGCGTCCTGACTTCTCGTGGCAGGGGAATCTCGCCGATGTGAGGGCGGAGGTCACGGCATGGCCGCTCGACAATACGCCGGATTATATGGTGGTTGACCTTACGGCCTCGAAGACGGACAACGTGCGCTACTACGCCTCCACGAACTTCCTGCCTGGCGGACTGATGGCAAACCGCAAGTATCGCACCACGTCCATCGTGATGCGCAAGATTCTCGCCAAGGGCGTGACATGGTGGATGGGGAGCAGCAATGGGGATGGCGGACGTACGACTGGGTCGCAGGAAATCCGTCATCAGGTCACGCTCACGAACAACTATTACATTGGAGTGTTTGAAGTTTCGCAGACGCAGTGGACGCTCGTGCAGACGGCGCGTCCGGATGCGGCGAAGTTCAACCTCTGCGGATATCGGGCGATGCGTCCTGTGGAGTATGTATGCTACAACGAGATTCGCATGGCGGCGAACAGCACGTCTGCCAACGCCAATGCGAAGGAATGGCCGGAACCGCCGTACACCGGCTCCTATCTCGATCTGCTGCGCCAGAAGACGGATATCGACTTCGATCTGCCGAGCGATGCGGAATGGGAGTATGCCTGTCGTGCCGAACATGGCGACAACGAATGGAACAACGGTGTTGCCTACACGTCTTCGACTTTGGCCAGCACGGCTCCTGGACGGCATAACCAGAATGGCGGCAATAATACGACGGCAAGCAATATGGGCTTCGCAAATTGTCCGGCATCTATTGGTACCGCAGTTTGTGGCACATACGCGCCAAACGATTGGGGACTCTACGATATGCACGGAAATGTAGGTGAGTGGTGTCTCGACTGGTACAAGGCTGACCTTACGGGTACTGACGGTTCAGTGGTGACTGTACAGCAAACGAACCGCGTCCGTCGCAGTGGGTTAGGCAGTGATGCTGCCGTGCATCTCCGTTCTGCGGCGCGAACGGGCAATGCTCCGGGTTTTCAGCATCAGTTCATCGGATTCAGGTTGGCGTGCCGGGCGGGACTGAAGTAAGCGACAGTAAGAAAGGAATCTGGTCATGAAGAAGATGATGATTGCTGTTGGTGTTGCCCTTGCGGGCTCTATGCTGTCCGCCGCCGTGCCGGAAGTAGGGAACGTGGTGATGTCACAACCGTCCGGCACGCGCACGGTCACAATAACCTATACGCTTGCCAACGCGCCGGCCGTTGTCACGCTCGATATCGAAACGAACGTGACGGGCAACGTGTGGGCGTCTATCGGCGCAGACAACATGCAGCGCGTTTCCGGAGACGTGAACAAGATGGTCTCCGGCAATGGGAGCCATACGATCACATGGCTGGCGCGGCGCGACTGGCCCGACCGAATTGTTCCAACCGGCGGCATTCGGGCCGTCCTGACCGCATGGGCGCCAGATCACACGCCGGATTACATGGTGGTGGATCTGACAAAAGCGGCGGGCGACAACGTGCGCTACTACATCTCCACGAACGACTTGCCGGGCGGGCTTCTCGCAAATCCTGCCTATCGTACGACCTCCATTGTGATGCGCCGCATCGACGCCAAGAACGTGACATGGACGATGGGAAGTTGGGCTCAGGAAAAAGGTCGTGAACCGAATGACGAGCTCAAAGATACGGAGACGCCGCATGAGGTGACGCTCACCAACGACTACTATATTGGGGTGTTCGAGGTGACGCAAGGACAGTGGGAGAGTATTAAGGGGTCTAACCCTGCCAAATGGACAGGTGCCACGCGCCCGGTGGAAAGGGTGTCCTACAATGAGATTCGTGTGTCGGCGACCAAGACGGCTACGGCGGCGGATTATGCCAGCTACGATTGGCCGAACGATCCGTACGGAGAGTCGTTCCTCGGCAAGCTGCGCACCCGGACGCAGGTCGATTTCGACTTGCCGAGCGAAGCGCAGTGGGAGTTTGCCTGCCGTGCCGGACTCCAGACGGGCTGTGAAACATGGAAGACGGGCTGCTGGAACGACGGATCGAAGATCCTTGCCTCGACTTCCGCGGACGCGAATCTCGATCGTCTGGGGCGCTATAAGGAAAACGGCGGTTCGGCGATCGGAACCGCACCGGCTGGCTCGTACGCGCCGAACGCCTGGGGCTTGTACGATATGCACGGGAACGTGATCGAATGGAGCCTGGACTGGTTCGCCGTTGACATCACGGCGTTGAACGGGGCGGTGAATACCACGGTGGCCGAACTGCATGCGCGGCGTGACGGTGCCTTCAACAATTCGGCGAACTATCAGCGCATGGCTGCGCGTGGCCGCAATGTGCCGGATGGACAATTCGATGCCGTCGGTCTGCGCCTTGCCTGCCGCGCTGGACTTCGGTAAGGAGCCGTTTGCGTGACAATGGAGAAGATACTTTTGCCGTACGGCAGGGAATCGGTTGCCGTAGAGATCGAGGATGAACACCTTGCGGGCGTGTTGCGCTCGGGCATACACGGCTACAAGCCGCCGATGGACGGCGCGGCGCTCGTGCGCGCATCGATGGAGCACCCGATCGGCACGCCCCGCCTCCGGGAGCTTGCGGCCGGGAAGCGGAAGATCGTAGTCATCGCCTCCGATCATACGCGTCCGGTGCCGAGCCGCGTGATCATGCCGCAGATGCTGGCCGAGATACGCGCCGGCAATCCGTCCGCCGACATCACGCTCCTTGTGGCGACGGGGCTTCACCGCACCACGACACGCGACGAGCTGGCGACGAAGTTCGGCGACGAGATAACGGCGCGGGAGCGCATCGTGATACATGACTGCGACGACGCGGCGAACCTCGTCAACATCGGCAGGCTGCCGTCCGGCGGCGACCTGGTCGTGAACAGGCTTGCCGTCGAGGCCGACCTTCTCGTTGCGGAGGGTTTCATAGAGCCGCATTTCTTCGCCGGGTTCTCCGGCGGACGGAAGAGCGTCCTCCCGGGGATCGCGAGCCGGGCCACGGTGATGTACAACCACAACTCCGGCTTCATCGCGCATTCGAAGGCGCGGACGGGCATCCTGGACGGGAACCCGGTGCACGAGGACATGCTGTTCGCGGCGCGCGCGGCGAAGCTAGCGTTCGTGGTCAACGTGGTGATTGACGCCGCGCACGACCCGATCTTCTGCGTGTCCGGCGACTGCGAGGCCGCCCACCGGGCCGGACGGGAGTTCCTCGCCGCAAAGTGCCAGGTGGACGCGATTCCGGCCGACATCGCCATCTCCACTAACGGCGGTTATCCCCTTGACCAGAACATCTACCAGGCAGTGAAGGGCATGACCGCAGCCGAGGCTACGGTAAAGAAAGGCGGCGTGATCGTGATGTTCGCGAAGTCCCAGGACGGACATGGCGGCGCAAGCTTCCATCGCACGTTCCGCGACGAGCCTGACATTGGACGGATGATGCGCACGTTCCTCTCGCGCCGTCCGGAAGAGACCATCATCGACCAGTGGCAATCGCAGATCCTTGCGCGCGTGCTGCTCAAGGCGCGTGTCGTATACGTGTCGGACTGCGACGACCAGATCGTGCGCGACTTGCACATGATTCCGGCCCACGGCGCGGCTGAGGCGATGGATATCGCAAAGTCTCTCGTCGGACGGCCAGACTACAAGGTGACTGTCATACCTGACGGCGTTTCCGTCATCGTCAGGGAAGCTTCGGTTCCGGCATGAAAATCCTGGCTACGGTAAAGAGGATCCCCGGCGGACTGATGGTGGTGCCGCTGATCCTTGGTGCGCTCGTGAACACGTTTTGCGGCGGCATATGGGAAAAGTTTGACGGCACGTTCACGACGTATCTCTGGAAGTCCGGAGCGATGCCGCTGCTGTCCGCATTCATCTTCTGCAACGCCACGACGATAGACTTCCGCAAGGCGGGCGTTGCGGCGTACAAGGGCGTGGTGCTCACGCTCGTGAAGGTTGGGCTCGGCACGGCTGTCGGGCTTCTGTGCGGGTGGCTGTTCGGCGAAGCTGGATTTCTCGGCCTTTCCACGCTGGCGATCGTGGCGGCGCTCGTCAATTCCAACGGCGGCCTCTACGCGGCGCTCGCCGGCGAGTACGGAGACGCCACCGACGTGGGCGCGGTCTCAATCCTCTCGATAAACGACGGACCGTTCTTCACGATGCTGGCCCTGGGTGCGGCAGGCGCGGCGAACATTCCGCTGTCGGTTCTGCTAGGCTGCATCATTCCGGTCGTCGCGGGCTGCATTCTTGGCAACCTTGACGAGGACATACGCCGCTTCTGCGAGCCCGGTGCGACGCTGCTTATCCCGTTCTTTGCCTTTCCGCTTGGCGCCGGGCTGAACATACTCAATCTGGTAAAGGCGGGGGCGTCCGGCATTCTGCTTGGAGTGGGCTGTCTCGCGATCACAGGCATTGGCGGATACATCGTATACAGGATTCTCCGCATTCGCCACCCTGAAGTCGGCGCGGCCATCGGTACCACGGCGGGGAATGCGGCGGCTACGCCTCTTGCAGTGGCGGCAGTCGATTCCTCCCTGCTGGCCGTGGCCGAAACCGCAACGGCGCAGATTACGGCGGCAATCATTGTCACCGCTATCGGTTGTCCGCTGCTCGTCTCTTTTCTGCATCGGAAGTGTTCTACGATTGAAACTGGTTCGCAAGAAAATCAAAGGAAATCTGTAGCATGAAAGCATCATCGATGACTGTTTGCGCATTCGGCGCGGTGTTGGGTCTGGCGGCTTTTGCCGACAGCTGCAAGACAGCAACGGAGGCGCCGTACGATTTTCGCAAGCGGCTGGAAATCGTGCATGAGGCCGGAAGGCGCGATCCGGCGGCGAAGCCTACGGCGGACGAGTTTGTCTTCGCTGACGGTGCGATGGTGAACGTGCCGGCGTCTGTCGATGAGGTGCTGGCGCTGGCGGCGAAGGACTTTTGCGACTACCTCGACGTGTCGATGGGGGTGAGTGCACGGTTCGCGCGCGGCGGCAAGGGAACGGTTACGATCTCGCTCGACGGCAACCTGCCTGCGCGGGCGTACCGCGTCGAGACTGGCGACGGCGTGAAGGTGACTGCGGCGGATTCGCGCGCGGCGGCTCAGGCGCTCTATCATCTTGAAGACATAATGAACCTCCGCGGCGCGCCGTTCCTGAAGAATGGCGTGGAGAACCGCTGTTCGATGTTCTCGCCTCGCATGACGCATTCCGGCTGGGCGGTGGACGTGTTTCCCGATGCGCACCTCGCGCAAATCGCCCATGTTGGCATGGACGCCATCGTCATCTTCGTGAAGGACGTTGACAAGACGAAGGGCGCGAACTATCAGGACGTGCGCGACGTGATCCGCCGCGCGAAGCGATACGGGCTGGACACTTACCTCTACAGCTACGTTGTTGCTTTCTTCCACCCTGACGATCCAGACGCGAAGGCGAAGTTTGACGCCGCCTACGGGCGCATTGCCGCCGCCTATCCGGAGGCGAAGGGCATCGTGTTCGTGGGCGAGAGCTGCCAGTTCCCGACGAAGGACGAGCGCGCCCAGCCGCGCACGTGGAACAACAGGATTCCCGGCGACAAGCGCCCGACGGCTGGCTGGTGGCCGTGTCGCGACTACCCTGACTGGGTAAAGGCGGTCAAGGCGTCCATCGACGCGCACAGCAAGGGCATGGAGATCGTGTTCTGGTCGTACAACTGGGGCCGCCAGCCCGTCCAGCCGCGCATGGAGCTGATCGATGCGTTGCCGAAGGACATCGTGCTGATGGCGACGTTCGAGATGTTCGAGCCGCAGGAGAAGCGCAACGGGCTGAATGCGCCGAGCGCGGACTACTCGCTCTCATTCGAGGGCCCAGGCCGCTACTTCGCGAGCGAGGCGGAGAGGGCGCACAAGAGGGGATTGAAACTCTATTCGATGTCCAACACGGGTGGCGTGACGTGGGACTACGGCTCGGCTCCCTACCAGCCGTGTCCGTTTCAGTGGAAGCGCCGCTACGACGGCATCGTGAAGGCCCAGAAAGACTGGGGCCTTTCTGGGCTGATGGAATGTCACCACTACGGTTGGTGGCCGTCGTTCGTGAGCGAGCTGGAGAAGGAGGCGTTCACCGAGGGCGGCATTCCGTTCGATACGCATCTGCGCATGATTGCGGCGCGCGACTTCGGCGCGGCGAACGCCGGGCGCGCGATCGAGGCCTGGAAGCTCTGGAGCGACACGGCGCGCGACTACGTGGCGAGCGACGTCAACCAGTACGGACCGTTCCGCACCGGCCCGTCCTACCCGTACAATTTCGGAGGCAAGCACATTTCGAACGGCGAATTCCCGATTTCGCGCCATGCTTCGAACAAGAACATCGCCCGCTACAACTACCTTGACAAGAGCAGCTACAATCCGGAGCTGGGCGAAGTCGGCAAGCTGGACGTGGAGAAGATGAACAAGGAGCTTGAGCTCCTGGAAGACATGCGCGTGGCGTTGGGGAAGGGCGCGGACATCTTCGATTCGATCGCTGCCTCCCTGCCTCCGGAACGGGCGGAGAGGGCGCGGCGCATGGCGGGTCTGGGGCGGTACATGCAGCGTACCGTGATCACGGCGATCAACGTGAAGCACGGCGCCATCGCGCATCGCGCCGGCGACAAGGCAGGCGTGCTGGAATGGGCGAAGAAGGAATACGCCAACGCCAAGGCCGCGCTGCCGCTCGTGGAGGCGGATTCGCGTCTCGGCTGGGAACCGTCGATGGAGTACGTTGGCGGACCGGAGCAGATCCGCTGGAAGCTCGACCGCATGATCCAGACCTACACCGAGAACGTTGCGCGCGGAAAACCTTGCACGTTCTCGCCTGAGCCGAACTACAAGCTGACCGTCGGCGAAGATGACGTAACGCAACTGACGGACGGGAAATGCGTTGCGAAGGGCACGATGTGGACTGACAGGAGCGCCGTCGGCTGGAAGGCGAACAGTGGAGGGGAAGAGGCGTTCACAGCGACGCTTGATCTTGGCAAGGAGGAGCGGATATCGGGGTTCTCGTGGAATACGGGGGCAGGGGTTGCGGAAGTTACGTTCCCTCGCAGCATCAAGGTGGAAGTGAGCCTTGACGGGAGGAATTGGCGGACTGTGGGCGACCTGCTTGAGAAGGCGACGAAGGAGCGTCCGCTTCCCGCATACGGCGCATACCATGTCTATCGTGCGTACAGCTTTGACATGCCATGCCGTGGCCGATACGTGAGATTCACCGCAACGCAGTCCAAATACTGCTTCTGCGACGAAATCGAAGTCTATGGCGGCGATGTGATATGGTAATATGGTATAATTTCCTTGTTTCAAGATGGAGAATCCGATAGCGATCGTCGGCATGAGTTGCCGGTTCGCCGGGGTGAACTCGCCTGCGGCGTTCTGGAGCGCCATACGCGAGCGCAAGGTGCTGCTCACGCCGCCAGGACCGGAAGCGGAAATGCCGTTTGGACAGACCGGTGTGTTTGCGCGTCCGTACCCGGCGAGCATAGGGCAGCTGGGCGACCTGTACGCTTGCGTGCCGTCGGCGCAGAACTTTCCCAGGCAGGTAAACGCAGGCGAGAACCAGGACCTCTACTTCGCAACGCAGCTCGCTTTCGACGCGCTCGGCGACGCCTTGATGAAGCCCCATGCGAAGCCTGCGGTGCGGGGCACCGTGCGCGTCGGCTACGCGCCGCCGTTCAACGCCTCTACGGTAAACTGGCTTCAGCACACGTCGTTCCTAGACCAGACGCTGGACATCATTCGCCGGTTCTTCCCGAACGCACCCGAGGAGGCCATGGCATCGGTGAAGTCGAAGCTCGTGGAGTCCCTGCCGTCGCCGAATGCCGCATCGTTCCTGATGGGAGCCGGCTACCGGTTCGCCTCCTGGATCGCCCGCGAGTGCTCTTTTTCCGGAGCGGCGACGATCATGGACGCCGGCATGCTGACCGGTGCTGCCACGCTTGCCGCTGCGGTCGACGACCTTGTGTCCGGCCGCGCTGACGTGGCGCTCGCCGGTGCGTTCACGCCGCCGTACAACCGGGCCTACATCGAGGGGGTGTCGGGCGAGGTCCCGTTCTCGCGGCGGCGCGAGCTCCATCCGTTCGCCAGGGATCAGGACGGCACTCTTCCTGGCGAGGGAGGGGCGTTCTTCGTGCTGAAGCGCCGCGCTGATGCTCTTCGTGACCGCGACCGGATATACGCGCTTGTGAGGTCTGTCGCCATCGGCCACGGCGAGGAAGACGACTTGTCCTCGGTTTTCGCCGAGGCGACGAATAGCGCAGGGGTACCTGTGCATACGATCGGCTTAATCGAGGCGGATGGCACGGGCATTCCGGCGGCGGAGCGCCGCGAGCTTGACGCAATCCAGCGGCTGTGGGGCGAGCATCGTCCCGGAATGCCGCTCGTCGGCGTCGGGTCCGTCAAGGGTAACATAGGCCACACCCTGCGCGCGTCAATGGCAGCTGGCGTCGTCAAGGCCGCGCTCGCACTTGCGCACCGCGTGTTGCCGCCGCAGGTTCCGTCGGGGCAGACGGCGGACTTCGTATCGAACCTTACTTCAAGCGTCTACATACTGAACGAGGAGCGTCCGTGGATCACCGGCGACAGCGCAAGTCCCCGCCGTGCCGCCGTCATGGGCGCGAACTTTGACACCGTAAATCCGGTTGGTACAACGTCCGAAGCGGGGCGTGCCGCCGTAATCATACTTGAAGAAGAGCCGGAGGACCGCGCATGACGGAACTTGTGCTGGTCAGCGCGGCGGACGAGGCGTCGCTTGTGGCCGAGGCCAACCGGCTGGTCGGGTTCCTCGATCGCGTTCCCGATGTGTCGCTCGCTGACGTAGCCTGCACCTGCGCGTTGCGCCGGGGCGAATGCACCCTCGCGGTGATCGCGCCTGACACTGCATCGCTGCGCGCACGCCTCGTCTCGGCAGTGCATCGCCTGTCGTGCGGCTCCGTGCGTCGCATCCGCGACAAGAGCGGAACATACTATTTCCGCGACAGGCTGCTTGGAGAAGGGCGCGGACGCCTTGCGTTCGTCTATCCTGGCGTCATGAGCTTCTATCCGGACATGCTTCGCGACCTGGCCATCGCTTACCCGGAGTGCCGCGCGGCGTTCGACGAGCTAGAGGAAGCGCTTGTTGGCGACGCCGAGTTCACTCCGTCTTCGTTCATCTTTCCGCCGGCGCCATATTACCGTCACGATGCCGACATCTACAAGTCTGGCGCGTATGCGCAGGCGCTCGTCTCGACATACGCCGGCTGCATGGCGCTCACCAGCCTGCTGGCGTCGTTCGGCCTTTCGCCCGACGGCGTGGTTGGCTTCGCTGGCGGCGACCTTGCGGCCATGATGCGTTCTGGTGCCGCCGGCGCCAAGCCGTCGCGCCCCGACCGGATGCGCGTCATATCCGACATCTACCGAATCGTGCACAAAGCCGTCAACCACGGAGGCCTTCCGGAGGTTGCAATGGTGACGGTCCTGACGCGTCATCCCGAAGAGGTAGAGTCCGTCGTGTCCGGCTTTCCGCCCGGCAAGGTTACGCTTGTGGTGGACTTTTCGCCGCGCTACAAGACCTACGCCGTCGAGCGTGATTTCGCCGACGAGGCTTTGGCCGCGTTTGCGGCGGCAGGAGTGCGCGCCATGCGCCTTGCGCTCGACCGTCCCTTCAACACGCCGATGTGCGAGTCGCTCGTTCCGGCGATCCGAAAGTTCGCTGCGGGCTGGATGCGGAACGCGCCTGACATCGACGTGTACTCCTGCGCGACGGCGGACCGCCTTCCCTCCCGCCTCCGTGCGGCGCGCGAGGACATAGCCGGGCGTTGGGCGCGTCCGGTAAGGTTTGTGGATACCATTCGGCGCATGTACGCCGACGGCTACCGCGTGTTCCTTGAGGTCGGGCCGCGCGGACTGCTGACCGCCGCAGTCGGCGACACCCTGCGCGACGAGGAGCACGCGGCAATCGCCCTCGACTCGATCCACCGCCGCGGCCTTCTCCAGACTCAGCACGCCATCGGGCAGCTTGTGGCCCTTGGTGCGCAGATGGACATCTCCGAGACTTTCCGGCGGCGCGGCGCCCGCGAGCTCGACTTTGACGCTGCGCTTTCGCTTGAGGTCCGCAAGGATTCAGAGATGCGCCTGTCGCGCTCCTTCCCGCGCCTGACGCTGCTTTCCGACGGCAGCACGATGCTGCCCGGCACCTCCTTCATCGAGGAGCCGCGCGGACGCGGCGCGAAGGCGGCGGCGAGGGCGGCGGCCATCGCGCAGCAGGCGCGACGCCAGCGTCAGTTCGACTTCGGTGCGATGAACCCGCTCGTGTCCGACGCCGACGTGATGAATTCGAACCCCGGCGTTTCGGTCGAGATGACGAAGTTGTTCCGCCTCTCGGAACTGCCGTTCCTCGGCGATTACGCGCTCGGCACGAGCCAGCTCAGCTATTCCGACCCCAATCTCAAGGGGCTGATTCTTCTCACGCTCTCCGTTGGCGCCGAGATCATGGCCGAGGTCGCCGAGTTCGTCGTGCCCAACCTTCATCTCCTGCGCATCGAAGATCTCAACTGCCGGCGCATGGCTCCTTTCGTCAAGGGCGAGATTCGGCTGTTCGTGCGAGCCGAGCGTGTGGCGGCGCACGATCCTAGCGAACATGCCGTCAAGGTCCAGATACGCGACGACTCGCCGAACAGTGCGTACACCTTGCCGGTGATGGAGGCGACGTGCGCCCTGTCGGACGTGCCGCCGCCGCCGAAGCCGGCAGTGATCCCGCCTCTGGCAAGACCTAGGAGCGTCCACTGGTCGGGACGCGACGTCTATCCATCTCGCATCTGCTTCGGACGGCGCCTGCGTGGCATTCAGTTCGTCGAAGCATGGAGCGAAAGCGGAATCAACTACGAAGTGTCCGTACCGCCTCTCGCCGGAAACGTGTCGTTCACGCGCTTCCCGATGTGGGTGGTGAACCCGCTTCTGCTGGAGATCGTAACCAGCGGCTTCATGCTCTGGCGCAGCCACGAGCGTCTTGTCGGTGCGTTTTCATTGCCGTTCCGTTTGCGCCGTCTCTCGTTCGGCGGCCCGATGCCGGGCGAGGGCGCCCGGTTGCGCTGCTACCTGCGTCTTTCGGGAGTGACGCCCAAGAGCCAGATATGCGACATTTCTGTCACGGACGGCAACGGCAACGAGCTTATGGCCGTCTCAGGGCTGGAGGAACAGATAGAGCGAATGCCTGCGGAATATCGGCAGATGATTCTCCAGCCGGCTATGACGTTCCTTACAGCTCCGCTCGGCCAGGAGGTTCTCGGCGAACCTGCGACCGATGTGTCGTCGGCGTTCATCACCGATGTTCCATACGTGGTCTTCGAGAGGAATGAGAATCTTTGGCTCAAGGCTCTTTCGCATGTTGCTCTTGATGCCGCGGAGCGCAAGGAATTTGCGGAGATGACTGGCTCCGCCTCTCGACTCACCGAATGGCTGTTCGGGCGCATAGCCGCCAAGGAGGCCGTCCGTCGTTTTCTCACCACATATTACCAGGCGCGATGGAGCGACGCAGACGTCCGCATCTGGGCTGATGGCTCCGGCAAGCCGCATGCGCTTGGTGCCTGGAGCGACTTCCTCTCGACCAAGCTCGACATCGCCATTGCCCATACCGCAAAGTTCGTCGTGGCGGTTGCCGCGGCGAACGCCCGCGTCGGGGTGGACGTGGAGTCGATCGACCGAGACCTATCGGAGGAATTCGCCTCCGGCGTCTTCTTGCCGGAGGAGCTTGAGCTTGCCGCGCAGGCCGCAAACGCCTCGCAGGCGGTAATCAAGTTCTGGTGCGCGAAGGAGGCCTTGTCTAAGGCGCTTGGTACGGGCATACGATACAGTCCTAGGGAGATGACAGTGACGGACTACCTCTCCGATGCAGGCGTGCTAACGCTTCGGCTGTCCGGCGCATGGTCAGACGCATTCAAGAATTTCCGCGGACGGGACATTCACGTGACGGTCAAGACCGTGCGTAATCACGCCCTCGCCTCATGTTTCATACCGTCGTCGCTGTTCGACGAATGAGTGTTGCGAAGACAGTTGGGGCGTTCGTCGAAGATCCTTTTGGCGAACTGACTGCAGCCCAGAAGGCACCGGGACTGAAGCAGCGGTTCCCCGACCGCGTGTTGATCATGACGACTGACCGTTGCTTTGAGCGCTGCGCACACTGCACGAGGCGATGGATACTAGGCCGGACGCCGACCGTTGAAACTCCTGAGGATCTGGCACGTTGCGTTGCCTACGTGCGGAGGCACCCCAAGGTGAGAGATGTGCTGCTCTCCGGTGGTGATGTGCTGATGTTGCCGGACGCAAGAGTAGCGGAACTGGTTGATGCTTTCGCGGCGCTTCCGCAGGTTGAGGTTATCCGCATTTGCACTCGCGCCCCGGTTTCGCGTCCGTCGCGCGTAACCGACCGGCTGGCGCGCATGCTTGCGAAGTCAGGCAAGGTATGGGCGAACGTTCACATAAACACTGCGGCGGAGGCTGTGGTGGCGCGCGCGGCGGCGGCGAGGCTCGTCACGCGCGGCATTCCCGTCTCGTCGCAGACTGTGCTGCTGAAGGGGGTCAACGACACGCCGCGGAAGATGCTGGCGCTCCTGCGGGCGCTTTCTGCGGCACGGATACGTCCGTACTACGTGTTCCAGTGCGACCCTGTTGCGGGACTGGAGCGCTTCCGGGTGCCGCTTGCCCGCGCGAAGGAGATTGAACGGTACTGCGCCGAGCGCATAGGCGGACTCGCGCTGCCGCGCTTCGTCGCCGACATCCCCGGTGCGCCGCGCAAAGTCCCGCTCGACTTGCTCTGAAGGGCGGGCCTTCGGCGGCGTGGCTTTGCCGCTGTGTTGTTCAGAACGGCATGAAGACGATGCCGTAGATTGACGCGAATTAGCGGGCGCATCTCCATTTTTTAAAGGATCTCTCCGCCGGATAGGGCCGTCGAGGGTTTCAGCGCGACTGCAGTCCTTGGCCCGACCTGCTCGCCCGACCCGCATTTCGCGGGCGCCCCGGCAGAATTTTGACGCTCGCGCA
>JAFRDO010000065.1 GCA_017403825.1 Kiritimatiellia bacterium
CGGCGAGCTCGCCGCCCGTCATCACGAAGTCGCCAACGGAAAACATGTCCGTCGCAAGTGTCTCGATGCGAGCGTCAAAACCCTCGTAGTGTCCGCACATGAAGACGACGTGACGCTCCGCCGCCAGCGACTCCGCGTCACGCTGCGTGAAGCGGCGCCCGGACGGCGACGTCATCACGATGCGCGGCGGCGGCGTTTCGTCCGGCGACGTCACCGACTCCACTGCGGCGAACCACGGGCCGCACTTCATCAGCATTCCCGGCCCGCCGCCGTAGGGGCGGTCGTCTACCTTGCGCCAGCGGCCCTCGCCGAAATCGCGCAGGTCGACGACGTTCAGGCGGCACACGCCCTTGCGGACGGCGCGAGCCACGATGGACTCCGCCAAGAAGCCGACGAACATCTTCGGCTGCACGCTGATTATGTCTATCGCCAGCACGCCAGTATTATACCAAATGTGGCGGCGTCACGGCTCGAAGCGAGCGCCCGGATCAGTCCCCAGCCGCCGGAACGCCTCCGGCAAAAGCCCCGCCTCGCCCAGGCGCGACAGCTCGCACCACTCGAACGAGATCCAGTCCTCGACGCTCCTCGGTTCGCCGAGCGGCTCGTCGAAGGCGAGCTCGTACACCAGGTTTATCTCGGCGTGGGGGCGTCCGTGCTGCATGAAGGAGTTCTCCACGACGCCGAGGAAACGCCCGGCCTTCGCCGCGACGCCAAGCTCCTCGCGGACTTCGCGGACAAGGGCTTCGCGCCCCGTCTCGCCGAACTCGATGTGTCCGCCGGGCAGGTATGACGTTGCGCTGCCCTTCGCGCGGCAGAGTAGAAGCCTCCCGTCCGACAGCGCGACGCCGCGCGCGATGGTCTCGATTCCCGCCAGCTCGTATTCACTTTGCATGGCAAGATTATACCAAACACCCACCTGCGCCGCAATCAGGCAGAAACGGCGACTCACGGACCGTCACTTCGACTTCGTCCACACGGCGTAGAGCGTCACGGTCTTGCCGTTCTTGGACGTCAGGTTCTTCACCTTCGCCTTGTTCTTGTACTTGACCTTGCCGTTCTTCGCCTTCGCCCAGCCCGCGAACTTGTACTTCGACTTCTTGAAGGCGTTGGCCGTCAGCTTTACGCTCTTGCCGTAGGTTGCGGAAAGCGTCTTCATCTTGCCCTTGCCGCCGTTCTTGTCGAACTTGATCTTGTACTTGTTCGCAGTCCACCGAGCGTAGTACGTGACATTCTTCGTCACTTTGGTAGAGGTCTTTATCTTCGACCCGCCGCTCTTCTTCGTGTACCAGCCCTTGAGCGTGTAGCCCTTCTTCGTCGCCTTGGGCAGCGTGCCGACGGCATTGCCTTTCGTCACATTGCGCGATGCAGGCGACACGCTGCCGCCGTTGGCGTTGAACTTGACGGTGCAAGTCGTTGCTACCGGCGCCGGCGGCTGCACGGGTATTTCATTCTTCGTCCAGAAAGGGTAGAGAGTGATGGGGGCGTTCGCCGTATAGGACGCGCCAAGGTCATACGCCTTCGCTCCGCCGTCGCTCGTCGCCCAGCCTGTCTGCGCGTAGCCGTCGCGCGTGAAGAGAGCACTCTCCAGCACAAGTGCCGCGTCCTTCGTCTTCGTCGCCGTCTGCTCCGACTCCATGCCGTAGGCGCCTGGCTTGTACGTCACCGTGTATGCTGGCTTCCAGTATGGATAGAGCGTGATCGCGGCGTTCGCCGTATAGGACGCGCCGAGGACGTAAGCCTTGCTGCCGCCGTCCTTGGTCGCCCAGCCGGTCTGCACGTAGCCGATGCGCGTGAAGATGGCGTCCGCCAGCGTCAGCGCAACGCCTTCCGTCTTCGTCACCGCCTGCTCCGACTCCATGCCGAAGACTCCGGGACTGTACGTGACGGTGTACGTCGCTGGTGCAGGCGGCTCAGGTGACGGACCGGGCGACGGCTCGGGCGACGGACCGGGTGATGGCTCGGGCGACGGACCAGGTGATGGCTCTGGTGACGGCTCGGGTGATGGCTCAGGCGACGGCTCAGGCGACTCGTTCTTCGTCCACTTCGCATAGAGCGTCGTCGAGCTCGTCCTGTCCCATGTCCTCGCGCTCGCCCCCGCAGCCGTGTAGTACTGCGTTCCGCTGCCGCCTGTGGACGTGTAGTACCCGCCGAACGCATAGCCGGAACGCGTCGGCACGGTTATTGGCGGCATTGCGCTGCCGTAGGTGGCCGTCACGCTTTCCGTGCCACCGCTTCCGCTCTGCCTGTTCAGGGTGACAGAGTACTTGTTCGCCGACCACACCGCATAGAGCGTGACGGTGGCGCCGGGCGAAGATGTGAGGTCGCACACCTGCGCCCTGTCGGTGAACTTAACGCCGCCGTCGCCAGTCTCCGCCCAGCCGGCAAACGCATAGCCCGTGCGCGTGAAAGCGCAGTCAGGCAGCGTAAGGCATGATCCGATGGCAACCATTTTACTCGTCATGCTTCCCGAACCGCCGTTTGCGTCGAATGCGACGGTGTAGCAGTTCGTATTCCAGACGGCGTAAAGGATTATCTCGGCATAGACGCTGGAAAGATTGAGGATTTTCGCGCCGTCCTGGTAGACGACGGGGCCGTCCGGCGTCATCGCCCAGCCGGCGAACATCGCACCGTCCTTCGTGAACTTGTTTGCGCTCAACGTCCCAAGCATGTCGTAGTGGAACCACCTGTTGCACTGACTGTCCATCGAGCCGCTGCCGCCGTTGGCGTCGTATGTAACCAAGTATGATACCGGGTTCCACCGTGCGTAGAGCCGCGACGCCGAGGCCAGGCAGTACGAGGAATCCGTCACTCCCGTCCCGCCCTCCGCCGCCGTGTACCAATAACAATAGTACCCGGTGCGCGCCGCCTCCGGAAGATAGCCGTACGTATAGCCCACGGCGTACTTCGCCGTCTGCACGGCCGGCTCGCCTCTGTCCGCAACGAACGTCACGTCGACCGTCTGCGCCGGAGCAGAGGGCAAGTACTTGAAGTAATGGTAAGAATACCTGGCGCTGGCATGCCCAAGTCTAACAGCCTCAGCTTCGACGCGAACATAGCAACGGCCTTCCGATTCGGATACGCTTGATGGAATCGGCAACGCAAGGCCGTCTGCACCGGAAGTCGCGCCAGCGGAGCTGAGATACGTGTTGTTTATGTAACCGTAGGTGATTCTGAAGTCCACGCCGTCCAGATCCGCTGTCGGCTCTTCTGTCACGCCGTGCCGCCACCATGTCACAGACTGCGGGACGACCTTCAGCGTCTGCCCCGGCCATACGGAGCGCTGCGGCGAAGTCCAGGACGACAGCGAGGCGCTCCACCCCCACACGTCGACTTCCTTCGACGCGGACACGCCGTTGCACTCCGCAGTGACCCTGAGCCTGGACGCCTTGCGGTATTTCTCTGGGTTGGGAAACGTGACAAGGCCTTCGGGCGATACAATCGCGTTGGTGACTGCGGTCTCCTCAATCGTCCACTTCGGCGCAACATCCACCGTGTCTCCGTTCGCGAGCCGGCACGTCGCAGTGAACTGCGCCGACTCGACGTCGTAGAGGTCGACGACGTCCGGCCCAGACAGGTCGATCGCCGTCACTGCGGGAAGGTTCCACACGGCATAGAGCGTGACTGTCTCGCCGCAGGACATGGCGAGGTTGCAGACCTCGCCGCCGTCGGTGAATTCCACCTTGCCGCCAGGAGTGCGCGACCAGCCGGCGAAAGTCGCGCCGCGACGGGTGAAAGTCGCCGGCTTCAGCGAGTGGCATGTTCCAACATTGCACATCTGCGGCGTCATCTCGCCCGTGCCGCCGTTCGCGTCGAACACGACCTTGTAGCCGTCATCAACCCATACGGCGTAAAGGGGCAGGCTTTCATTGTCATCGGAAAGGAAATGGAACTCCGCTCCGTCCTGATACAGGACCGGTCCGTCCGGAGACGTTGCCCAGCCGGCGAACATCGCGCCTGCTTTCACGAACGTATTGGTGCGAAGGTTCGCAGGCGAGTCGTAGTAGAACCACGAACTGGACATCGAGCCGCTGCCGCCATTGGCATCATAAGAGACGTAGCAGTACTTTTGATACCACTGCGCATAGAGCTGCGTAACCGATGAAACGCAGTTTGACGAAACCGTTATCGGAATTCCGCCCTTGGCGGCCGTGTACCACTTGCAATAATGACCTGTCTTGCGGGCTTCAGGGAACGCACCGTATGGATGACCTGCTGCATACTTTGCGGTCTGCTGCTGCGGTTCGCCGCCGTTGCCGTAAAAAGCAACCTCCACCATCTGCGAAGGCGCAGCGGAGACATACTGGACACGCGGATAAATCCAGCTGCCGGCAAGTGTGCCGTCCGAAGATCTGCCGTATGTCTCAAGATAGAACCTAACGTAATCGGCCTCGACGCTCACGTCGCTCGGCATGGCAATGGAAACCGTCCGAGACGTGCCGTCGGAACCTCTAATATAGGTGCTGCCGACATAGCCATACCAGTAAACCCCAACTCCGGCGAAATCGTCCGTCGGTTCTTCCCAGCCGCCATGCCGCCACCACTGAACCTGGTCGATTGTCAACGATACCGTCTTCCCCGGCCATGCGCACATGTCAGAAAGCGTGTACTTCTTGACCTTGACGCACGTCCCCCATACCGTGACGTCGGCAACGGCGGACTGATTGCCGTAACTGGCAGTTAGCCTTACCAGGGACTCTTCGCTGTATGCGCCCCTCTTGAAGGAAAGATATCCCTCCGCCGACATGGTGCAGTTCGTCGATTTTGCCTCGGTGACTTTCCAGCTGACCGGCACTTCCACCTTCGACCCGTCCGAGAGCACTGCATTTGCGGAAAACTGCGCTCCGTCGACATTGTACAGGTCGATAGTCCTCGGCCCTTCTATGACAAGTTCTGTGGCAACAACGCCGTCGATGATGCGAATCGTTTTTGTCGCCGTGTAGAGCGCGTTCCAGAAATACCCTTCGCAGCGTACGGTCACGTCACCAGAAGCACCTTCGACGGGCGACAGGATATCGTCCCCCGTTATCGTCGCCGCCGTCCCCGAGACGATGCTCCATGTCAGGCCGTCGCTCACGTCCGTTTCCGTCCCGTCCGGGAACGAAAGCCTTGCCGCCAGCTCAGTCGGTATCGTCATCTGGTCGGGCGCGACTACGGCAAGCGACGTTGGCGCCGCGTTGCACTTCGCCCACTGGCTTCGTGCAGAATCAAGGTAGTACGTCGTGCTGGAGGAACTGTAACCGTGGCAAATCGTGAACCGCCCGTTGGCGGCCGCCCAACGGTTTTCCACCTTCCAGACGCGCGGATCGAACGTTCCCCAGTAAGGGGACCCTGTGTATGTTTCGTCGTCAAGGCCGTAAGCGTTTATCTGCGTGTTGGCATAAAATAGAACGAAGTTGGATGAAAACGCACTGCCCATCTCCTTGATCTGCGATTTCAGCATGTTGCAGTAGCTGCATCCGTCGTATCCGACAAGCACCATAAGTATCTTTCCTTCGCGCAACGCGGCCCGCAAGGCTGCGGACGGAGACGTGTAGGCTACCACCGCGTCTGAGTCCGAGACGGTGAAGTCTACCGGGGCAGGAAGGGCAGGCGCCAATGTGGACGCCGAGTACGAACTGATTTTCGCGGCATTGGCTCCAACGGCAACCGATTTCTCCATCCCGCAGCAGGAACACGACAGCGTTCCTTCGACTGGCGCCATGCGCACGCCCCAGTAACCGTTCTCATCGGTCTCCACGGTCTTGCCGCCAACGTTCACATCGACGTATGCCGCCGCCTTGCCGGACTCCGTCGTAACACGTCCCCGCATCGCCAAGGTGTCGGCCGTCGCCCCGATCATCGTCACGACCGCTTCCAACGACGAGAACTCGTCAACGTTCGGCAAGGCGTACCAGGCGTCGGTGGAGCCGCCCCAGCCCATGAAGACGCGGGTATAGGCCGTCGAATACTCGTCTTCGCCGTAGCCAACCGCAATGACAGCATGTCCGCCGCGCGACCCCCTGACCGACAGCACCACCGGCGCGCCGCAACGGACTTGCGCATAGATCAGCTTTTCGTACTGGCTGGCCGAGCCTATCGAGACATACCGGGCGTCGGCGAAGCCGTATTTCGTCCGCAAGACATTTGCCAAATCAGAAATGGAAGCGGAGGAGCCGTCGCTTTTGTACGATATGCCGAGGCACACGCCCATGTCATAGACAGCTCTGTTGGCAAGCTCCTTCTGCTCCGTCGTGAACGAACGATAGGACGCATCAGATTCCGGGAGAATCGACCAGTCGTAGTCCACGCCCTTCGTCGTCAGGGTTACGCTTGCGTCATCAACCTTGCATGTGTTCGTAACCTTGGGCGCAGCGGTGACGTTGAAGAACTGAAGAAGCGCCGTGCCGGCAGTCGCCACGCACCCGGCAGGATAGTTTTTCGGCGTGTAGTCGCTGAACTGGTTCCAGTATGTCAGTCGCCCGGAAGACCATTCCGTCAAATATCGTACGACCGTAGTGGGCGTCGCCGGATCGGCAGAAACAGCCGACAGGCTGCCGAGTCGTCTCTTGTCTGCCGACGGCTCGCCGGACAGCTTCGTCCACTTTCGCTTGGCGCGGCTTCGCGCAGTCGCGGCGGATACGACAGTCGTTCCGCCTTCGGACGCCGAAGCGGAACTCGCGCCGGTCTTCATGCGTTCGTCTTGCGCCGCACCGTCAGGAAGCATGGCAAGGCGTCCGCGCATGTCGGACAGCAGCATCGCCTCCAGCGGGTGACCCTGCGGAATTGCGCCGTCGTACCAGTCAACCACGGCTACAATTGGCTCGATCTCCGTGTCAGCCGACGCAACTACGCAACCGCCGCCGCTCATGGCGACCTCGTACCAGAGAAGCGTCCCGTCGTCGTCACGGCGCTCCTTGACGGAGACAGGACCCCCAATCTCGCCTGACAGCGATCGGTTCTGCGCCGCCCACGCCCTGGCGGCGGCAAGAGCCATGTCGCCAGTCACTTCTGCAGCTTGGGCCGCCGTTGCCAAGGCAGTTGCAGCGAACAGGAATGTCCGTTTCAGCAATTTGCCGAACGACGTTGACGTCACATCCGCACAAGCGGTTCTTTCGCAAACAGTTTCTGCAGTCACGGTTTTTATCTTACGTAGTGTCCTTGATGGGCGAATTATCCGTTTTGAGTCTCCAACGTCACTGCAACGACGCCGCGAAATCAACAACAGCCCCATAATCGCCGATGTCCACGTCGATTAAAAGCTCCTTGTAATACTTCAGCTTCGCATCGATGACACATGCGCACAGCGAGTATCTCGTGACGTAGGTCTCTGACTCCTTGCCTTCGTCGATCACAACAAGCGTCGAGTCCAAGACGATCAGCGGAGCCGAAAGCGAGAGCGTCTTGCCGCCCACCGTGCCGGACACCTTCACAGAGTCGCCGTTCGCCAACCGCACGTCCAGCTTGTCCTTGGCCTTCGTAAGCCCCGAACCCTCGTCCGCTTTCGTGAAGCTGTCCGTGCGGCCAATCAACGCGGCAAGCTTCCCGCCCTCCTTCACCAGGTTCGGTTTCTTCTGCCCAATGAAAGTCCTCTTGGAGTTTGCGCACTCCTTTACGAACACCTCGTCGGCCAAGCCCCTCGTCTTGATCGTCAACGTGCCCGGGCTAAAGCTCTTGGAGCCCATCTTGACCTTCGGGCTGAACTTCACACCAGAGGACGCGTAAGACGAGCATGTCACCTTGAACGAATATGCCTTGCCGCCAGACGTCATCTTGCCGGACACGCTGCCAGTCGACCCAACGGTGAACTTGAGGGACGCCGGCGGCTTGCCCGTGCCATTCGGATACGCCACGCCATAGTACGTGCCCCTCGCCCATTCCGGCATCAAGACCTTGATCTTGACCTTCTGCGTAATCTTGTTCCCAGCCGCACTCTTTACGGTCACCGTCGCCGTGAACGTACCGAACTTCGTAGGCGTCCCCGTTATCTCGCCGGTTGCCTTGTCGATGTCAAGACCTTTCGGAAGTCCCTTCGCAGACACAGTCACGAGCGAGGCGGACGATATCCCGAGACCGAGATAAAACTCCTCGCCGGCCACCGTGCCAGCGGGTGTATTCGCGAGTTTCTTCGTCTTGGACGAGAACTTCAGCGCCTTCTTGTCCGCTGCTTTCGTGATGAACTTCGCGTAGATGGTGGTGTTCTCCGCGGGCATCACAATCTTCACCTTCGGGTCAAGGTTGTCGTAGTCGTCAGGGTTCAGCGGATTCTTGCACGCCTTGTCCGTGAACCACCCGCCGAACGCGTTCCCGCTCTCAGCCTTAGCCGTGATCGTCACCGTCTTGCCCGCCAGATACTTTCCGCCGCCGCTTACCGTTCCGCGCGAAGTGCTGTTCGGCTTAAGCGTGAGGGTCCTTTTGACCGGGGCTGCCCACTCCGTGAACTTCAGGTCCACGCCCCACTTGTTCCCTGTCTCGCAATTGTTCCCTGCCTCGTAGTTGTAATAGCCATACGATCCGCCCGTGCTGAGAACGGACATGTTGACGGACTCCGACGGCTCCTCTTCCGTCTTGTCGTTCGAAGCCCGGACCGTGTAGCGCCCCGTAGCCGTAATCCTGAACGAGTAGATGCCCTTTGAGTCGGTGGTCGTGGACGCCTTCGCGTTCTTCGCCGAGTCGTAGAGCGTAACCGTCGCGCCCGCCACCGCCGTGCCGGCGGCGTCGAGCACCCGGCCAGAGAGTACGTCGCCCGCCTCCGTCGGGTGGATGTTAAACCCGATGCCCTCGAACTCGAAGTAAGTCTCCTGGTCGTCTCTGACCAGCAACGGTTCATTCACCAGATAGTACCAGGCATCGTCACCGCCATACCACCCGAAGTTAAGATGCGTGTACCGCTTGCCAGACGTATAGCCATAGCCGTCGGCGACGATCGCATGGCCACCGTAATGGCCGTCGACCGACAGGATCACGGGCATCTTCGCATCGAGACTGGCATAAAGCGCATTGTTGAAGTCGGCCACCCTCTGCTCGAAATCGTCCGGCCTGTACGCTTCCGCCTCGCTGAGCGCATCGATGTCGTGGTAGATGAACGTTCCGGACTTGTAGCCGAACCGGGTCTTCATCACATCCACCAGAACGCTTGGGGACGCACTGCCAAAACCAGGACCCCACTCCATTCCCACAGCAACGGCTATGTTGTATGTCAGCATTCCAACAGCCTTGATCTGAGCGGCGGAGGGAGCGGGCGCATTCTGATCCCATATCAGGAACATGTTGCTCCAATCGAAGGCACCGGCGATTGATTTCTGCGTGGTCTTCTTTTTGTCGACAACGCATGCGTTCGAGAACTGGGCTATGGAGTTTTTAGGCATCTCCCAGTACTTCATGATCTGCGCACCCGCCGTGGCGACGCATCCGCACGGATAGTTGTTCGGCGTGTAGTAGTTGAACACATAATAATCGTCCCACATGTATTTTTGGGAGTTCCATGCAATGTCCCCGACCTGTCCCCACTCCGTCTTGAGCAACTTGCCGACGCGCACGTCAGAGACGGAAGTCTTCCGGCTTCCGACTGCGCAAACGCGGCGGTCGCCTTCAGCCGCCGCCGCGGACTTCGAAGGCAAAAGCTCGCTCCATTCCGCCATGGCGGCGGCATATGGGTTCGCGCCGCCGCCCTGACCGGACGACGCGGCAGCAACCTTGCGGTCGGAGCGCTCAAGGGCTGAGACCGCGCCCGCCAGGTCCTTCTGGAGAAGCGCATGGAACGGACCGGACTCATCGCCGCTGAAACGACCCTCGGTGGAAAACGCGATGATCGGCGGCAACCGCGTGTCGCCGGAGGTCACGACGAACCCGCCGCCCTTGAGGTTCACCGCATGATAGACAGCGCGTCCCGTCTTGCTTCGGACGGTCTTAGGCGTTTCGGCGTCCTTCGACTGAAACTCCGAATCCATCCTTTTCGGACCGAGGCTTATCCATTTCCCCACGGCGGCCTGAGCCTGTTCAGGCGACACTTCCGCAGCCCACAGCGCAAACGCCGCGAAAAACGCTGCAAATGAAAAAACAAATTTGACAATCAGTTTCATTTTCCGCCTCCTTGTATCCCCGTTAGACAACAGACAATACCCTATGTGCAGCTCTGTGCCACCATATGATTATTTGCCTGCGATCGGTATTATAGCAGTTTCGGTTTGGGTCTGTAAAGCGAACCTCAGCCTGAGATCCCGCCTTGGGCGAGTGAGGACGGCGCAGCCATTGGGCCGCACCGTCTGTTTATTTATACGTCTGCACGAAACCAGCAGTCTCTTCTACCGCAAGAACCGGCAGAACGGAAGCGCCAAGCCGCAGCATCACGTCCTCATCAGCCTTTATGTCAAGCGACCAGACTTCAGCCGGCGCCATATTCCGTTCCCCAGTCAGCGTGACCGCCGCCGTCTGGCGCGGCATGGACGCGACAACCGCACCTGCGGCGTTCAGCATAGATACCGCCGCCGGCTCCTCGGGAGTGACCGCCGCATACACCTTCTTCGCGCCGTCCGGCACAGGGAAATAGAGTCGGCAAGTTTCGCGGAACAGGTTGAGAGACGTGTCGGCCAGAAGCCCCTGGCCGGGATATGGCGAGCTAACGGACACCGTGTTGCCGCGCGTGTCGATCTCGAACCGGCGCAGGTTGCGTCCCGCCGTCTTGACCGATGCTTTCTGCACGGCGGCGGTGATGCTGAACGTGCCAAGGTCCGTCCCCATCATGTCCCTCATCTGCACGGGACAGTTCAGCTTGCGGTTGCCGACGGTCTTCGCCCTGAAGGTCAGCGTGTACTCGCCTTCCTTCGGCAGATGCTGTAGGAACGTGAACTTTCCCCGGCACATGGGCGTCGCCTTCTTCACCGCAGAATCCGGCGCAATCGGACGCAGCGCCCGATAGTCCACAAATCCGCCGCCGAACGCCTTGCGCAATTCCGGGTTCGGACGGTTCTTCGCGGCAAGCGCGACAAAGTCAAACGGCGCAGACGCACCGTCGCGCTCGACCGAAAGCGTGCCGCCGACGGACTCGATGCCGACGCCCACCGTCCCGGAGAACTCGACCGCCGGCTCCTTGTCCACGACAAGGCGGCAATTCTCGAACGACAGGTTCGCGGCATCGTCTGACAATCCGTTGTTGCTGACCAGTAGTCCGCTCCATGTTCCGCCGCGCGCGTCAAGCAACGTGTCCTTCACTGCAACTGACGCCGTCTCGCGCGAGACCCCGTTGACGACCATCGCCCGCGAACGGTTTCCGGCGAACTGGCAGTTCTCAACGCGAATCGCGCCTTTCACTGGCTTCCGCCTGCCGTTGGCGCCCACCGTAATCGCAAGGCCGTTCGCCGCATTGCCGCGCGCGCGGCAGTTCCTCAGGGTTACGGAAATCGGCTCCGTCGTCTCGTCCAGACACGTCAGGTGAAACAGAATGCCGCTCGAGGCGTTGCCATCGAACTCGCAGTTCTCGACGACGCAGTTGGAGAGGCGGTCAGTCGGCCTGTTCGGCTCGAAGTCGATGCCGCACTGCGGCGGCGTTCCCTTCGTGGCCGTAAAGCGCGAATCCGCGATGGTGAGATTGTGCGCCCCTGTGATGCTGATGCCCTGTCGGTAGTGGTCGCGGCAGTCCACGCGGCGAATGTCAATGTCCGTGCTGTTCCGTCCGACGTAGATGCCGTCGCCTCCGGAATAGCGGAACGAGAGATCTGAGACGCGGACATTGGCGCTGTTTATGATATTGAGAGTGTGACGCCATTCGCTGAAGCAGTATGCCTTGCGGTCGGTATAGGCGTCGCGCTCCATCCGAAGAAGCGCATTCCCCTCTCCGCGCAAAACGACGTTAGAAACGCCGCGAGCGGTGAACAGGCAGTCGTTCCGACCCTTGTACGCGCCTGTCAGCGCCCGCACCGTCACACCGTCTTCGACGACAACCTCCTGATTGGAGCGAAGGAATACCGGCTCGACGATCCAGTCTCCCGACTGCCGGTCGATCACAACTTTCGCCGCGCCGGAGTCAAAAGCCGTCTGAAGGCACTTAGTCGCATTCGTCGCGTTCCACCCGAACGACGAGGCCTTCACGCCACAGGGAGAACTGGTTTCTCGCCCATTCACTTGTAGCTCTCGCCGCGCAGCACAACTGGCGAGATGTCCGTTGTTCCGATGACATCCCGCCACCGATATAGCTGCCAAAGACAAAGCAACCACAAGTTTCACCGGCGACATCCCTTCACTTATATGATTCACCGCGCAACAGCCGGGCAGACCACGCGGAAGCCGATATCGGGCTCGTAGGGCGTAGCAGTGGAAGAAGTAGTGCGCATTCCACTTCCGCACTCGCCCTTGCCTGTTTTATAGCCGCCGCCTTTGATGACGCGATAGGTGCCGCCATCACCTGCTTCAGGCCCTTCGGGATCGACAACCGCGCTCCCGTCGGAAGCGGTAGGGCCACCACCCCAGGCATCAAGACAAATTTCTCCTACATTGCCGTGCATATCGTAGAGCCCGTATGCGTTCGGCTTCAGCAAACCGACCTCTTGGGCAGTTCCCAACGCAGTCCCCCACGAATCCGCCCACATGTATTGATCGCATACGCCACGACCATCTACAAAAACGCCTTGTGTGCCGTTCCATGAGATGTTGTCATACCAGAGCGTAGTCGAACCAGCTCGGCAGGCGAATTCCCATTGTGCCTCGGTCGGAAGGTCGAACTCCATTCCTCCCGCAATGCCGCGAATTAGCTTGATGAAACGATCCGGGCTATCCTGAACCTCATGACCGTCACGCGGCCAATACTTGCTGGAGCCTCTGATATTGGCGCATGGCGTGTAAGCCCTTGGCTGCTTTTCCTCCTGATGGTACTGATTGTCAGGAGCCAGATTCGACTGCGAAGGCCAGACGGTGGCATACTGCTTTGCCGTCAGTTCGTAGATGCCCATGTAGAAGTCATCCGTGAGCGATACGGCGTGCGGCGGCATGGCAATGTTGCGACTAAGCCAATAGCTGTAATAGGCGGACATTCCAGGGTCGTTCGTCGGATATCCCATCGTGAACGTCTCGCCGCCGGCGGGGATGCGGCGCATGACAAGCTTGGTCGTCTTGTAAACGTCGTCGGAGATGCCGCCAGGAATGGCGTTAGTGCTGTTGTAGTACTTGCGGCCACCATTCGTCAGGTCTAGCACGAAATAGTCAGGCGGGTTCGTGAGCGCCCTTGCGCTCACCTTCACCGAAACACCAGAAGCGATCTTGTGTTCCGGCCAGTCCTTCGTCGCCGCCCAGTAGATGAAGTTCGTCGCCGTTGCGCTTGGTGCGACAACCGTGTTCACCGCGCCCTTAAGACTGGTGAAGTTCTCCTCGCCGATGCTCACGCCGTTAGTGAGGACATCTACCGTGACGACGGCACTCTCCGTACCTGTCAGCTTGTAGTTGATAACAACATCCCGCTTGCCATTCTGAGCATAGGCGACATCGGAGACGTTGATTTCTCCGGCAGCGCAGATGCCGGATATGAGAGTCACTGCGGCAGCCGAAAAGGACTTGATGAAGTGATTGGTGCTTTTCATGGTTGTTCCTTGTTGCGTTTGTCAAAAATTACCGAACATAGATTACCATGCCGAGAGGAATGGTATCGAGCGATCCATCAGCAGAAACGGCCCAATGGCCGACCGTAGTATTGATGGCTCCTGCGGAAGACGTCGCCGTTGAATCTGGCAAACGGTTGGTATTGGCGAATGCGGCCAACACCACAAGCATGGCCGCAACAATGGCAGCCACGCGCAATCCTGATGTTTTCATGTTCAAGTTAGGCCTCCTTTTTGCTGATGACGATGGTTATTCTTTGCAGATCTCAATCTTTACTGGCCCAAGCAGCCCGGAATCCAGCAGCTTGTCGTGCTTCGACCAGTGCTTCCAGCTCGTCCACGTCGTCCGCTCGTCCTCCGGCAACATGTCCTCGCCGACGAGCCGATTCGGCCAACGGTTGGTGACGCGTACCTCTATGTCGAACACGACAGGCTTCTGCGCGCGTTTCGGGGCATCGGTGATGTCGATCCTGAACGGTGGCTTCCAGAGCGTACGAAACTCCTTGCCATTGACGGTGACGGTGGCAAAGTCCCTCACGTCACCAAGGTCAAGTACGATACGGCTCTTCGGCTTAAGCGATGGCGACTTCTCCAGTTCCATCATGTCGGACACGTCGATTTTCCTGGAATAGTACGCCGATCCGGAGAAATACTTAAGGTCGCGGATTCCCGACTCGTTCCACTTCGCTCCCGGCGTCAGTTCCATGGGCAGAGGTTCACGCCCCGCAGGCGACTCGAAGCGTACCTTCCATGCACCTTCCACAGGAATCGTCCGTACAGTCTTAAATGCCTGTTGCAAAGGCAGGTCGCCGCCGCCGTTGCGCAGCACAACGAACGCCGACCCGGCGACAGGCAGATCGACCGACACCACAGTGCGGCCATTTTCATAGCGCCAGTTCGCGGCCGTGACCATCTCGCCGGATTCGGGGTACCATATCTCCGGCGTACGTCCAGTGACGGCGCAGGACTTCTCTATCGTGACGGGATAGTGGTTCGTTGATGTCACGAAGTACCAGTCCGCCAGCGCGTTGCGCCTGTGGCAAACGTCGTCCTTGACCTTGGTCCCCTCCTGCAGCAAATATTGGCAACGCGTCTGGTAGCGCACGAATTCCGCGCCCTCGCGCCACCACGTCTGGGTCCTGTCGAAGTGCATGCCCCACGGCCCCATCGTCATGCCGGGATATTTCGGCTTTGCCCACGGCTGGTGCGTGAAGCGATGGAAGAAGATGCGGTTGACGCCGAGCTCGTATGCATGGTCGCACTGGCACTTGATAGAATACGGATACACCTGCCAGCGCCCGTCACTCGCGCTCGCAGTGAACGCCTCCGCCGCAACGATGCCGTGGCCCCATGCGTCGGCGGCCGCGACCACCCCTTCCACGTTGCCGAGGTGTGGACCTGTCGAAAGCCAGAAACGGTCCGTGTTCGGACGGCTCCAGAACTCGCACTGCGGCACATCGCAGAAACGCGCGTAGGTGAAATCGTCGGAAGGGCCGTTGCCATAAGGCTCCAGATAGAACAGCAGCCCGTATTCGTGCGACTTGCGCAGCATGGTGCCTGCGTAGTTCTCGGCGAACATGTCGTTGATCACCTTGCGATAGTCGGCGAGGAATTTCTCGGATTTGTCGACGGAACCGACGATGCGCCCGGTGAACGTAGGCAGGTACGGGACAATGGAATAGCCCATGCGGCTTTCGAACTCCTTCTCGAAACCCTGCGTCCAGTTCTGGCATTCCGCCTCGAAGCTGTCGTTGAGCACCATCTTCACGGACGCGCCGTCAGGGCCGAGCAGACGCATCAGCCTACCTACATACGCCTCGAAGTGGCGTTCCACGGCAGGCGTGGAAAGCTTGTCTACCTCAAGTCCCCGGCCTGCGGCCGTACCAGACGAGCTTACGAGCTTGCCGTTCGCGTGGTAGCCGACGCGGATGATGGTCCATTCGCCATCCGGCACGTCCCAGACGAGCCGCCCCGATGCGTCCATTCTGTCGGTCAGGACGACCGTCTCTGCCGGATCGACCACGCCCCGCCTCGCCGTCGTGGCAAGCGACTTCGCGCAAGGCATCTTGAAGCGAAGTTTCTTTCCGTCGATGTCCTCCAAACGCGGTTCCGACTCGAGATGGAATTCTTCCATCTTTATCTTCCAGTCGCAGCACGTCGTGAAGCGCAACGCCTTGAACGTCACCGGCTTCTCGAACGTATGTCGCCGCAGGTCACGGAACTGCGCATTGAAGTACGACACGTGGAACGACATTGTCTCAAGGTGGCGGAATTCCTTGCCGTCGTCTGACACCTCTATCTCCGCGATGCCCGGCAGGTTCCAGTGCCACGGGAACGAGATGCGCCACGAGAAACCCGCCGCAGTCACCTTCTCCGGCGCAGTCACGGTGGTGACGTTTCCCTTTGTCGCCCTCACCGTGAATTCCGCTTCGTCGTGCCTGGACATCGCATCCGGCACGTTCTCGACCGTCGTCACATCCGCTTGTATGCGACGGTCGATCCCCTTCACCGCCAATACCGCTATGTCGGCGTAGAAGCCGTTGTCGTCCATACGCCGGGGCAGAACAGCATCGAAACGCGACGGTCCCTTCACGGGCGTCTCGGTGCAGGTCGTATACTTCATCGATTCGGCAGGCTTGACCCACGGCCCGCCCGAATTGGCCCAGCCGGTACCGTTCGCGACGCCCAGCACAAGCCCGAGCCGCGTCGCCTCCTTCGCCGCATGTCGTATGCAGTCAAAATACTCGCGATTCCCGAAAGTGACCGGCCCCTTGGGGATGTGGCAGCTTGCGTCAAACATCATGGCGCCCGCGAGTCCGTTCCCGGCAAGCGCTTCGAGGTCTGCGGTAATGCCTTCCTTCGTCACGTTGCCGTTCATCCAGTGCCACCACACGTATGGAGCATACCGACGTGGCGGATTAGCGAAGTCGTCCGGCGAAATGTCGGCTGAGGACATCGTGGAAAGCGCAACCAGCGCAATGACCACAGACATCCTCTTGTAGAGTAGAGACCCACGCCTCGGCGTTGCCGCCGGTGCGACTTCCCCCTCATCAAACCGGACGTGCGGATTTCCCGCATCCGGCTTTCCCCGTAGAGCTGCGTTCGTCATAGCTTGGCTTTTCCTTGATTGGCACTATGGCATATAAGGTTGCAGGCATTATACATCATTCCCGCCCCTCGCCACAATTATACCAAAGTATAATCGGCAGGCGTTGACACCGCTTTGCACATTTAATATCATATTGAAAACAATCATGTTGAAAATGACGTTACGCGAAAAGACAAAGCGGATTCTGCTTGCCACGATTTTGGCGGCGGCGACCCCAGCTTTTGCCGTGGGCGCGGACGCAATGGCGTCTTTAAGGCCTAAGGCCGTGGAACATGTCGGCGACTTCTGCCACACGGGCACCGTCACCATGGTATGCCAGAACCTGGACTTCTCTCTCGCGGAGCGGAATGGGCGTCACCATTTTCTTGTCGTGCGGAAGCAATTTGGAATTCGCGTCGGCGAAATCATCGTCGCAGCCGGCGAATGCGTCCGCTGCGACAACGGCTCCGTGCTTAAAATAGCACGCCGCGTTCTTCATCTGGGGCAGGAGTTGCTGCCGTCACCGGAGAAAGTGTCGATCGCCGAACTAACCAAAAAGGATTTCCTATACAAAATGGTGACGACGGAAGGCACGCTCGTCCTCGCACGACGCGACGAAATAGACACCGCCTACATCCAGATGCTTGTCAAGGACGGCGCGTCCATCGTTAATGCGGCTTTTATGGCAAGCACCAACCGGACGATTGACGCAATTTCGCTTCTGGGGGCGCGCGTTCGGCTTACCGGGGTCCTGATGCAAGGCTACGGTGCCCGCAGGAACATATCCAACTATCTCTCTCTCGACCCTCCCGGAGGCTTTGAGGTGGTGACGCCCCCGCCTGCCGACACTTTTAAGGTACCGGAGCTCAACTTAGATTCCCAATATACGCCAGAGGAAATCGTGCAAATGGATCCCCGACGCTTCAACGGCGTGGTAATGGCGACCTGGGGCGGCAACCAGCTGATGCTGGCAGGAAAAGGCAGCCGATGCGTAAGAGCAACGCTTGCCCGCGACGGCGAACTCCCTGTCGCTGGCGACTATGTGGCCGTCGTCGGCTTCCCGGATACGGATCTCTATGGCATCAACCTTGTCTACGCGCAATGCAGGCCTTTGGCGGACGGAAAGGATTTCGGATTCGATCCGAAGCCGGTAGAAGTCACGCTACGGCAACTTCTGACTGACGGACACGGCAGGCCTAGAATCAACGGCTACAGCCACGGACGCCTGCTGCGGCTCAGGGGAACGGTCCTTGACGTGCAGCCGTCGCTTGCCCTATTCTCGATAAACGATGACGGGCTGACCTTGCCGGTAGATTGCTCGTCCTCGCCAAACGTCATTCCGCGCCTGGAAGCCAACTCCAGGATAGAGGTCGTCGCTCTCGCCATCACGGAAACGGACAGCTGGCGCGAATGCATCGCCTTGCCGCAGACGCGCGGCCTCAGGCTTGTGCTGCGCTCCGCCTCAGACCTCGAGGTATTGGCGTTCCCGCCATGGTGGACTCCCGCCAGGTTGACGGCGACCGTCATATCCCTTCTCGTGATCATCGTGCTGATCATCGCAGCCAACCGCATCATCAACAGGATAATGATGCGCCGCAAGGTGTCCGAGCGTACGCGCCTTGCAGTGGAGCTTCACGACTCGCTGTCCCAGACCCTCGCCGGCGTCGCCTGCCAGATTTCCGCAGGACACGATGCCATAGACGATGACCCGAAGTCTGCCAAGGAACTTCTGGGCACGGCCGAACGGATGCTGGAGTCCAGCAGGACCGAGCTCAAGAACTGCCTGTTCGACCTCAGGAACGACACGGTGGACGACCCGGACTTCACACGGGCCATCTCAAAGACGCTCACCGGGTTCAGGACCGAGGCGAACATCTCGATTCGGTTCAACGTCGCGCGGTCTCTGCTGACCGACTCGACGGCGCACGCGATTCTCTGCATAGTCAGGGAACTCGTCGCTAACGCCGTCAGGCACGGCGCAGCGACACGCATCAGGATCGCAGGCGTCGCCGCCGACAAGCGGCTCCGGTTTTCCGTACACGACAACGGCCGCGGATTCGATACCGAGCGCCGCCCCGGGCCACGCGAAGGACACTTCGGGTTGGCAAGCATCCGCGAGCGGCTAGCCGACATCAAAGGCTCCTTCAAGATAACATCAAGGGCAGGGGATACCCGCGCCACCGTGAACATGACATTGCCATGAACAAAATCCGCATACTCCTTGCCGACGACCATTCCATAATGCGCGTCGGGCTTGCATCGCTCCTTTCGCGTGAAAAGGACATGACCGTCGTGGGAGAGGCCGAAACGGGCGAAGAGGCCGTCGCAAAGGCGCGCGAACTCAAGCCTGACATCGTCGTGATGGACCTCATGATGCCGACACTTTCAGGTGCCGAAGCCACGCGGCAGATCACATCCAACGCATCGGCGGGAGATTCGGCAGAGGGAGAGACTCTGCCGCGCGTACTCGTATTCACGTCATACGGAACGTCCGCTGACCTGGCGGACGCCGTCAAGAACGGCGCTTCGGGGGTCCTGCTAAAGAACGCCCCGACGCGCGACCTTCCGCAAGCGATCCGGAGCGTCTTTGCGGGCGAGAAGGTGCTTTCAAAGGAGATTACGGCGCTTGTGAACGAAGAATCGTCTACGCCCCATCTCACAGACCGCCAGCTGCTGCAGCTTGAACTTGCCGCCCGCGGGTTCACCAACCAGGAAATCGCCAACAGGCTGAACGTCTCGCTGATCACGGTCAAGAAACAGTTCTCCGACATCTTCGCACGGCTCAACGTCTCAAACAGGTCGGAGGCCATCGGTCTCGCACTGCAACGCCACATCATCAAGATGTAAGAGGCATCCGGGGTCAGTCCCTGAAAATCTCCTCATGCAGCTTGACAGGAGTCCCCCACGAATCTACTGCCGGTTGAATTACGCGAAGCATGAACCGAAGCGGAAATGCACCGAAGAACGCGAAGCGTTCGAAGGGGAGATTCGGCAAAGCCGAACCCGAATGGCGCGCAAGCGTCTGCGCGGAGGTCTTTTGCCATCCTCGGAGTTCCTTCAAAAACGCGATAACCGCTCAAAACAGCGCATTTCTCAGCCAAAAACCACAACGCCATTGGGGTGGCTCCCCAATTTTCCCAATTTTCTCGTGGGAGGTTAAGTCGTCGCCGGAGTCGGATTTAGCAGTTAAGTTTCGCCGCTGCCATCGTCATCTTCGTAGATAAAGCAACTCTTGAGAAGGAACTGTGCCTCTGGATCGTCGTCGGAAAACAACTTCACAATCGGATTGTTGAAAAACACGAAATAAAAATCGTCGTTGCCCCAGTCTTCTTTGTCGCCGAGTTCGTCGACGTCGCCGGATTCTGCCCGCGAAATCATGCAGTAGTCGCAGGCGTCACCCAAAGAGAGGTTCCTGTATCTAGGCAAAAGCCCAAGGTTGTGGAAGAGCTTGTTGCAGGTACGCTCAACAAGCCCCCTGTCGTTAGAACCTTTTATCAGGAAGTGGAACCCAAAAGGATTCTGGGCGGACTTTTTGCAGCCACCGAAATCTGCAATGCCGTTGCTTTTGAACAGATAGTCAACATAGTCAATCAGGGACTTGTCTGCCGCACGTGTCGGTTTTCTCATGTTCGCTGTCTCCTTTTCTCCGCCTCTCTCGCAAGACGCATCTCGTGCAGCCTCATGCTTGCCGCACGCTTCTCTTCCCATGTCATCGGATATTTCTCTATCGTCTCTATCAGAGCCTCCTCCAATCCAGGCGTCCTGTAAGGACTGGGAGCCCCGCCTTCTGCGGAGGGCCCCCTCAGTCTCTCAATCATCTCCTTGCTTAACTTGCTTGCCATCTTCAAACCTCCAGACTTAACCCTCTATTCTTTCTGTCACCTAATTCTCCGCCCTAATACAATTGCATACAAATCTGGATTGAAGTCATCTGGCAGTTCTTCTATTGTTACGAACCGTCCGTCCTTCATGGCGGGGAAGGTTCTGTCCTCGTCATCACGAGCAAGCAGAATGTCTTTAACTTCCCAGGTCATCTGCTCGGGGCGTCCGCCAAGGGGATTAGAATAGCCCAACTGAAGACAGACGGTTGAAACAGGCTTGCCAGTGCCAAACAACTTATCGCAGTAATACTGGTTCAACGTCCTATATTCTCTTGTCTTCTCCCCTGACTCAATCATGCGGTAGTAGACTTTCTTCATAACCATAAATGCGCGGGTTGAAGCAGGTACTGTATTCAGTGGCGTCGGGAGTTCTGGTCTGCCGCCATATCTCAATGCCATCGCACGATTCTTATCTCTACGATATCCCAAATTGGCGGCAGGTATATCTGGGTGTATGAAAGACCATTCATACATATTATCTAAATTCCTGCCAAAGAAACAGAGGTCTGCCTCCTTGACATTGAAGTCTCTGACAAGCATCTTAGTGACCTTAGGGTCTACCTGCTTTATCCTCATTCCTTTTGCTTCAATAAGAAGTGCTATGTCCCAAGTGTCTTCATCATCTATACGAATAGACGCTCGGTTTGGGTCTATGCCAAATGCTGACATTTTAGACTTTATCCGCTCCAAGAGCACCTGACAGGTGGCTTCTGTAAGTTTCTGCAGTTTCATATGGACATTGCTCCTTCCTTGGTTTTCACTATATATTACCATGTACCGCCGATTTCTGACAGGCAAAAACGATTTTTAAGCTCGCACTGCCGCATTACGGTCCGAAGCGTTCCTTGGCAAAGGGGCTGTCTATCCGGCGCTACAGACATGATCGATCGAGACAATCACGCCGTCATTGTCACAATCAGGCGCGGCAACGGCGATCTTTTCGCCAAGGCTCTGCTCAAGGGACGTCAAATAGCCACCCAGCGCCGGAAGCCCCCGCCGCCCCTGCTTGATTATTTCCCGCAAGACATGGTCTGGCAGCGTGCCGCGATTCTGAAGGTCGCTCAGGAGTTTCTGGGCGAACTCGCGCTTTACTCCGTTCGCCGCAGCCTCCATCAGGATCGGGCGCGCCTTGTTCGCCAACGACTGCGCCCCCTCCGTGCGCTTCACTTCATGGACCGGGACTTCGCTCGCCAGTTTCTCGTACCTGTCCCAGAACCCTTCCGAAAAGCTTTCCAGGCGCGGCTGGTCAAACGGGCATGTCACCTCAGGCAACGCATCCTTCATCAGACGATAGACCGGCGCCTTGTCTTCTGCGCCCATGAACGCCGCGAACAACGTCAGCCCCTTGCGCGTGAACAGGTGCGTGCCGGCTCTCGGCCCCGTCGTTGCCGTCTTCACCCGGTTCGGCAGCCGCTCGATCCGCTTCACCACCTCAGGGTGCTTCTGCTCGATCTCCGCCCACTTTACCTTGCATTCCGTCAGGAACGTCGCCCTCTCGGAATCCTCGGGATTCGTCCCCAGCCGCTCGAACAGCCCCGCCGCCTCCAGCGATTCGTCCGCATCGAATATCCGCGCGTCCTCTCCGACCGTCTTGTGGATCATCAGTACCTTGTTCTTTGCGATCGTCCTGATGTTGTAGTGCTGCGCTCCCTGGTCCGTCGGGAAGTAGTTGTACAGATATAGGTCGTTGAACACCTTCACGCCGATGCGGTTGATGCGTCCCAGGCGCTGGATCACGCGCGTGGGGTTCCACGGTATGTCGTAGTTGATGACCAGGCCCGCCCGGTTCAGGTTGTATCCCTCGCTCATCTTGTCCGTGGCGATCATCACGTCGTAATCGTCTCGCTTCGCCGCCTTTTCAACAGTCCCGTCGAAGTTGCGCCGAATCAGGCGGCTCGCGTCCTTCGACAGCGACCGCACCGTGCAGACGCGCCCCGGGAAAGCCTGCTCCAGGTATGCCGTCACATGTTCCACCGTGTCGGCGAACTCGCTGAATATCAGCACCTTCCGTTTCGGCTCGCCCCTCCTCGTCGCCAGGTTCGCCTTGCCTTTCAGGACCTTCCGGACGATGGTCACAAGCTGCCTTGCCTTGGGGTCGTTCGCAATAAGGTCCAGCTTCTCCACCTCGCGCCGCACGCGCCTGAAGAGCGCAATGTCGCTTTTCACGTCCTTGATGAACGCATCGTACCCTTCTTTCGAGAAATCCTCCTCCACACGGTATATCTGCTTGTTCACGGCCTCCACGGAGACGGCAGCCTCATAATCCGAAAGCATCGTCTCGAAGATCTCGTCCCCGAGCGTGGCGTCGCAGAACTTCTCCATCATCACGCGGTCGAGTATGATGATGCCGCGGTGCCCGTCGCCAGGGTTTCCCGTCGGCTTGATGGCGAGCTTCAGCACCATCTCGTGGATTTCGATCAGGTTGCCGATAGTCTTCGCGAACGCGCCGAAGGAACTCTCGAACCGATGGACGAGCAGCCGCCTGATGAACTTGTACATGTTCTCCTGCTGCGTCTTCAGCGTTTCGCGATCTTCATCGTCATCATTCGCGATGCTTGCGTAAAGCCCCGGACGGTAGATTGCGCCCTTGAAGTTTCCGCGCGGTCCGAAGTATTTGTCGATCACCCGGTCGTAAAACTCGCTCTGCTCGCGGTCGAGTTTGTAGAACTGCTCGATCGGCGGGTGGACGGTCGGCAGGTTCTTGCCGATTTCCGCACGGTACTGGGGGTCAAGCCGCAGGTCGATCCGGTTGCGCCGTATCATGACCGGCTCGATGATGGCACGGATGCTTGAGGCTGTCTGCTCCAGAATGGCGTGCGCAAACTTCTTTGCGGCGGCAACGTCAAGCGGTTCGTCGTCCGCCCCCGCGAATCCGAGCTTACGCAGCCGGTTGCGGACATAGCGCTCCAGGTTTCCGCTGTCGTCCGGACTGGCCAAGCCGACGTTCTTCAGCACGTAGTCGCAGTCGTCATAGGCACTCTGGAACTCCGCGAACCGCGCATACAGGTCGCCGTCAGGCGCGAGTTTGCTCTTCTTCGGCACCGTGAACAGCTTCAGCAGCGAGTATATGTCGCTCGGCCTGTTCCCGAACGGCGTGGCCGTCATCAGCACCACCTTCTTGCCCCGGCAGATGCGCCAGAGGTAGTCGTAGTCTATCGACCCCTCGTTGCGGAAGTAGTGCGCCTCGTCGACCAGCACCACGTCGATGTCGGGGTGCGTCTGCACATACCGCTCCACCTCGTCCATCTTCCCCCGGCTCATCGCCCGCCAGCCGTACATGTTGAAGTCATCCAAATAGCCGCACCAGCCCGTCTTCTCGGTTTCGCTGCCGACAAGCCCCGGCGGAGCCACCACGATTCCCCGCCGCACGTCCATCACGCACCCGAGAACGCTCCCGATCACCGACTTCCCCAAGCCCACGACGTCCGCGATGATGATGCCATTGTATTCGTTGAGAATGGACAGCGCCTGGTTGACGGCGTCCTTCTGGAACATGAGCGGACGGTATTTCGGTTCGCCGGTGAAAGGGTCGCGCGGAATCGCAAAGGCCCGGTCGATCTTCGGCGTCTCGTCGACGAGCGCACGGTGTTCGAGATAGTTCTTCAGGACGATCGCATAGGCCTCGTAGGGCGTAACCTCCGCATGGACGCCCTCGTCCTTGACCGTCCTGCGGATCTTCTCGGCCATTCCCGCAAAGTCCGTGATCTCCTCGGCTTCCGCCCACTGCGCCTCAAAGTATTCCTTCGCATCGCGCCCGCCGAAGTTCGACAGCTCCACGTTGAACTCGTTCTGGCTGTTCAGTCCGGGGAACGTGAGGTTGCTCGACCCAGTGATCCAGCGTATCGGCTCGATCACCCGCAGCTGTTCGTTCATCTCGAAGACATAGAGCTTGGCGTGGTTCGGCTCTTTCGTCTTCCTGATTGCAAGCCGCCCCTCTTCCATCATCTTGAGAAACGTCTCCATAGACTGCGCGCATCTCTCCCGGTCGAAGAGCCGCGACCTCGCGCTGTTGCGCAGCGAATTGAGGAACTGTTCCTGCGCAGTCGCACCGTCCCCTGCGCGAGCCAGCTCGTAGCCCATCTTGTCAACGTCCAGTCCCACAAGGATACGAAGTTTCAAACTCGTGTTCTCGGAAATCGGTCCCATCAACGGCGGAATGCCGTTAAAGTAGAAGTAGCCCGAAAGGACGGACAGCGTCTCCGTCACGGGAATCAAGTCCCGCAGCCGTGCGCTCATGCTCGCCGGCTCGGCCGGCTGCTCGTTGACATTGTTCTTGTTTGTTATGAACATGACTTTCTCCTAACACCCCATTGACACGATGCCGTACATGATGTATTATATTGCACATGAAAACTTTGGTAACAAAAGTGACTGAGCGTGGTCAAGTCTCGATTCCCGCCTCGATTCGCGAGTCCATGCAGATGATACCTGGAACGACCCTGTTGTGGAATCGCGGACAAGATAACTACACATGCGTGATAACGATTGTTCGCAAGCAACAGCGTAAAGGGGCAAAGGCCATGCTCGGCTACGCCTCCACATTCCGCAAACCGCGTACGACAGCGGAATGGATGGCAGAGATTCGCGAAGGAGAAGAGCGGTGAGCATGGTAGTGGATACGTGCGTCATACTCGACGTGCTTGATCGCGACCCCGTCTTCGGCGCCGCTTCGGCGGAAGCAATCGACAGGTACGCAGAGGGCGGGCTTCTCATTTCACCACTCACATACGTTGAACTCGCTCCTGCTTTCCTCGGTGATGAAACGCGAGAACGCGATTTTCTCTTTGAAATCGGAATAGACCTCCCGCCGACCTTCGGGGAGGACGATCTTTCGCTTGCACACGCCGCCTGGAACAACCATATCCAGCGCAAGCGTTCAGGCAAAGTCGCCAAACGCCCCGTCGCAGACGTGATGATAGGCGCGCTCGCACAGGCCACCAATGGACTCATCACACGCAATGCAGACGATTTCCGAGCACTCTTCCCGACTCTCAACATAGTCACTCCTTGACTTACCTTAGAATTCCTCTTCGAACTTCGGAGTCCGTTTTTTCTTTTGGGAGCCCTGCACGCGGGAGGGGCGCGATTTGCCGAGGGTGGTGCTATCAGCAGCATTATGGGGAGGAGTGGAGAGAGGACTGCCTTCGATGACGGCGATTTCGTCTTTGGAGAGTCCGTAGAGGGTATAGACGAGGGCGTCGATTTCGCGCTCCAGGGCTGAGGTGTCGGCAGAGGGGTTGCGGCGCTTGGCGGAGAGAATGCGGTCAACGAGGGCGATCATTTGTGCCTGTTGCTTTGGAGAAGCAAAAGGAAAAACTGGTAAAGCATCTACCTCATAGCCGTTCACATTGGAGTTTGTACTAAACTTTGAAAAATAAAAATTCATGAGCCGACTGTTCAAAACACCTAACAGAACACGAGCCTTTTTACCACCAATAGGAATATAGTTAGCCGAATTCGCACAATACACGCCCCGTGCCAGAGTCGCTTTGATGCGCCACTTCTCATTTACACCAGTGATTCCCTGTAAAACTATCCGCTCACTATCCCGCAGCTTATGCATCGCCTCAAGATCTTTCAGTTTTTTCTCGTTTACAAAAAGATGTTCGCCCTGACTCATTATCGTCGGCAACGAGTACCGCGCAATGCCTGCCCCTCTTAACATTTTGGGGAACTTAGAGTTTTTAGAAAATGCTTCTCTGGCAAAGGTCATGTCCAATTCGCCTGTCGCACATCTACTTACAGTAGTCAGCCTTTGCGCCGCACCACGCACCTTGAAAAGCACACGATAGTCTATCTCCCCCGCTATTGGAAGACGTCCATATTCGGGATCAAGTTCAATCAATGATTTGCACGGCAAATGAAATGACTCACCATCATAATCAACATAACTATCAGTATTGATTCTTAACACCATGTCACCTTGTGGCCTTGCATTTAGGGCCAAAAAAATGCAGACGGACATTTTTGCAGCTTCAAACACTCGTTTAGCGGGATTGTCTCGTTCTGGGAATGCATCAAAAGATATTGCTTGATAATTTGAAAACACATATTTTCGCAACGACGCCGCACTTAAATCTCCTGCAAAAGCTAAAGGAAAAATCTCTGAAAACACACCTGCATCAGATAGCAATTTAAGACTTTTCTGAATAAATAGACGATAGATATTTATAGTTCCACGGCCTCTTGCCTCCGAGAACTCTGGCGAATTTTTATAATAGGACATCGTGTCTTCATCGACAACAATCGCCACGCCCTTGTTTTGCCGCTTATTTACCAATCCATACGGCGGGTTGCCGATGACAATATCAAAGCCGTCCTTGACGTTGAACATCCATTCGGGGTCGAAGAACTCGGCATGGACGTTCTGGTTGTATGGGTCCCATGAGGCCATCAGCCGTGTCGATTCCTCCGAATAGCCTACCTTCTTCGCCGCGACGGCAAGGCGCTTGCGAAGCCTCTTGTCCTCATGGCGGAGTTCGTTCTTCTCCTGCCGCGTCTTCGCAAGGAAATGCCTGTGCCGCACGTCCCAGAGCGCATCCTTCGTCTCCTGTATGTCGCCCGTCTCGAAGAACAGGTCTCGCTGCGCCTCCTTCTCCAGTCCGATGAGCGAATTCGCCGCGACGAATTTCGTCTCAAGGTTCGGCAACGTGTTTATGCCGTAGTTCGGCTTCGTCTTGTCGGGCTTTTGCTCGCAGACGAGCGAGATGAACATGCGGAGTTTGGAAATCTGCACCGCTATCTCCTGAATGTCAGAGCCGAAGATGCAGTTCTCTATGAGGCTCAGTTTGAGTCCGTAGAGATTGGCGTCCTCGGGTAGCCCCTTCAGGATTCGCAGGAGTTCGGTCATTTTCAGCAGTTCCCCCATCGGGAATGCACCAGAGCCGCAGGCAGGGTCAAGAATCTTCGCCGCCTCAACTGCCGCGACAAGCCGTGCGCAAATGGCATCGTCGGACGGGCGAATGCCGTCCGCGACAAGCGCACGGACGGTCGCCTCGTCTGCCTTTGCCTTTTCTGTGAGATAGACGACAAGCGATTCGTCAACCATGTAGTTTACGATTTCGCGGGGCGTGTAGAATGAGCCCGTTGAATTCCGCACGACCACCTCAGTCTCGGGATTGTATGCACCCAGCAGGTTCTCGAACACCTTGCCGAGCAGTTCTGGGTCAAGCGCAACGTCCTCGTCGCCAGGCGAATTCTCCTCAACCGTGAAATTGTATCGCTTGAGGAGAGGAATGATGCCGTAGTCTGGGTCAAAGAAAAGGTCGTTCGGCACGTGCGCCCATGTGAGCGTGCCGAGGTCGCGATGATGTTCCTGCAACGAAAACCCGTCATAGTACATGACCTTGCCGTCGTCGCCCTCTTGGTCAAGGCACTCGAAGAGCCCGCCGTTCAGGAACGGAATCGGACGGAAGAGGTCAAGGACCGCCTCCTTTGAAATCGCAAACTCATCGGCATAGCGGTATGTTGTCTTGACGCCATGATGCCGCGACATCGCCTTCCCGCCTGCCTTCCGCCCACTCGGCGCGTCCGCAAATTTCCTGTCGCCGATTTCGGAGTTGAGAGTGGCAAAGAACAGGTTCTGGAGGATTGCGCGATAGTACTGGTGCTGCTTGCGTCCGACAGGATTGAAGTCCTTGAGAATTTTCCGCAGATAGTTCTCATCGAAGAGTTCGGCAGGCACAAGCCCCTTCTGCTTCAGGAACCACACGAACATGAGGCGAGTGATAAGCCGCAGGAGATGCTTGCGGTTCTTGTCCTCGCGGTTGTCTGCGTCGGTGTCAAGCCCGTTCGGGTATTCGACGCGCCTGTCGTCGCAGGCACGCTCGTACCACGCAAAGAGCAGGTTGTAGAACTCCTTGGTGAGCTTCTCGACCGAAAATGCCTCCTTGATGCCTTTCAGCGTGCTCCAGCTCATGCACATGCGCTGGACGAACGTTGCATTGGCGTCGGGGTCGTTCGTCACATAGAAACTCTGGCGGCGGGCCTTGCTCCAGTTGAACTTCCCGTTCTCGGGGGTGGCGGTGACGAGGCTCACGCGGAAACGTCCCTTCGCATCGTGGAACACGAACACCCCTTGGGCGATCACGCCGTCGAGTTCCATCGGCGGCGTCGCGGCAAAATGCTCCAGCACCTTCTTCGCCAGCTTGAACTGACGGATACGGCTGGAGCGCTCGGTAAGGGCGGCGGAGAGCGGCACGTCTGCCACGAGGAGCGGAGCCGTAAGGCCGTTCTCGCCAGGGAGGTCCCTGACCACGCCCAGAACACTGACCTTCTCGTCGCTGACCGCCCGAAAGAAGTAATCCCGTCCCACCGACACAAATGCCGCAGGGGCACAGGCCAACTTCAAGATTCGCACGAAACCATCTGCCGTATAGTCCCCGATCAGTTCCCGAACCGCCTCTTTCGACACCATCTTGTCCACCAATTCCCGTCCGCGCTACCAAGTTTGACCCGCCGTGCCGCGCAGACAGAAAAAAGAAACGCGGCGTGCCTTCAGTCCAATATCCCGATTGAGGCACGACCAAGCGCCTTGTAGTGAATACGGAAAGAAAGCACGTCGCGTGTGCAACGCACACGCGACGCACCCCGCTTATCTCGCTCACTACTTGAATGTTTGGTCGTTTTCAATCAGAGCTCGATACGCAAGTTGCGTAGCGTGACCTCCTTTGCGCTTTCCACCTTCGCGCGAGGCTACTGTGGACGAATTGCGCTACGGAGGTCGTGCCGGGTTCCTTTTGGGATTTCCCGGCTCCTCGTTCCGCCGTTCATTGCCGACACGGCATCTGCGAGGTTCTGCCAGTTGCGTCGCTTGCGCGGCGCTTCGGGCCGATGGCGGGCGTTGAATGCCACCCGCCGATGTCAAAGATCACCTGTCCCCCATTCAAGGAACAGCACAATTATATCATAAAAAAAGTGGCTAGTGGGTAGGCGAAAAATGGCGGACGTGTCGTCTCCGCCTGTGGGTGAAATCCTAAGCCGATGAGCGCTGAAACACAGAGCCTCCATGACAAACAGCTCTTGGCGGCACGCTCCGACCACGTTCACCACGGCAAGTGGAGGTCCTCCTTGCTTCCGTTAGCCGCACATCCTGAATGAAAGTCGTTGTCTTCCCCTTCCTTGTCTTCCACTATATGTTACCACACCCAACCGTTTTCTGACAAGCAACTACGTGGCGGGCGAGTTGTTCATGCAAAGTCATAGCGACATGATTTCGTCATGGGTTAACCATTGCGACCGAAGAATCTCATCTCTAGCCCCTTGCGCCTGTAAACGAAACGCTCATTTCGTCAATGCTCGTTTCGGTTGCAAGCGATATCATTTACTCCCCAAGGCTGTCAAATGGACAGCGGGGGATATTCCCCTCGCGACGACCAAAGCTTGGGACTCCATGCTACGCCTGTTTTTGATATAATGTTCCGTATGACGAATGTCACTATGCTCCCGTCGCTGCTAGCGTTCGCTGCGCTGGCGGCGTCCGCCTCATGCCCGGACGAGCCGAAGCGTACCGTAGCCGAGATACAGTTCCCGGAGCGGGTGTTCACGAACGCCGCAGGGCGCCTCTGCGCCGACTTCGGCAAGGACGCGTTCGGGTGGCTCGAGATAGATGCGCCGGCCGCCGGGCTCGACTACTTCCTCGCCATGGGCGAGCACCTGCTGGGCGACGGAACGCTGAACCGCATACCGCCGCCCTGCGTCCGTTGCGCCGGCATCAGGTGGCACACGGAAAAGGCCGGTTTCCAGCGCCTGCCCATGCCGCCGGACCTTCGCAACCTCTTTGCCGCGAAAGAAGGCGCGGCAATCGCCCTGCCGAAGGAGTTCGGCACCGTCATGCCGTTCAGGGCCGTGGAGATATACGACTGCGCGTTCCCGGTGACAAGGGAAACCATACGCCGCCATGTCGTCACGTATCCGGCGGACCGCGCCGAATCGTCGTTCTCCTGCGACGACGCCCGCCTGACCGCAGTCTGGGACTTCTGCAAGCATTCCATGTTCGCGACATCGTTCGCCGGGCAGTTCGTCGACGGCGACCGCGAGCGGATACCCTACGAAGCCGACGCCTACGTGTCGCAGCTCAACTGGTATGCGGTCTCCTCAGACTACGCCTATCCGCGCCACTCGATCGAATATCTCTACACGCACCCGACGTGGCCGACGGAGTTCCGCCAGATCTCCATACTTAGCGCCCGGGCGGACTGGCTGTGGACGGGCGACACGCGCTCGCTGGAACGCAATTACGACATGCTAAAGCGTGGCAAGCTCCTCATGTCGCACCGACGCGACGACGGCCTCCTAGTCAGCGGCGGCGAGCGCCGTCCCCATCCGCACATAACCAACAAGCTCGGGCTGGCCGACATCGTCGACTGGCCGATGTCCGAACGCGACAACTTCGAGTTCCGCGACGTGAACGCCGTCGTCAACGCTTTCCACTACCGCGACCTCGTGGCGATGTCGGAGATCGCATCGGTCCTTGGCAAGAACGATGACGCCGAGACGTTCAAGGCCCAGGCAAAGGAAACGTACGCGGCCTTCCAGCGCGTCTTCTTCGACGCCGGACGCGGACTTTACCGCGACGGCGAAGGCGCACAGCACTCTTCGCTGCATGCGAACGCCATCGCACTTGCGTTCGGCCTTGTGCCGGAAGACCGCGTCGGCAAGGTCGCGGACTGGGTGGAGTCCCGCGGCATGGCCTGCAGCGTGTACTTCTCGCAGTATCTCCTTGAGGCGCTGTACCGCACGGGACGCAACAAGGCGGCCCTGCGTCTTCTGACGGCGGAGAACGACCGGAGCTGGATCGGCATGATGAGGCAGGGCGCGACCATAACGATGGAGGCGTGGAACAGCCGTGTGAAGCCCAACCTGGACTGGAACCATGCGTGGGGCGCGACGCCTCTCAACGCAATCTCCCGATTCCTGCTGGGCGTCACGCCTCTCGAGCCTGGCTTCAAGAAGATCGCCATACGTCCGCAGACGGGCGGTCTCAAGCACGTATCCGCCACCGTGCCTACGTGCGCCGGACCCGTTACCCTGAAGATTTCGCAGGACGCGCTGGAGTTCAGTTCGCCCGCGCCGACGGAGGCGACCTTCGCCGGCATCACGCGCACCTTTCCGCCCGGACAGCATCAGATGAAGGCCCCGGGCGACAAAAAAATAAAAAAGAGGAAATGACAATGAGAAGAACGTGTTTCGTCATGTCGGTCGTGGCGCTTGCCGCGATATGCCAGGGTTCGTTCGGGCCGCTCACGCCGTCGGCGAAGCCCTACGAGCGAGAGTACATCTGGCCGGACGGGAAGATGCCCGACGTGCAGGCGCACCAGATCGCCGCGAAGACAGGCGAGAAGAGCAGTCCTGACTTCAAGGCGGAAAACTTCCGCCGCCCGTACATCGACTGGTATGCGCCTAACCCGGAATGCAAGACCGACCTCTGCGTCATTACCATTTCCGGCGGCGGGTTCTACACCTGCTGTGACGCCGAACGGCTCCAGCCAGCCATCGACAGATTCGTCAAGGCGGGCGTCACGGTCGCGGACGTCACGTACCGCACGCCGCGTCCGAACGGCCTGCCGATCCACCAGTCGGCATGGGAAGACGTGCAGCGCGCGGTGCGAGTGGTGCGCTCGGAGGCGGCGAAGCGCGGGTTCAACCCGGACAAGATCGGCGCGACCGGCATCTCCGCCGGATCCAAGGCGCTGCTGCTAGTGGCGACGAGTTCCCTTACGCCCGCATACGCACCAATCGACGAGATCGACAACCTGCCGTGCAACCTGCTCTTCGCAATTCCGCAGGCCCCGGCGTACGTGCTGACCGACGGCGAGGGTACGCCGAACTCGCGCGACGGCGACGCGCCTGACGTGGCGCTCGTGCCGGAGCTGAAGTTCGACGAGAAGACGTGTCCGATGTGCTTCTTCCAGGGCGGCATCGACGAGTATTCGCCATCCGGTTCCACACAGATTTACCGCCAGCTCCGCCGCATGAAAATCCCCGCCGAGGTGCATCTCTTCGCCGACCGCTGGCACGGTTTCCACGGCGACATGAACAAGGGCGACGACGCCACCGGCTGGGATCACTGGTTCCATCGCGCCGAGGAATTCATCCGCCAGATGAACTACGACGGGCGGCTAGGGGCCGACGAGGCGCTGATGCATCGCTTCGCGAGTGACGAAAGCCGCGGCACGTGGGAGAAGGAAGACATCTGGCCGGAAGGCAAGACGCCGCCCGGCTACACCAACCAGTGCACGCCTTTCATCGAATGGCATTTTCCGAAAGAGCTGAAGACACGGTCGATCCAGATCATCTTCTCCGGCGGCGGATACCACTGGAACAAGCCGGAAGGCATGGAGGTGACGCCGGCGAGGCGCTACTTGAACGCGAAGGGAATGACGGTCGTCACGCTCAAGTACCGCGAGCCACGCCCGGCAGGAGGCCTCGCAAAGCACACGTCCGCCTGGCAGGACCTGCAGCGCGCCGTCCGCATCGTCCGCTCCAAGGCGGCGGCAAAGGGGCTCAACCCCGACCGCATCGGCATAATGGGCGGCTCAGCCGGCGGACACCTCGCGCTGATGGGTGCCACGTCGTCGCGCCACAAGTCCTACCTGCCGGTCGATGCAATCGACAAGACGCCCTGCAACGTGCAGTGGGCCGTAGCCGTCTACCCGGCATATTCCCTCACCGACGGCATCGACTGCAAGAACACGGACGGCGGGAACGGCGACGGCGACAGGCTCGTGCCGGAGTTCTCGTTCGACCTCGACACGTGTCCGGTACTCTTCCTCCACGGCGATGCTGACGGCTACTCGCCTATGGCATCGGTCAAGGCATGGGAGCAGTTGCGGCGTATGGGCGTCCAGGGCGAGGTGCACACGTTCGCGACGCGCGGCCACTGCTTCCAGAACAAGTCTGCGCCCGGCACCGGCAGCTATACCTACCTCGACCGCATCTGGGAGTTCATGAACCACAAGGGGTACAACGCGCCAACGCCACTTCTGAACCGGATAGCAGCCTCGCACAAGATCATCAAGCAAGACGTGTGGCACGGCTATTCGCGGGTCGTCTTCGATTTCGAGGGACATCAGGCGTGGATCGTTGAGCCGAACGGCGAATGGGCCGCCGGCCATCCGTGGACATGGACCATGCAGTGGGCCGATGCGTACGTCGAGAGGACCGGAGTGCCTGACATGCTCGGGAAAGGCTGGCGGCATGTCACGATCGACACGTTCAGGCACAGGATGGATGAAGAGGGGCTTCGCGTGAGCCGGGCGTTCCAGAAGTACCTCGTCGACGAGCTTGGCTTCGCGGCCAAGGCGAACCTCGTCGGCATGAGCTGGGGCGGATTCTTCTCGGTGCGCTACGCCGCGGCGTATCCCGACTGCGTGTCGAGGATATACCTTGACGCGCCGCTCCTGACGTTCGGTGGCGGATTCGGCGTTTCGGACGGTGCGCCGTCCGGCTCGGCGGCGCAGATCGGGCCATGGGCCGGAACGCCGCCGAAAAACGGCGACTGGCTTGCCGATCCGCGAATGCCGGTGAACATGGCGGGCGCAATCGCCAAGGCGGGGATTCCCATCCTTCTGCTCTACGGCGAGCACGACCAGACCGTGAAGCCGGTGTACAACTGCGAACCGTTCGCGGAGCGCTTCAAGGCCGCCGGGGGGACAATTGACGTACGGAAGCGCGCGGCGTTCGGGCATCATCCGCACGGCGAAGACCCTGGCGCGACCCGCCGCATTACGGATTTCTTCGCAACCCCCTTGCGGAACGCGTCCGCTTTATGATATACTTTATTTTACCGCAAGCGATGGGGAAGTAGCTCAGTTGGTAGAGCATCACGTTCGCAACGTGGGGGTCGGGAGTTCGAATCTCCTCTTCTCCACCATCGCAAAAGTGCATTTCGCCCAATAAAATCAAAGGTGAAATGCATTTTGTGTTTTATTGATCCGTCGTTGACTCTTGCCGTCTCTTTACTTTCCTTCCCAATGTGACAAGGGGGCAATTCCGGGGGCAAGGATCGAACCTCCCACCGTGAGAGAATCGGCTTCTGCGCAAAAGGATCAAAAAATGTGCGCGACGAGGTTTGATTTCGGTCGAAAAATGTGCAGATGAAGGCAGACTTTCGGTTGAAAAATGTGCAGATGAAGGCAGACTTTCGGTTGAAAAATGTGCAAGAGAAATGATATAATTTGCGCAGGAGGTCACTATGCAAAGAGTTGCTTTCAATGAAATTGAGGCTTGGAACAAGCGAAAAAACCGCAAGCCGCTCATATTGATGGGCGCACGCCAAGTCGGCAAGACGTGGCTCATGGACGAATTTGCCCGATCGGTCTATTCGGGTGATTCCGTTTCGGTGAACTTTATGGAGGACGATGCGATTCGCGAGAATTTCGAGACGGTGAAGCTTGATCCGAAAACGCTTGTTTCGCTCATCCAGGCAAGAAGCGGACGAAGGATTGTACCCGGGAAGACACTTCTCGTCCTGGACGAGATACAGGAATCGCCCAGAGCATTGACCTCGCTCAAGTTCTTCAACGAGAAGATGCCGGAGTTGGCGATCATCGCCGCAGGGTCTCTCCTTGGTCTCAGCCTTCGCAGAAAGCACGGCACGAAGGAGCGAGAGTCAAAAGGTTCCTTTCCCGTCGGAAAAGTCGATTTCATAGACGTTCGGCCGATGACGTTCTCAGAGTATCTTTTGGCAAGAGGCGAATCGGTGAAGTCCGACGAGCTTGCCACCGGGAACTGGGAGATCCTCAACCTTATCCACGATGAAATGGTTAGACACCTCAAGGATTATCTGTTTGTCGGCGGAATGCCTGACGCAGTTAGGACTTTTGTCGCAAACGGTGACTATCTTGAGACACGCCGAACGCAGAAATCCATTCTGAAGGCATATGACAAGGATTTCGTCAAACACGCCGAGCCTTCGCTCCTCCCCCGCATCCGTCTTCTCTGGAACAACGTCTCGGCACAGCTTGGGAAACCAAACAAGAAGTTCATATACAAAGCGATGAAGGAAGGTGCGCGCGGGCGAAGCTATGAGGACGCCTTGCAGTGGCTGGACGACGCAGGCATGGTTCATCAGGTGTTCCGTGCGGATCCGCCTCGTATGCCGCTCAAGTCTTACGAGGATTTTTCCGCGTTCAAGTTGTACATGCATGACGTGGGGCTTCTTGGTGCGATGAGTGGACTTCCGGCATCGGCGCTTCTCGAACTAAACTCGATATTTACAAATTTCAAAGGCGCCTTGACGGAACAGTACGTGCTCCAAGAATTGCTTGCGGCAGGGGTGTCTCCGTCGTACTGGGCGGCGGAACGCGGTGACGCAGAGGTGGATTTTATCGTGCAGGGGTCCAAGGCCGTATTCCCCGTAGAAGTCAAGGCCGAGCGCAATCTCAAGGCGAAAAGCCTGAAGACATATCGTGAATTCTTCAAGCCACCGGTCTGCTATCGAACATCGCTTTCTGAATATGCCGCAGGGCGATTGACACGCGACATTCCGCTCTATGCCGTCGCCCGCATCGCCGAGGAAGTGCGCAAATGAGATGGCCGAAAGAGAGATGAAGTCATGGAGAAGTTCGAGGTGGTCGTGATGTGCGGGATTCCCGGAAGCGGCAAGACGACGTTTTGCCGCGAGCGGTTGTTTCCGCAGTATCTCTACATTTCGCTCGACCGGCTCAGGTCGCGGTCGGCGGAGGCGGAGCTTTTCGCATTTGCGCTGCGCCGCAGAAAGAGTTGCGTCATCGACAACACTAACATCAACGGACACGAGAGGACTCGTTACGTCCCGGCCGCCAAGAAAGCAGGCGCGAGCGTTGTCGCATACTGGTTCGATCCAGACGTCAGGGCGTGCAGGGCAAGGAACGCGAGCCGGACTGGGCGCGAGCGCGTGCCTGACTTCGTAATAGGGACCAAGGCGGCCCGCTTTGCCCCGCCGAACAAGGCGGAAGGGTTCGACGACATCCGCAAGGTGTCCATAGACGGCGACGGTTTCAAGGTGGAGGAGGGAATATGAGAAAGAATGGTCTTGGCGACCGAATGAAAGAGTACGAGCGTGCGAGCGACGTGAAACTAGTCCGCCGGCTGCCGATGATCGTTCGGCTTGACGGCAAGGCGTTTCATTCATGGACGAAGAAAACGGGATGCGTCCGCCCGTTCGACCACACGTTCATCGAAATGATGGCGGGGCTGGCGCAGTACCTCTGCGAGAACATCGGCGGCGCGGAACTGGCCTACGGGCAGTCCGACGAGATATCAATTCTCGTGCGGGACGACCAGAACCTCGACACCGACGCGTGGTTCGACAAGCGGTTGCAGAAGGTCGTTTCCATCGTGGCATCGATGGCAACGTATTGGTTCAACGCGAACAACGCCTTCGAGAAAAAGCTCCCCGCGTTCTTCGATGCGAGGGCATTCATACTGCCTGAACATGAGGTCAAAAATTACTTCATCTGGCGGCAAGAGGATGCCACGACGAACAGTCTCTCTATGCTGGCCCAGAGCCTGTACCGACATGGGGAGTTGCAGCACAAGAAGTGGACAGAGCTGCAGGAAATGTGCTGGCGGAAGGATTGCAACTGGAACAACCTCGATTCGGTCGAGAAGCGGGGTTTCTGTGTCTATCGCCAAGAGGTGGTCGTAGAAGGACGACAGGGGCCTGTCAAGCGGATGAAGTTCCTCGTGGACCGCGCCATCCCGATCTTCACAAGCTCGGATTCCGCCGGGTGGTGGTCTCGGTTCCTGAAGGCGTAAGGAGTTATAGCAATGCGGATAATGGCGACAACTGGCTTGCACGGCAACCTTGAGGGCTCGACCCCAAGAGTGCGGATATCGTCGTCCTTACGGGCGACATCGCACCGCTGCGCGGTTGCGGGCTATGGACGCCTGTACAAAGCAACGTTGGGCGTGATTTGCAGCCAATCCCGCCCGACAGTTTCCGGCCTCGAAAGCGTCATTGGCACGACTCGACGGACGCAAGGAACTCCAGCCTGTCGGCGACATAGACCATGCAGTTCACCCAGTCGCTGCCGTTCCGGCTGTCGAAGTAGGTTGGTATGGTGCCGTCGGCGCGCTGGTGCCGCGTGACGTTGTCGGCGAGAGCCTTCGCCTTTTCAATGAAAAGCCCGTTCCCAGTCGCCTTATACGCCGCCGCAAATGCGCCGATCATGTCGCCCATAGAAGCGTCGATCGGCGTGTAGTAGTCGTATTGCTCGAGCGCAGTCGGGGTCTTCCAGTTCTTCCAGTCCATGTTGTGGATCGGATCGCTCCACACGACAAACTGGTCTTCGCACCAGTCTACGATTTCGCAAGCCTCGGCGTTGCGTCCGAGCGAAAAGAGACTGAGCGCCGTATCTACGGCGACGCCCTTCTGCATGTTCCGGTAAGGCGGCATGGGATCCATGTCCTCGAACTGTCCGTCCCAGTTCCAGTTCGTTGCAGGCCCCTTCAGCACGTATCCGAACGCGCGGTCGCGCGCAGCGGCGAAAGCCGCGTCGCCCGTGGCGGCGAACGCGCGGTCGAACGCTCCAAGCACGTAGCGCGACGGCACAAGGCGGTTGGCGCGGACGGGCGAGCCGTCCTTCTCGCTCACCTTGAGCGGCCACGTACCGTCCTCGCCCTGAAGCCTCATGTAGCTTCGGACAATGTCAAGCGCGGCGTCGCGGTATTTCCCGTCGCGCGTCGCTTCCGCCAAGTCAAGGTAGGCGTGCGCGGCATGAGCGGGATAGTGCAGCATGTGCTGCCCCGCGTACTTCACCGCCACGTCGCGGCGGTCGCCCCAGTACGTGGGCGGGAAATGCGCGAGCGGCGTCCCGGCAGGCTGGCTGTGGGCAATGAGCCAGTCGGCCATCTTACGGGCGATGGCAAGGGCATCCGCCGAGTCCTTAGGCTCCGCCTTGGCGTGGCGGCAGAGCGCACGAATCATCGAACTGAGTATCTTGGCCGGATAGCAGTAGAGGTCGTAGCCTTTCGGCGGATCGTCGGACGTGCGCCAGCCCTGCACCTGCAGCATGTTGAACACCGCCGCATATACCTTCCTCGCCGCATCGCGATAGTCGCACGCGCCCGAAGGATACGGACCGCGGAACACGGCGGCGCGGTAGAACGAGCGCTCGCCAGAGCCTTCGACCTTCAAAGTATAGTAGCCGGGCGCAAGTGAATCCCAGATGTCGGCGGGAACGGGAATCCAAGGCTTGACGGCAGTCCAATCCTTCAGCCACTCGACCTCCGCCGATTGCTCCCGATTGCGTCCGATGCGATACCGATATTCCTTCACGCCGCCGATCTCCTTGAAGTCAAACGCCGGCGGATGCATGAACGCCTTAGAATGTCCGTTCCAGAACGGACGCACTCCCGGCACGCCTGCCCGCACCGGCGTCTTGGCTTGCTCACGTGCGGCGGCGTTCAGCTCCTGCCAACGGTCAGGAGCCCCCGACAGCTCGTAGTCGCCGGCGGCGTATTCACGAGAGGTGCCGTCAAGTCCGGAGACAAGAGCTACGCTTCCCGGCGGCACTGAGAACTGCCAGACAAGCCGCCCCGCATCGTCGTACCGCCATGCGCTCCGAATCACGCCGAAGCCGCTGCGGTACGTCGCCGAACACGACCCGAGCCTACGGTCGGGATACGGCCTCAGCCTGAACCGCCGCCAGCCGCCATGCTCCGGGTCGGGGCGAATCCCCGCCGCCGCAGAGAACAGCCACTCCAGCACGCAACCGTAGGCGTAGTGGTTGAAGCTGTTCATGCCGACCGGACCGAAGCCCTTCTCCTTCGTGTAGCCGTTCCATCGCTCCCAGACAGTAGTCGCGCCCTGATCGACAGAGTAGAGCCAGCTCGGGAAGGCGTCCTGCAGCAGCAGCGAATACGCCAGATCCGGCGCGTCCGCCTCGAACGTCAGCGTCGGCAGCAGGATAGCCGTGCCGAGAAAGCCAGTCTGGAGCCGGTTCCCGTGAGCCTTGATGTTGGCGATCAGGTCGCGCTTCGTGGCCTCGACCGCCGCCGCGTTGCCGCAAAGGCCGAGCTTCAGCATGTAGAGGTCGTTGCACTGCCCCTTGTATTCGTCCTTGATCGTCCCGTCCGGCCCGACGTATTCCGCCGCGAACGCCTTGCGCAGCTTCGCCTCTTCCTCCGCATAGTGGCGCGCCGCCTCGGCTCTTCCAGTCGCCGCCGCCATCTCGCGCATGAGCATCGCCATCCACACGCGGAAGTACGCGTTGAGCGCCTTGACCTGGCGATCGTCCATCGCGTCGTCGGTGAGGTCGCCGGCGGGCTTTTCGTGATGCTCGAACGCAAGCCAGTCGCCGTGGTTGATGCGGTACGGCTCCGCGTCGCTTTCGAGGAAGTCCATGTAGCGGACCATCGAATCCCACGACTCGTCGACGAACCTGCGCTCGCCGTACCACTTCCACAGGCGGTATGGGACGATCACCCCGGCGTCAGTCCACCCCGCGCTCGCCCACGGATCGGTGGTATGGCGCACGTTCGGCACGAAGCACATGTAACAGCCGTTGGCGCGCTGCGCGTCGCGCAGGTCGGCGAGAAACTTGCCGAGGAACTCCCGCGTGTCTGCTAGATATGCCGCGCTGTTCATGAACACCTGCGTGTCCGCCGTCCAGCCGAGACGCTCGTCGCGCTGCGGACAGTCCGTCGGCGACGAAAGATAGTTCGACAGCATCCCCCAGCGAATGTTCCCGACGAGCCTGTTCACGCGGTCGTTCCCGGTCACGATGCTTCCCCTCTCCATCCCCTTCGTGACGGACGATACGGGCGTAGAGCGCCAGCGCGCGAACACGACCGGCCCTGTCGCCGTCACGCCCAAATAGCGGTAGCCGAAGTAAGTGTAGCGCGGCATGTACGACTGCGGGCCGTCCTTGAGCATGTAGCGGATTCCGGCGTAGGCCTCGCGCAGAGAGGCGAGATACGGCGTCCCCGCAGGGCCGTCGTTGCCGCGAGACTTTTCGCCGTGCGACTCGTTGAGCATCTCCGACGTGCGGATCTCAAGCGCCGTCCCTGACTCGCCAGTCACATCGAACGACGGCACGGCGGAGCAGTTCTGCCCGAAGTCGACGACCAGCATTTCGCCCGGGTCCAGGCGGACGTCTTCCCCGTCCTTGCAGCGCCGGACGACCCTGGCGACGCCAAACGCATCCGCCGACGCTCCGTCCGCGCCGCACACGACCCACATCTCGCGCGGCTTTAGCACAAGGTCTTCGCGCAGCGTCACTTTCGCCACCGCCGGCCGCAGCTCGCCGGTGAATTCCGTGTTGCGGCGGACGGGCTTGAGCCCCTCCACCTTCCGCCGCGCGTCATACACCTCGCCCTCGTATATTCCTGCCGAGACGACTGGCCCCGTGTAAGCGGCGAGCCAGCTCTTGTCCGTGCCGACCGCCTGCGCCGAGCCATTGTCGAACTCAAGGCGCAGCTCGCCGTAGAACGCAATCTCCTTTCCGAGCTGCCACTCCTGTTTGAAGTCTTTCTGCCATTTGGGCTTTTCGGCAGGCGGACGCATCATCTGGTCGCACCACCAGCCCGGGGTGACCGTGGCCGAGAGGACGTTCGTCGCCCCGGCGCGGCAGTCGAGCATGCCCGTCACGTCATAGCAATAGACGTGGCGGCAAATGCCGCACTCCGTGATGCCGGGCTTCAGGAAGTCGTCGCCCACGCGCCGTCCGTTGGCAAACGCCTCGAACACGCCTTGCGCCGTGACGCCCCACGTCGCGCGGCGGACGGCCCTGTCATTCACGAAACTTTTCTCGAACACGGCAGCCGCGCCGTCGGCAGGCGACTTCTCCTGCGGTGAAACAAACGCTGCGGCTCCCGCAACGGATGCGGCAAGCGCAGCGACGCAAAGACATGTCATATTTTTCATAATTGACAAAAGACTATCACCGAACGGAGTATGTCATTCCGTAAACATGGGGAGCGAGGTAGCCGTCGGAATCAAGAATCACGCGGCGGCCGTCCCAGCGAATGCGATTGACCTGCTGCGGCGTGAGCCCGTTCCCGTCCGTGCCGAAACGGAGCGTGCGCGCCGCCGAAGGCCCCGTGATGGTCAGGCGACGGCTGCCCCAGTCCTGCGCGGAAGAATCGCCGAACGAAAGTTCCGAGCCCTCAGCCACGGCAATCGTGCTGTTGGAGATAACGGAAAGCGTTCCCGCCACATTCGTGCTTGCGCCCGCATCGAACGTACCGCCCGCGAGCGTCAAGTTGATGCCCGCGTTGAACGCGCCGTTCGTGCCGAGCAGGATCGCGCCCTCGACGATGGAGACGCTGCCGGCATAGCTGTTCGCCGCGCCGAGACGCACAGTACCAGCGCCCGTCTTCTCGATTGGCCGCCCGGCGAACGCTCCGCCGCTTCCGACATAGTTCGCAATCGCGCCGTTCAGGTAGAGATCGGTGCCTTCGGCAACGTCCGCGACATTAAGCTTCCACAGGTTGTCGTAACCGACCAAAGCAGATGAGTAGTTACCGCGCAGAATAGAGAACGGAAGATTTACGACCGCAGCGGCCGTTCCCGCCACCGTGATGCCAGAAACGGCCATGTCGCCCTCATAGCCGGAACGGAATTCATCGCCATTCACGGTCGCGCCGTCCGTCAGCGTAAGGCGCGTCAAATAGCCATAGTCCTGCCCATTGTCGCCGTTACCACCCGCCATGAACACCTCCGAACCTCCCGACACGTTGACGGTCGTCTGCGCACCATTCGAGCGGAAGCGTCCGAAGCACAGGTAGCTGTCCTCCGTGACGTTGACCGTAGATTTGCCCAACACACCGACTGACGACTCGGGGCGGTTAACATCGATGAAGAGCTTGGCGCGGCTCTTCAGTGTCGTCTTGCACGACACATCACGTGGCAATGCACCGACCGCCGTAAGCCCCAGCAAGGCACCATCGACCACCGTGCCACCATAGTATGTATTCGCAGCACCAAAAGTGACCGCCGTGTCTGTTTCGTTCGTGACTGTGACAGTAAATTCGCTGCATGTATAGCCATTCGGCAAAGTTCCGTTCTCAAAATCGCACCCCCAATAGGCAAAACCCGTTCGATAGGAGCTACCCACGCGTCTGCATGTGATGTCTGCACCATTCTGTGCAAACTCGTACACGGCGCATTTCACATAGTTGTTTCTCTTATCATCTTTTATCTGGAACTGACAACGGACAGACTGCCCGTTGTTGCGGAAAAAGAAGGTGCCCGGCGGTTCATCGATATCTCTGCTCATGCTGCCACTTCCCTTGAATGTAGCCGTTGCAGCAACCCAGCCGGATATGTCGGCATTCTGAAAAAGGACACCGCCTGATTCTGGCAATTTTGCCGAATATGTGAGTGTGCGCCCCGAAGGATCGACCGTACCCTTAATGACAACGCTGCCAGCCGATGAAGCTCCAGACGAATCAGAGATGTCGCCGTTCAGAACCTGCCGCGTATGGGCAATTTCAAGGGTGCTGCGATAAATAACGATGGGGCTGCTGAATGTTCCGCCGCCAAGCGTTCCGCCCGTGACGGCGAGAGTGGACATGTTGTCGGCGCGCACCATTCCGGTGAAGGTGTTGTAGGCGGCCAGCTCCACGCGCGGGCAGAGATGCAAATCGCACATGCCGTAGACCGCAGTGTTGCCGTCGAACAGACGCATGTTCGTCGCCTTCGGGTGTGTGCGGAAATCCACGCCGCGGCAATCGACATACTGGTCGTTGATGTAGGCCGCACCCGTCACCCTGCCGCAGATGTCCGGTCCGACCTGCGTCAGCTCCAGGAAAATGCACTTGGTGTAGCCGCCGCCGTACCACTGCATCTGCGCTGTGAGCGTAGAGCCGTTGTTTTCAAGGAAATACGATTGCTGCGGGGTGGAATCCCAGCCGACGGAATTGCCGCTCGCCGTGGAGATCAGGTTGCTGATGCCAGCCAAGGTGGCGTTTTGGAACAGCACCTGCGAGGCAGCCGGAAGCACGGTATGCGCAGCCAAACCATATTGATAAATGCAATTGGCGACGCGGAAGCCGTTTGCGCCGGCAAGCGGACATTCGAATCTGGCCAGACCGGAATACATGATGACTTCGGATGCCCCAACCATCGTGATCGTTCCACCCGTGAACGTGACAGGCCAGCCCTTCATCGTGAAGTGGCTCGCCGTGATGCCGGAAGCCTCAACATTGACGGTCGTCGCGACAGCGTTCGTGAACACCGCCCGAGCACCGGGAACCCAAGCCGTCGCCTCGCCGCTCTCCGTAAGCCAGTTCGCCGTTGTGCCGTCCCATGCATCGCCTCTCGCGCCGTTCCAGTAGAGCTTCGTGCGCAGGAAGGAGTCGTCCTCGTCGCTCAACGTCACGTCGCGGATCTTGTAGCTGCCGTTTGACCAGCCAGAAGACATGTCTGAACCTTCATGGTTGTGGTACTGGTCGTTGAAGTACCTTGCGAAGGCTTTGCCCTTGATGTCATCGCCGTCCTGCGTGAGCTGAAGCACCACGCCCTTGGTGTAGTCGCCCAGATACACCTGAAACTGCACCGTCAGAGTCGAACCGTCGTTGGAATAGTGGTACGCCGTGGCGGGTGCGCTCTTGCCGGCTGTTCCCATTGAATCCCCGGTGACCCACGCTGAAACGGACTTTACGTCGGCAAGACTCACGCCCGTGAACATCACGGTGTCCGTCGCCGGAACGGTACCGGAGTAGGTTCCGAGCGTTGCCGCCGGAGCAACTGGCGAACATGTCGCGGCGATGCCGGCAATCGCAGCCGCCAGAATGGTTCCATGTGGCTTTTTCATTTCCATTGCTCCTTTTCACTTTTCAGACACGTCACTTGCCCGCTCCATCAAAACGCCTTGAATTATACCATAAAATCCGTATTCCCGCGCAGGACAATCCGGCTTCCGGCCCGCTTGCAGGACCTTGAAAGACATCCTTATGAATCAATTGCAAAACCTCCCCGTGTGTATTTTTCAACCACGGAAATCACGGAATAACACGGAAAACAAGCAATTTCGATTCCGTGTATTCTGTGTATTCCGTGGTTTTGCAATTGCCTCTTAATATAAGTTACTTCCTTGCCCACCCCTTAGGCAACTTCACATCAACCTTCAAGCCATCGCCGGTCCTGCGCCACTTCACAACCGCAACTTCGTCTCGTGACAACGGCAGCGTCCCCTCGCACCACTCAAGCGGAATGTCCGCCGCCGGACTGACGCGGACGACCTTCGCCTGCCTGTCGATCTCGCGCACCCCGAGAACGTCTCGGAAAAGATATTCGCTTGCGATCGAGGCGAAGCCATGGCAGCAGCTGCAATTCCCCTTCGTGTCAAGATGTTCCCACAAAGTCCCCGTTTGATCTGCCATCGTCAGGAACCAGTCCCGCGTTTCGTCGAGAATCTGCCTCGAGCGCCCTGCGCGCGCCAGAAGCTCAAGCCTCTCGCAGGTGCCGAAGATGAAATTCGCAGGCCATATGCGCTTGTGGAGTCCTTTAGCAACGCGGTCCGGACCGAACTCGTCAAGCATGCGTTTCCACAGCGCCGAATGGCTCTCCGGCGTCACCGTGTTGAAGAAGAATGCGCAATATTGGCATGTTTCGGTGCACTCGCCGGACAGCTTCAGCGTTCCGTCCGGCTGCCTGACCGCGTTGTCGCAGAACCATTCGCCGTTCCAGCTCTGGCGAACCACTTCCGCCCGAACCGCCCGCGCCTCAGCCGCCAGCTCCGGCATCTGATACAGCTTCGCGCAGGCCTCCAGCATCCGCGCATACATCATGTTTGACGGATAGTTCACGTCCTGGACGAGTTCGTTGGCCTTCGACCATTCCACGAACACCCAACCGGGGAGCTTCTCAAGAAGACCGTCGGCGTTCTTGAACTTCCCGAGGAAACGCACAATGCCGAGAACCGCAGGCCGGCACTTTTCCGCAAATTTCCGGTCGCCATAGCGGGCGACGTGCTCTTCCAGCTGCATGACCGTCCACATCATGTAGTTGGGAATGAAGTTGTCCCAGAATATCCCGCCGGGATAAAGGGCCGGAATCGCGCCATCCATGCTGACGCCCTTCGAATCGTAGTGGGACCAGTCGAATCCGTCCGCCAGCAGGAAGTTCGAGAGGAACGTCTTCTCCACGGAGCCGTCTCCGGTCAGCCATGAGGACGCACGCCCCGTAAAGAACGTGTCGCCGGACCAATAAGCGCGTTCCCGCGTCGGGCAATCGGTGAACCCGTCTACCGCGTTCGCCCTGTACGATTCCCTCGCCGCCCGGAAGATGCGCTCAAGAGCCGGATCGGAAGCACGGAACGACGCGCGGTCAGCAAGCGGCGACACGTAAGTTCTCACCCACAGCGAATCGACGGCGGCCTTGCCTTCAAGCACGGCAACGTCTATGTACTTGGCCGCATATGGCTCAAACGTCTCAAGCTCATATTCTCCCGCCGATGCGATGCGCCACTCCGCGACCGCCGCGCAGTCAAGGCGGGAGAAATAATTCAGAATGCCGTCCTTCCCAAGTATCTCGTCCCACGAAATGACGATGCGGCACGGTCCGTCCGTCCGCACCTTCAGTCCGATAAACCCGGAGACGTTGCGGTCGCCCTCGAACGTGGCGGACTCGCCTGATGCAAGCGTTCCTGCATCGCCGCCGATGCATGACCTTGCGAAGCCCTGCAACTCGTAGTAGGGGTTCGTCTCCAGCTCGTCGAGCGGGAACCGGGTGTGCATCGGATCGTCGCTGGGATCGATGAAACCCAAGCGATAAATCTTGCGTGACGGGTCTTTCGCGAGACGTTCCTTTCGGATCGGGCGAAACGACCTGTTCACGGCGAAATCAGGGTAGGGGAGCGGCCTCGGCTCGTATCTCTTCGTCGGCTGCACCGCCAGCCTGGGCGGCGATCCGGCCGCAGCGCCGACACGCCATGCATCGATGAACGTGCGTTGGCCAGAGAAGCGCGGCGCCTTGCATATGCGCCCTGCATCAAAAGCCTCGAAGCCGCCGCATGCTCCTGTCGCGGCGGCGACTTTTCCGCCGACCAGCAACTCCGCCTGCATAAACGAAGGCTGATTGATGAAATAGTAGCAGTTGCAGCAGTACCCTGCGGCCTCGACTTCAAGCACGTTGTCTCCCGCCTTGGCGTCAAGTTTCCACTCGTCAATGCGGAAGACACCCTCTGGTCCCCGGACGGGGCCAAAGCCGACGAAGCGGCCGTTCAGCCGCACGCGATAGTCGTAGGCGGCGGTCACGCGCAGGACCGCGGCGCCTAAATCGCCGTTGAAACGGCTGCGTATCGCACAGAAGGAGTTTGTCGCCCGCTCCTCGCCCGCTATCCACACCGGCTTTGCTTCGGCAAAAGATCCGACGGCTGAACCCGGCTCGGCGACACATGCAGCCGACATGCAGACAAGCCCCGCCGAGACGAACGCCGCACTTGCGGCCAAAAAATCTTTCCGCGTCATTTTCAAACCTCTCCGCCCTTCTCGGCCGTCAAGCGTCCATTGCGGCGGCGAGCTGGTCCATGCCCGCGCAGTTCAGCTTGAACGCCCAGTCGTTCTTGCATTCCAGCCACGAAGCCATCAAAAAGCCCTTGAGATGCTCCGGCGAAACGTTGGCGCGGCAGAACTTCACCAGTTCGCCGGCACAGTCGGAGTTCTCGGTGCGGCCGGAAGCCTTCAGCTTCGGCGACACCCAATTCGTAGGCATCGCCACCATGTCGAACCCCGCCTTGTCCAGATTGATGAAGTTCTTGAGGCGCGGCTGATAGCGCTTTTCCATCTTCTCTATCACGTACCCCTGCACGTCTTCATTGTAGTAGCCGGGGTTCTGAAGGACGCTCTTCGGGCATTTCTCGACATATTCCGGATGGCTCCAGGCGTAGCCTGTGAACATCCACGGCCTCACGCCGTGGCTCTCGACCGCACCGACGAGCTTGTAGAGCCAATGCCACCACAGCTCATGCTGGCGGCAGGTCACGTGTGCAAACTTCTTCTGCCACTCGAGGGTCTCTTCGTCCATGCCGATGTGCATGAAGCGCGGCGTCTCGAAGATTTCGCACACGTCCTTGATCACATCGAAGCACACGCGGTAGTACGGCTCAGTCGCCACCATGCGGTGGTACTGCTTGAGCCACTGGTCGTGAGATGCGGAGAAGTTGAGTTTCGGGATAGGTTCAAGCCCCATCGCCCTCAGCCGCCGCACTTCGTTGCGCATCCGGTCGGGCGGCCAGCTGCCCTTGACCGCCAGCTCGGGGTGGCTCGGATACTCGATGAATTCGCCAAGGTCCATCACCACCATGTTGAAGTTGCGCTTCTTTGCGTGGTCGACGGTCTTCTTCCAGATGTCTTCTGAGAAATAGATCTCGTCGCGCGTGTAGCGCTTGCCTTCGATCCTCGGCTCGTCCGGCGCAGCCCATTCGCCCCACATGTTCATGCCCATGTGCAGCAACACGCCGCGGATATCCTCCGGCTTCTTCGCAAACGTCGGCGCGGCGGCCAAAGCGCTCATGCCCGCAATGAATTCTTTTCGCGTCATCCTACATTCACTACTGAAGCCTACCTGATGGACATAATGAAGCCGCTCCGGACCAGATAGCCGTCAGGATCCTGAACGGCACGATGTCCGTTGATCCTGACTTTAGACAACTGCGCGCCCGTCAGGAACTTCGTCGTGCCAACGCGGAACGTCTTCTCGCCGACATCTCCCGTCAGACTCAGACCCTTGGCGTTCGCCGCAAACGCAAGATTGGTGCACGTAAGAGACGAGCCTGCCGCGAAGTTAATCGTGTTGATCGCGTTCGTGCCGCCGACCGTCAGCATCGCAACGTCCGTATTGACGCCAGCGGCAGAATCGACCGTGCCGTCGCCGTAGAGCGAAAGCGCCTGTGTCCTGACAATCGCGTTGTTCTTGCAAAGCTCCAACGTGCCCTCATCAACGCAGACCTCAATCGTATTCTCCTTCTGGGAATTGGCAGGATAGTCATCCTGCGTATAGTCGAGAATCAGTTTCCCCGAACCACACTTGCGCAGACGCCTGCCGACTTGATAATATTCAGCAGACGTAGGAGCCGTCATGATTCCGCCCGTAAGCCGCAGATTCTGCCGCGTGTCGAACGTAGTGTACTGAGAATTCCCGTTCCAGCTGTAGTTTCCGTCCGACATTATCCTGATGCGGCCGGCGACCGTGACCCCATTCGTACCGTCAACCGTCAAGCGCGGTGTCGTCGTCAACGAACCCACGGACCCGAAACGCAAGGAACCGATTGTGATGGCATCTTCGGTGACCTGTGCGCCGTTCCTGAGCGTCAGATCGAAGACCTCCTGACTAATCGTTCCTGAACTACTCCCGCTGCAGTCAGACCTAAGCGTTCCGCCGTCAATGATAGCCCGCAGCCACCTGAGATTGCGGTGTGATCTGGACGACGTGAACTTTGAATTCGGCCCTACATAAAGCGCAGCCCCAGTGTCGCTATCGCCTCCAGGAGTGTTATGCGCATACGTATTGATTTCAAGCATGCCGCCGTTTATGACACGAATTGGGCAACCTGGCCCGCAGACTTGAGTTCCCTTGAACGTGTCACCATGACACGTCAGCTTTCCTCCGTCAATGGTAAGGCCACCCGTGAGACTGTTCGTGAACCAATAGTCGAAATAGACCGTGGGAGTCGCACCCGTATGCTTGATGAGCAGCGATCCGTTACCCGACAGGGAATCGCCCCAATCTACAGAAACGAGAGGTTTTGTTCCAGGCACATAATCCCAAATGAACTTATGCTGCTGCCTTCCGCTGTCATTGCCGGTAATCTGCCAGGTGCCGTTGCTTACAATGCAGGCTCCGATCACGGTCGTGGAATTCGTGTGCGCAAAGCCTCCGCTGAACTCCAGAGTCCCCTTCGGTTCGGCATGTATTTCGCTCCCATACACGCACCAGCCCGATGTGTTGACGCCATCGTAGATTTTGCTCACACCGCCAGAGAGAAGACCTGCATTCTCAAGTGCAACAAAATCATCGCCCAGCTTAAGCTGTTCTCCGTTCACATCGAACTTCAGGGAACGAATCCTCATCCCCTTCACTGTCACGTCATCCCCGACCTGCTCGAACTTAAGCGTAACCCAATCGATGTTGCCCAAAATTCCGCTGGGGTACTGGAACTGAATGGTCAGTTCGCCGTTATTCCATGTCGGGTGATAGGCGTTCGCCCGAAGCGCACTGTTTATCACGCCTCCGCTTCCGACCTTGTGGAAGTAGAGCGACTTGATTTCGAGGTCCTCAAGACGGCAGTTCCGCCAAAGCGTGTTGGTTCCGCCAGTATAGATATCCCATGTCCCATACCCTCTGCACGTAAGAAATCCCGGATGCGCGCACTCCGGCTGAACGAAATTGGCGACGAAGCCGTTGGCGAACGTCAGCTTGGACGAGATTGTCGCGCCCTTGTAGGTGTTCACATCGATCGGCATCTTCGCGGCGAAATTGAGCGTGCCGCCGGAAATCGTCGGCCTTATCGTGCCGTTGAAGACGAGTCCGCCAAGATTAATTGTTCCCGAGGCCGCGATACTCGCACCGCCATAGTCGCCGAAGACGGCTGTCGAGCCGTCCACCCACGCGCTCGGATCGCCGTTCTCGTCCTCCCAGTTCTGAGCCGTGGTGTTCCACGCGCCGCCGGAGGCTCCGACCCATTTAAGTGTGCCTGCCGTCACAGTAAGAACGCCTGCCATGACGCCGAGAAGGAAAACTGAAAGTTTACCTCCGCCCATGCGCACATTATTCGTAATTGTGTTCATTGCCGTTTTCCTCCTCCCTTTTTGTGACATAACATCTTCAGTTTGTTACATTATACCATATTTTTCACACATGATGCACAAACCGCGGAAACGTCAGGCGAAGAACCAGTCGGTTGAAATCGGAACCCCCTTTCGCCCGAAGCAGCTGCAGGGACGCACGACGAACCGCCAGGCGATCGTTGCGCGCTGAGGGCCGTCGTTCACCGTGAACGGCTTCGGCAGCTCGTCCTTCGCGAAGACGCATGCGACGGTCTTGGCGTCCGCCTGCTCCGGCATGTAGAACTTGGGCGAGAACACGCGCTTGACGAGGTGCGGACGCTCCACGTCGAAGTCCCGCACCTCGCACGTCACCTCGAAGTCGTAGGCGCGCGCAAGGCTGCCGTCCATCTTGCGGACGTTCGGGAACTCGACAACGACCTGGTCGACGTCCTCCTTGCGCCTGTTCTTCCCGCGCCGCTCGGACACCTTCACCGCCGCTCCTACGGCGAACTGCGGCACGGGAAGCTTCCTGTACCGCTCCTCGTAGGAGCAGCCGTGCCCTGTGCCGTTCGACCACGGAACGACCCAGTCCGCGCCAAGCGGCAGCTTGCTGATTATGTCGTACCGCGAAAAGACCAAGGCGTCGTCATAGACGTCCATCGTCATGGCGGGGGCGCTGTCGGGCGCCCAGATGAAAGGCATCTGCGACGTCTTGGGGTCCTCCACGCCGAACGTGCGCGAGTTCTCGCGGCCGCCGTTGACCGCCGTGTAGCGCAGCGAGCCGGCGTTGACGCACGTGAACTCGCCCTGCCAGAGCGACCGCTCGTCGACGATCGTCGCGTGGGAATGCCCGGTAATCGCCACAACGTTCGGGAACTCCTTGAGGGCGGCGGTGATCGTGCCGTCGTCGCCGCTCCAGACGTACGGAATCGTCCCCTTCGGATGCGGATGCTGCATATAGAAGAACGGACGTTCCCCTTTCAGCTCGTCTGCATGGGCGCGCAGCCACTGCGGTGCGCCGTCCACGTGGAACGGGCCGCGGCTCCAACTGCCGCCAACGAACACATAGCCCTTGACGGTCTTCTTCCAGATCGGCTCCCACGGTTCCTTGAAGAGCTCCTCCCAGAAAGTCTTGCGGTGGTCGCCGAGCGCGGTGGCGTTGGCGTCCATCCATTCTTTGCTCTTCGTCTTTCCCTCTGGATACGAATACTTGTGTCCGCCGATGTCGTGGTTGCCGTATATGAAGAGCTTCTCGACCGGCTTGCCGTCCGCGCCGAGATTATTGGGGAATACCTTGAACCACGTATCCGCTACGATGGCAAGCTGCGGCTTCACGCCGCCGTCCGCAAGGTCCCCCGGAATGCACACTCCGTCGACCCCGATGGAGCGGAAATGCTCAAGCGCCCTGCGGAAGCGCTGCGCCACCTCCTCGCTCGTCACGTGGATGTCGCTCACGATGCCGATCCTCAGCCGCCGCTTCCCGGCGGCCAGCCCTGCGCCCTGCGCCGCGATCAAGCCTCTTCCCGCAAGGGCGGCAAATGCGGTGCCCGCTCCGATGAACCCTCTTCTTGTCAAACTCATGCCTCTTTCCTCCTCACCTCGAAATCCGTCATGATCGGTCGCCCGCGCGTGTAGTACGAATTCATCGGATTGACGATGAACCGCGACGGCAAGTCTGCCGGCACGTCACTCTTGAGCATCCGGCAGACGACCTGCTTCTTCTCTGCCCCGTAGATGTAGTCCATTGGATAGAAACGGCGAGTGGCGACCGTCTTGACCACATCGCAAGCCTGCAGCTCAACGCGCACCTCGTACTCGTTGGCACGTGGCGTGGACGCCGTTGACGCGGCTGGCGGAAACGTCAGCTCGTACATCTCCCGCATCTCACCCAGCCGGTCTTTTGCACGCACCTCTTTCACCGTGATCACCGCGCCGACAGGGAACTGCGGAGCCGGAACAACCTTCCGACGCGTCTCGAACGCATAGGGCCTGTCGCCCGGCGCAGGAAACGGAATCACCCAGTCCGGCCCAAGTGAAACGCCGTACTTGAACTCATGACGCTTCACCACCATGCAGTTGTCATAGACTGAGACGAAATAGCCCTGACGCGTAAAGTCGTAGCCTTCGCCCACGGCCATTTCCGGCATCGTTCGCACGATGTGCCGCGTCTCGCGGTCGAACAGCGAGAAACCGTTCTCTCGCCCGCCGAGCGTCACGCAATATCTGAGCGACGGCACCTCGATGGCGCTGAACGCGCCCTGCCACACGCACTGGTCGTTCACGGCGCACTGATGGGCGTGTCCGCAGAACGCGATGACGTTAGGAAACTTCGCCGCGAAGAGCGCACCAGTCGTTCCGTCTTCCTGTCCCCACACGTACGGACCGCACGCGGTATTGCGGTACACGCGGTGCTGCGAATGGAAGAATGGACGGTTAGGATCGAGATCGAGCCCAGCCATGAACTTTTCCAGCCCCGGCGTGTTGTCTCCCCGCTCGTTTCCCTTCTCGCCCTGCGTGAAGTGCGACAGCACGAAGTCATAGCCTTTCACGCGCTTATGGACGATCGGCGACCACGGCTCGTGGAAGCACTTCTCCCAGATCGCCTTGCGATCGTTGAGGCGGATGATGACCTTCTTCATTTCCTCTTCGTCGGGAAACATCTTCACGCACGGCTTGCAGCGGCGGTAGGTCGATCCGCGCGTGTCATGATCTCCGTAGTGCATCAGGTTCGCGACGGGGCGGCCGTCGCGCCCCTTGCCGTCCGGGAACACCTCAAACCACGCTCTCGCGACACACTCAAGCTGCGGAATGACGCCGTAGTCGGCAAGGTCGCCGCACACCATCACGCCGTCCGCCCCCCAACTGTCGAACTCGCGCAGCACGGCCCTGAACGGCCCAGTGGCCTCCCAGTCCGTGATGTGTATGTCGCTCAGCACGCCAAGCTTGAGGCGTACTGGGCCGCGCGGTTCCACGATCGGTCTGCCGAACGACGGCACGGACGCCATCGTCACTCCCGCAAACGATCCCTTCAGAAACGAACGCCGATTCATGCCATCCCGTATATAACGCGCAAAAAGATTTTTCATCGAATGCCCACCAATGCCGAAACGGCGTCATGGTCGGACGGGAACTTGCCGCCAGGACGGTCGTCGTGGGTGTGATGCCGCAAAATACGAAAAGCGTCCGACACGAAGATGTAGTCGATGCGGCGCGTCGCCGGCGGCTTGTAGCCGTGCGACGTGCAGACCGGCCCTGTGTGCGGCGTCTCGGTCAGGTCGAACGAATCGCGCAACACACCCTTCGCCAGACGGATGGATTCACCGAATTCGTGTTTTGGGTCGAACGGAGACCACGGCACGATGCCGCCGATCATCTCGTTCAGGTCGCCGGTCATGATCACGTCCTCGCCGTCGGCCATGGCCTTCTTCGCTTTTTCAAGTACAAGCGCCATGCCCTTCGAGCGCGATTCCTGGCTCTTCCAGTCGGGATGCTGGCTGAACACCCGCATGAGACGGCCCGTCGCCTTGTGCTTCAGAAGCGCCCACTGGCATATGCGCACGCTCGACGATCCCCATGTGCACGTCTTGAAGTCGTCCGGCTTTGCCGAAAGCGCAAATCGTCCGGAATCGATGCGCTCGAAGAGTTCGGGGCGGTAGGCGATGGGATTAGGCCCGTTCTTGTCGCGTCCGTCTGCGAACTCGTACTCCGTCAGTGCGCCGACGAGATCTGGCCACATGTTCTTCGTCACCTCCTGAAAGCCGATCAGGTCGAACCGACCGTCACGTATGACCTTCACGACGCGCGGCAGGCGTTCAGGCCACGCCTTGTCGCCGGTGTCCGTGACCTTGCCGCCCTCCGTGTCGATGCGGATGTTGAACGTGGCCACGCGGAACGTGTGCGCCGGAGCCGCTGGCGGCTCGACGTACTCTATCATCGTGAAGGACTGCGGCGGCATCCGAAGCGTCAGCTCGGTCGGGGACGTCGGCCGCATGGCGACTTCGGTGTACAGGCGCGCGCTGTCCGTCACGTGCGTCACCACCTCCGGCGGGAACAGGCATCCCTTCGCGAGCTTCACCTTCACGATACGGCCCGACGAATAGTTGTTGTCGTCGTCATAGCGCACAAGGAAGATGGCGCGTTTCCCGCCTTCGCCACGCGCCGCCGTGACGTAGATGTCCTGGATGTCGGAGTCGGCCTTCACGGTGCGGCCGCAGGTCGAGGCGAGCCGCCCCCATGCGTATATGGCGTAGTACGGACGCACCGGCTCAAGCGTCGTGTTGTCGAACATCCCGTTGAAGTGGGCCGTCGGCATTGCGTCGTAGTACATGAGCATGTCCACCGGCGCGGCCTGGCAGGCCACCATGCCCGACGCGACGAGCGCGGCGCCCTTCTGCGACGAAAGCTGCACGATGGAATAGTGGTAGTCCTCCTTCCAGCCCTTCACGTAGTTCCACTCGTTGAGGATGGACTCGGCGTTCCCGTAGCCGTACTTCTCCATGAGGCCCCTCGCCCACTTCGCCTTCTGCGCCATCGACTTCGGGCTGCGCGCGTAGATGTGCCACGAGAAGAAGTCCATCGGCGTCTTGTGCGCCTGCTGGTACGCGAGGAACTGCTCGCACCACTCGGGGATTCCCGCCGCCGCGGGCCCGCCGATCTTGAGTGCGGGGAACTTGGCCTTCAGGTGCTTCGCCACGACCTCGAAGAACTCGAAGAACTGCTCCGCCGTGCCGCCCCAGGTGCGTGGCGGACCCTTGCGGTTCCAATCCACGTCCGCCTCGTTCCAGATCTCCCAGTAGTGGATGTTCCATTGGAAGCCGTTGGCCCAGCCGTAGTCGTAGTGGCGAATCACGTGCTCGCAGATGCGCGCCCACTTCGCGTAGTCCTTCGGCGGATAGACGTTGTACTTCTTCACGGCGTGCTCGATGCGCTGCCCAAGACGGAAGAACGGTTCAGTGCCGGCGGCGCGGACGTTCCTGAGGTATGCGTCGGTCACCGCGAAGTCATAGCTGTTCGGGTCGTTCTCGTCGGCGTCGAAGTTCGGAAACACCGCCGAAATGTCCACGCAGTGGTCACCGCCGTAGACGATGTACTCCGAAGTGTCGTGGGTGCGCGCATAGGGAATATGCGCCGCCTTGAACGTGGCGAAGTTGCCGTGCTGCGAGCCGAGCGACGAGCCGTCCACCCCGACGGGGCCGTTGTTCACCGCGTTCATCGGCTTGACGGGGCCGCAATCCACCGCGAAGTCGACCGTGACCGTCGCGTCGGCGGGACGCTCCTTAGACGACGTGACGTTCAGGTTCTCGGCGTCGGCGAACGCGCCGCCGGACATCATCGCCGCCGCCAGCACGGCGGCCGCCTTCCTGATTCTCTCGTTTTTCGCTTTCATTCCGTTTTCTCCTTTCAATATCCCTTCATCACGTTTTCGGCGCGGCGGATGTAGGCATCCTGCTCGGCCTTGCAGAGGTCGTTCCACCTGACGTTCCAGCCGCACACGCGCACCTGGAGGCTCTCGTACCTCTCCGGGTGCGCCTGCGCGTCGCGCAGCTCCTCCGCGCTGAACACGGTGAACTGGATGACGCTGCCGCCGTTCCTGTGGAAGATCTCGACGAGCGACCTCATCGCCACGAGGCCCTTGTCGCCTGCACAGACGGAAGGATGCAGCATCATGTCGAGCGGATAGTCGCCGGGGAGCTTCGTCACGTCCGATGCCGCAAGTGTCGCCACGAGCGCCGTCGCGCCTTCCGTGTCCACGCCCATGGTTGGCGAGAGGTTCTTCGACATCTCCTCGCCCCTCCTCCGCCCGTCGGGCGTCGCACCGGTCTTTTCGCCGAGCACGATGTACTGACGCGCGCAGTGGCCGGAGGCGAGGAAAACTCCGCCGCGCGAATTGGGCTTGCCGTTCAACTGCGCGGCGAAGCAGTCGATCAGCTCCGCGCCGAGCGCATTCGCTGCAGCGTCGTTGTTCCCCCACTTGCGCTTCGACCGGAGCATCCGCCTGCGCAGCGCCTCGTGTCCCTCCCAGTTGGCCGCCATGATCTTTCCAAGTTCCGGAAGCGGCATGTTCTCCTCGTACACCAACTCCTTCACGGCCAGAAGCGAGTCGACAGCGGTGCCAAGGCCGACGGCGAGGATTGCGGTGTCGTTTCCGCGCGGGCAACCGTTCGCGAAACCATCGCAGCGGACCTTGAGCGAGTGTTCGGTCGCGAGCGTCATGCAGTTGGCGGGGTTCACCTCGGGCAGAACCTTCTCCAGCTCGAAAGCCACCTTGCGGCACCGGTCGGTCACGTCGGCGAGCCGACGCAGATATTCGGTCTTGAAGGAAGAAAAAGTTTCGAATTGAAACTTAGTTGGAGTTTTGAGTTGGAGTTGGAGAGCGGAATTTTCCATTCTCGAACTCGAACTCTGGACTCCAACTTCTTCCAGCATCGTCTCTATCGGCTTCAGGAAGTTGACGTGTCCGACGGCGGTGTCGTTCACAGCGTCGCGCAGCGCGAACTCGTAGCAGCCCTTCACCACCATCGTGCGGCAGTCATCGTCGCTCGCGCCGCTCCACTTCTTGAGCGCCCTTGCCGTCGGCTCCTCGCCGATGAACGCGATGGAGCGGTGCCGGCGGGCCATGTCGAGCATCTTGTCCCAGGCCCAGCCAGGCGTGTTCGGCGCGACCTTCGCCAAGAACTTCGGCGTCGCAAGCGCACAGTCGTCCATCACGTCAAGGACGATCCTGGACACGTGGTTGTACTCGCTCGCGCCGTCCTTTCGCGTGCCGCCGAGGCCGACGGGCTGGTTCCAGTAGTTGGCGACGGATCCCCACTGACAGAAGAAGTGCCTGAGCTGCTCGCGGAACTCGGCCTCCGTGGTACGTCCGGCGGCACGGTCGGCGTCGTAGTACGGCGTGAGGGTCACGTCGATCTCAGTCAGCGAGCGGCACTGGATGCCGTCAAGATGCTCCGAGAAAAAGAAGTAGAGCCACACGAACATCATCACGTCGTAGGCCGTTTGCGGCGGATCGCTCTTCAGACGCTCAAGACACGCAACCTCCTTCTCCAGGCGCTGCGCCCCCGCGTCCCCGCGCGGGATTCGACCCAGCCGCTTCCGCCCCTGCGCGGCGAACCGTTCGATACCTCCCAGCATAGCGTCCATCGCGATCCGCAGCCCCTCGTAGAACGGATCGCCCGCAACGGCGTGCCTTTCCAGCCGCGCCTTCATCCCCGGAAAGCCCAGGGACAGTATCACGCGCCAGTCGGGAACGGAGTGATCGAAGTCCTGCCAGATGTTCCAGGTGCCGTCGCGGTTTCCGGCCTGCCATTCCCCGACGACCTCGGCGGATAGCATCCGCGCGTTGACCTCGGCGGCGCGGTCGCGCTTCGTCACCTTCCATATCGGCAGCGAAAGCCTGTCCCAGATCGCGATCGCCGGAAACCAGTCGAGCGGCGAGACGTCTATCGCCTGTTCCAGGGCCTCGGCGGCGAAGCACCTGGCCTTGGTGACGCGCCACGGTTCGCCGGACGCCTTGCCTGCCGCGACTATCTCCGACAGGCGCTTTGCGACTCCCTCCTGCGAAAGCCCCGTCGTCCTGTCTGTCACGTCCTGCCTGAACTTCCGGCGCAGGTACGTGTCGACGTCGGCGATGTCCGCGACATACGGATCCCACCACGTCATGTCGAGGTAGTTCCTCTGCCGTCGCAGATCCGTCTGGCCTTCGGTGCCCATCATACGCCTACCAAATCGACAGGATGAATCCTCTCTTGATTCTCGGCACGATCCATCCGTACTCGTCCACCGAGACGCCGCGCTCGCCGTAGAATATGTTTCCAAGTTCGCTGCGGGACGGCTGGTTCACTACCCGGATCTGCCCGCCGGCTTCACTAAGTTCGTTAGTGATCGTCAGCGTGGCATTCGCCAGATTCTCAATCGAATCCACCACGAGCGTGGAGTTCGTCGGCACGTCCAACACACCCGCTGTCGTAAGCGACACCTTCCCGATCGCATTGGAGACGCCGTCCGCAAGCGCAAGCCCGCCGCCGAACAAAAGCGAGATGTTCTGCGATGCGTTCATCGTCCCCGTCCGCCCGAGTTTTAAGAATCCGCCGGAGACGAGCGTGGGGCCGACGCAGCTGTACGTGCCGTTCATGAGCCATGTGCCGCTTCCGCGTTTGAGGACTGTGACATTCGTGTATGCCTCATTCAGAGGCGTGAGGATGTTGCCGGTGAACGTGAAATCCACGCCGCCGTCACCCGTCACGTCCTCGACGTCCACCGTGAACGTCCTGGGTTTGGGATTCTGCTCTGTAGAGGAGTTGTCGCCGTAGAGGTAGAGCGGGCTTGCCGAGGCGGAGCACGGAGTCGAACCGTAGACGTACCAGTTCCCCGCATGAAGCTTGCCGCAGTACACCTGGGCCGCATTGACGGTGGCGCCGTCGCAAAGCCAGAGATGGTTGAGGTAGCCGACGAAGCCGGAGCCTCCGACAGACCCGAACTCCACCGCACCGCCATCGTTCCATATTGAAAACATGTAGCCAATGGAGTACCTCGCCGTCTGGCGGAGCGTGCCGCCCGGCTTGATGCAGAGCGCGCAGGTGTTGGACCCATAGTTGTACGACTGCTCGGTCATGTTGAAGTTGAAGAGGACGGACGAGCCGTTTCCGGCGACAATCGACCCCATGCACGGAAGCGCGAACTTGCTGTCCAGCGACAGCGTGACGTCGCCGTACGCCCTGTATTCGCCGCTGTCCATCGTGTTGACGCCGGAAAGCGCCGCCGCCGCCAACTCGATCGGCTCCGAGAACTCAAGTTCCACATCATAGACATAGACTGCAGCGCCGTTCGCGCTGTCGGTTGTAGATGCCGTCACCCTCTGCTGACTCCCGACCAATTCCGACCCTTGCGTCCCGGTGCCCTGCCTTGCTTCGGCGTACTTCACAAAAATGTCGTCTCCGACCTGAGTAAACTCGAGCGTGGCGCACCGCATGAAATTGGCGCCTGTCGATTTGTCAAGGCCCTGAATCTGCCAGCGTTGCGTCGTGGCCGTGGAAGAGAGGAGAACATACCCGTTCCCGTTGTTGGCAATCGGCAGCACGCCTTTGCTGTAGCATCCGACGACGGCCTTTACGTTCGTTACGTTGGAAAGCCTCGCGTTTGTCTTGAACACCATGGAGGTCGTGTGATACTCCGTGTCCATGTCGGCCGCCGTGTAGAAGAAGCCGTCCCGCTTATATGAATAGACCGGGTCGTTCTCGAAAACGACGTCGCCCGCCCCGGAAACGGCGCTGGCGACGGAGATCCCGCAGGAATTGCGCAGTTCAACAGTGGAGCCGGCCCCCACGTTCAGACCGTTTGCGAACGTTCCCGCCACGGCGGCCCGACCGGCGTCTATCGCGACGAATGCGCCGTCCGCCGCCGAAACGGAACCTGAGAGCGCGCCGGCGAAGATGACCTTGGCGGCGTCATGCCCAGCCGTGATCTCCACGGTCAGGTTGTCCACGGTTCCTTCGACCGCAGTGCCGACGTCCGTGAAATCTCTCCTGCCGCGATAGTCACCGTAATCCGTGCCGTTCGTCTTCGTCCAGGCGACGGAGCCGTAGATGTCTGCACCGTTCTGCACGAGCACGAGCTTGGCGGACTGCGTCTGCCCGGCGTTGTAGCTGGTGACAAAACACTGCGACTGCATCTGCACTTCCAGCCGCCCGGCCTCGCGCACGATGAAATACGGCCTTGCTACGCCGGCAAGTTCTCCGCTGAAGCGCGATGCGACGGGAGTGACGGCGTCGAGCGAAAGGTTCTCGAACATCAATGCGCCGGGATTGCCGTCTTGGTACGCCGGAAGCGCAGCGCCGCTGTAGGTGAACTGCTGCCCCGTGCGCGAACAGGTCAGCCATGCGCCGGCGACATCGTTGGAGAACACGAGCGTTCCCGAGGCCGCCATTGTCACCGTTGCACCGGCGGCAAAGGCGATCGCATCGCCTGTGACGGTCAGGGTTTCACCGTTCGCCGGCGTGGCGACGAGCGTCTTCACGGCTCCGTTCTCGTATGTGAACGCAAGGGGACCAAGCGACGATGGAGTTGTGCCGGATGTCCAGACATAAGTTTCATCCGCCGTACAGACGGAACATATGGCGAACGCTGCCAACATCGTTTTGATTTTCCTGTTCATGACCGTTCTCCTTTCTTTACAATTTCATCGCGGCGGCGAGCTGGTCGATGCCAGCGCAGTTGAAGCGGCACGTCGCTTCGCCCTGCGTGTCGGCCCATGACGCCATCATGAACCCCAGGAGCCTCTCCGGGGCAATGTGCTTGCGGCAGAACTCGACCATCTTCCGCGAGTTCTCCGAGTTGTTCTTGAGCCCCGCCTTCTTCGCACGCTCGGAAATCCAGTTTGTGACGCACGGCAGCTGGTCGAAACCCGCCTTCTCCAAGTCGATGTACAGCTGGAGCTGCGGCTTGAACTCGGGCGCCATGTTCTCGATCACGTAGCCCTGCGCGTCCTGGTTGTAGTACCAATTCTGCTGAACTGTGCTTTTGGGCATCTTCTTCACGTATTCGGGATGCTTCCACCCGTAGTCGGCGCTCACGATGGCCCGCATGCCCAGCTTCTCGACGGCATTCACGAACCAGTAGAGGTCATGCCACCACATCTCATGCTGACGGATCATGACTACGCCACGCCCGCTCTGCAGTTTGTAGCACTCCTCGTCAAAGCCGATGTGGATCATGCACGGCGTCTCAAATATCTCGGCGACGTCCTTCAGAATGTCGGAGCAAACGTTATAGTAGATCCGCGTGGAAAGCATGCGGTGATATTCCTGCAGCCAGCAGTCGTGCGTAGCCGAGAAGTTGAGACTCGGGATCGGCTCAAGCCCCATCTTCTTCAGCCGCTTTACCTCCGCCGCCATGCGCTCCGCCTTCCAGCTGCCCTTCACCGCCAGTTCGGGATGGCTCGGATATTCCAGGAACTCGCCAAGATCCATCACGACCATGTTCAGCCCCTTCGCCTTGGCGTGGTCGACGGTCTTCCGCCAGATGTCTTCGCTGAAGAATATCTCGTCTTTCGCGTACCGGCGGCCGGGGGCGACCGGCTCGCCGGGCGCATGCCAGTCGCCCCACATGTTCATGCCCATGTGCAGCATCACGGCGCGGACAGCCTCTGGAGATGCGGCGAACGATGGACTCACCGCAAGCCCGGCAGAGCCAATCATCGCCTCCTTGATGAATGTTCGCCTCGTCTGCATTCCCATCAACCTCCTTCGTTTTCCCTTTTCGGCGGCATCGTATCCTTCATGCCGAGCGCAAGGTACTTCGAGCGGGCGTAGTCGTAGTACTCAAGGTTGACGATCGACGACTCAGGGATGCCGATGGAATCGAGGTAGCGGTGGCGGGCGACGATGTCGTCGCCGTCCGTGCAGCCGGGAACCACAAGGCACCGGACCTCCAGCTTCGCCTTAGCCGCCACGAGCCGTTCGAGGTTCTTCTTTATGGCACCGTTCGAGACGCCGGTGTACTTCACGTGAAGCGCATCGTCGTCCGCCTTGTAGTCGGGAAGCCACAGATCCGTCACCGGCAGGAGCGCGTCTATCGCGGCGGGCGGAGCGTAGAGCGACGTGTCGAGGCAGGTGTGGAGCCCAGCCTTCTTGAACGCCGCGAACAGCTCAGCCGCCCATTCCCAGAAGAAGAGCGGCTCGCCGCCGGACAGCGTCACGCCGCCGCCGGACTCGTCGTAGAACGCCTTGTCCTCAAGCGCCTTGGCCACGATTTCATCAATCGTCATCGGCTTGCCGTAGAACTTCAGCGCGCGCGTGGGACACGTTGCCTCGTCCATCGTGCATTTAGCGCAATTCCTGCAGAGATGCCGGAAGCGCGCAGTCTGCGGCTTCACGTCGATGGACTCCGGGTTGTGGCACCAGATGCACTTCAAGGGGCATCCTTTCACAAAGAACGTCGTGCGGATTCCCGGCCCGTCATGGATAGCCATCCGCTTCGTGTCCAGCATCAGCGGCGTCTTTGCGGCGCGGCCGGCAGCGGACGCGACAGTCAGCGGCCCACAGGCCGCATACGCGGCGGAGACAGCGATGAACTCTTTGCGTGTCATCTTCATGGACGCCGCGACCTCCCGTCAATTCTCTCCGAACAGTCCGTTGATGTCTTCAACCGCCGCATCGCAGAGCTTGAACGCGCCCTCGTGGCCGATCTGGCCGTTGTTCACGCCGCCGCCGTAGCCGCGCGCCTCCTCGGCGGCGGGCGTCGGCACGTAGCCGTATGTGCCGCCGCACTGCTCCACCACGAACGTCTGCTTCGCCCGGCTCCGCGCCTTGATCGACTGGCCGTAGGCGAGGTACAGCTCGAACGGACACGTCGCGAACGCAACGTCGCCGATGCGGCAGACGTGCATTTCGAACGTGAGGTCCGGCTGCTCGACCTGATCCTTGCCCCGCCGCACGATGGCCTTGTTGATCTCGCGGCTGATGAAATCCATCTCCTTGTCGTCGTACGGGCCAGGGCCGCCAGTCGCCTCGTTCTTGTGGACGACGGCAAGGAACTCGTCCCATGTCTCCTTGTCCGTCTTGGTCTTCCGCGCTTCCGCGAGCGCCTTCTCCGCCGCCGCCACCTGCGTCGCAGTCACCTTCCGGCGCGGCACGGTCACGGACAGCTTCTCGTGCTTAAGCACGGGCATCGTCTCCACAGCGCGCGGCTTCGCCTCCGTGATGCACTTAACGAGCCTGTCCGAAAGGAGCGCACATGATGCCGCGTTCCAGCCGTGGAAGCCGTCGCGGTAGCCGCGCACGAGGTCACGCGGACTCTGGCAGCCCGCCGCGCCGATCTGGTAGATCATGTGGAAGTTCTCGCCGTATGTCTTCTTCAGCTTCTCGCGCGTCTCGCCCGCGATGTCGCTCGAAACCTGATACGTCGCCTCCATAACCTGCGCCGGACACGCCACGTTGACGAAAAGCCCTGTGTAACGCCCCTGCGCATCAACGGTGAACAGCATCTCCACGCCGTCGTCTTCGCTCTCCAGCATTCTCACGAAATCGGGGCGCGTCGTGTCGCCGTACATCTGCGCTGAGCCGTCGGCGTACAGCGCGAGTCGGCAGTGCCCGATGCGCGCCGAGCCAAGCGCTCGCCGCACGCCGCCGGGCTTGCGTCCGCGCCATGCCTCCGCGAACGCCGCCGCCGCACGTTCCAGCGCGAAGTCGGCATATTCATTCGGCCCCCATACGTCGGGCTGTTTCCGCTCCATCTCCGCGCCCTTCGGCGTGCCGGAATGGCGGATCGCCGGCGCGCAGTGCGTATGGATGCAGTTGATGAAGATATGCTCAGGCGCGACCTCCGGCACGAGTTCGTGCACGCGGGCCCGCACGCGGTCCTGCCACGGCCCCCACACGCATTCGTTGTCGATAGTGCCCATCAGAAAGTAGTCTCCGCCACGCTGAACCGCCGCCGCCACGAACTTGAGCCGCGTGTGAATCGGATTCTTCGTATCCGCAAGCCTTTGATAGTACTGGCCGTCAAGCGGCACGCGCTTCGTCAAGGGCGGCGTAACGTCCACCTCCGCCCAGCCGATGTTCAGCGTATCGGATGCCGGCAACGACAGGGTCGCAACCGCAAACACGGAACATAAATAATGATTCATTAACTTCATGTTTCACCTCCTTCGGTCGGCCAGCGTGCGAAGCGAAGCCTCCCGATTTCCTTTACATAACGCTACGGACAACGCACAAACTCCGCCTTGTCGATGTAGACGCCGTTGACGGACGACTTGCCGTCGTCGCCGAACGTGCCGGGCGCGATCCACAGGATTTCGCCGATGCGCGGCGTCCAGGTCAGAATGTCGTACCAGGCGTACTCGTTGGGCGTCTGGCTCGTCTTGAAGTTCGCGCTGCCAGGCGACTTGCGGTCGTCGGTGCTGTAGACGCCCGCGCTGAACGCCATGCCGTCGCGACGGCTGTCGACGCGCACCCTGAGGCGCAGCTTGTATTTTGCGCCCGGCTCGAACGCGATGCGCGAGATCGGGAACTGCACGCACCACGTGTAATGCGTGTTGAAGAGCTTGAGAGCCTTGCCGTCGTCGGCCTTCGGGTCGTCCACGAACTCGCCCCACGTGCCGGGGTTCATGATGCCGATGAACCGCTCCTCAAGCTCGCCCCTGTCGGCGCACGGCGGACGCGAAAACGCCTTGGCCACGTCGCGCCAGCACTGCTTGACGTTCTGGCGCGGCGACTCCGCTATCCGTATGTCCTTGGCCTCGTCCAACCGCGCGACAAGCGAGCGGGCGAGAGCTCGGGTCTCTTCCGAAGACAATATGCCGGCCTCGCTGCGCGAAAGGTTCAGCAGCTTGCAGCCGCGCTCCATGCGCACGTAATCGACCGAAAACGCGCCCATGCGCACGTTGTAGGAGGTCGCCGGATCGTCCTTCACGGCATCCTCGGCCTTGCGCCACATCTCCGCCGCCTCGGCAAGGAATTCATCGGTTAGAGAGGGAATCGCCTCGCTGTCGAACACGCGGAGCGGACGTTCGGGCGAACTGGAATACTCGCGCTGAATGCGGTGCAGCTTCTCGAAGTACGCGCGCACGAACGGCGCGCCCTTGCCGTAGTAGCCCGCGAAGAACTCGTCCAGGAGCGGCTTCATCGGCAGGTCGGGGTTCCACATCCATTTAGCGAGCAGCCACGTCTTCAACTCCCCGAAGTCGGCGTGACGCCCCTGCCACGCGCCAAGCGCGAACAGCGCCTTTACGTTGTTGCGGCGGAAGAACCGGAGGTTCCCCTGAAGCGAATAGACGTTCGCCCACGGCAGCGGATAGTGCGCGAAGTCCGTCGTGTAGTCCCAGACGAACAGGAAGTCAGTCTGCCGCCCCCAGTCCTCGATGTCCTTGCGAAACTCCACATTCTCCTTGTAGGGACTTTCGTCGATCGGCCGCGCGAAATCGCAGCTGATCGCACAGAGACACGGCACCACGTTGTGCCGGAGCTTCGTCTTCTTCGGCGCCTTCTGCGTGTAGGAATAGGCGAGCGTCTCAATGAGCACATCGGGAAACTCCTTCTCCACCGCCTCGGCGACTGCGTTCACGAACCGCACGTTCGTTCCAGAGGGCGATCCTTCCTCGTCGTCCACCGCCTTGCACTTCGGACAGCGGCAATACATGCTGTTGTCCTCCTGGCTCACGCCGTAGAACTTCGCGCCGGGATCCTTGCGTATGCGGTCCAAGACATTCGAGGTGACGATCCTAAGCACGTCTGGATTCGTGAGGCATGGCTGCGTCTTGCCCCGGACGCGCTTGCCGTCGATCATGCTGAAGTATTCCGGGTGCGAATCGAAGTATTCCTTTTGCTGCAGAAGCGTGTCGAACGTGTGGCAGCTGCCCAGCCCGCCGCCGAAGCGGTAAGGGTTCCCGCCGTACTTCTCGTCGAGCGACTTCCACGAACGGCTGTTCGCCCTGAGCCGAGCCGCGAACTCCGGGTGCTGGGTCACGTCGTACCAGTACGGCTCGCGCATCTCGAATGCCGGGGCCTGCGTTTCGTCCAGGTCGGCAGGAATCTCGATGCGGTCGAGGCGCGGCACGGTCGAATGCCACGACGCGTACCACCGGCAGCCAGCGAAGCGCTCCAGCACCTCATACGCGCCGTATAGCACGCCGCGACCGTTTTCGCCGATGATGCGCAACCGCTTGCCATCGGCTTTAAGGCGAAATCCGTCCACCCCTTTTGTCCCTGGCCCTACCTCCAGCACAATCGCCTTCTTCGGCATAGGCTCCGAGTCGGAGACGATCGGCAGCCGAACGCCCGTCGTCTTCTCGGTGAAGTCGCGCAGCTCCTCCGCCGCGTACTTCTGCGACGGCGACGCCTTCTTCGGAAGCACGATCGAATACTCCGCCGCCTTCCCGCGCTCGGCAATGGTTATCACTGGACGCGGAAAGATGTTCGTGACGGCACCGAGCCAAGCCTTAGCCATCTTTTTGTAGCCTATGTCATTGGGGTGCAGTCCATCGGCAAGGTTTTCAAACCCAACGACAGAATGCATGTCGAGGAAAAACGCCTTCTGTCCCTTCGACCGCTGCCGTTCCACGATTTGCGGGACGGCGGGGTTGAAGACATTGACGATGTCCGCATATTTCCAGTTGCCATCCGCCTTTGTCACGTCCGTGCGACGCGGTAAAAGCGTGGTCACCACCACGCAGGCGCGCGGGCTTCGCGCATGTATGCGGTCCAGCAGCCGGACAAGGCGGTTTGTCGCCTCGTTCACGAATACGTCCCGCCCCTTAAGCGACTCATTGGTGCCAAGATGCAACAGGACGCAATCGACCTCTCCGCACTTGTCGAACACCCCGTCAATCCGATCGATCATCCCCCCAATGGTGATGCCGCTGATTCCCTCGTGGTCGGGGTCGCCGAGCAACGGATCAAACCGACCATAGCTGTCCGTCTGCGTCCCGACGAAATCGACACGATAGCCAAGATTCGTCAGTGCGCACCAAAGAGGGGCGCGATACCCGTTGCCGGTGGAGGAATGCGAACCATGGGTGATGGAATCGCCAACGGGCATGATGCGAAGCGGCTTTTCCACTTGCAAGGCTGAGTCCCCAAGTACGATCAGAGCCGCAAGCCCAGCCGTCAGAACAACGCTGCCGTTCAGAAGTCCAGTTCTCGGGAACATGTGTTCCCTCCTTACCTGATGATGACTTTCGTTCCCTTCACACAAACCATCTTCAGTTCATGCGAGCCAGGATAATACCTCACCATCCAATCGCCGGTAAGGTTGGTGGAGCTGAACTCGCCCGTGCAACCATGAGACAGCGTGGCGATCGTGTACTTCTTCGCCTCGTTCAGCTTCGAGGTGTCGTTTACCTGAAGCGTCATCTTCGAGAGGTCGAGCTGCGTCGGACAGCTGAAGCAGTCGCTCCCGCCCGTCTCATCCACGTCAATCTCCAGCACGACATTGTCTGCGATGTTGATTCTGCCGTCGTCTGCGATGGTCAGCGTACCAAGCGAATCCGCACTCATGCCAGGAGCGATGGCGGAGGTCACTGACAGGACGGAACTGGACGAAAAGCCTCCAAACCTGCCGCTTCCCTCGATACGCGCGAAAGTCTGCGAGAAGGTGTTCATGCTGAAGCTCGCGTCGGCGTTGACACGTGCTGTGGTTGTCGAAGGAAGCGCCTCGCTCATACCGATGGAGACGGTACCCTGCATGACGGTGAGCGGCCCGTTGAAGGTGTGGCCCGACCTCATGATTGCGAAGGTATGTCTCCCCCACTTCGTGAGACCACCGTCCGTCTCGCCAGCCGGGACACCGCTCTTGATACGCGGGTAGAACCACATCTGGAGGTCATTCGTGATGTTCATACCGCCCTTCAGCACATTGTAGGCGACATTGGTCTCGGTGGAGCCATTGTCGCCGCCGAAGGGGCAGTTGGCGAACTGATTGCCTGGAACCTCCGGTTTGGCCCACTCAATCGCGCCGCCGTTAAAGTTGACGGTCGCCTTGTATTCCTGCTGAACGCCATGAATGTAGAGGCTGCCCTTGAGACGCACTACGCCACCCGTTTCGATGTTGAAGACGGACTTCGACGCATCGCTCCCCGCACCATTGCCGCCGATACGGACGTTCTGGAGGTAGAGGCGGCCGCCGTTCCGGACGGTTGTCGTGGCAGCGACGGAATTTGCATGGAGCATTTCATGGCCGTCGCAATCGACAAGCCCGCCATCGATGATCAACCTTCCGTTCTGCGTGATAATGCGGCTCCCCGCGACAGTCCTGAGTTCGGCGCCGCTTTTGACCGTCAAGGTACTGCCGTTGTGCAACGGCGAACCATTGTTCGTTCCAAATCCTTCGTCGCTGCTCTCATTAAGACCCTTCGTGCTGTAGAGAAGCGTCGTACCGCTGGCAAGGACGGTCGGTATGCCGACGGAGAGGCGGCTGAGGTGATTTGTACGGCCATTTCCAGGATCAAGCGTAACCGTGGCGGCACCACCCCAATGCCGCGTAAGCAGGAAACCATGCTCTAAGTTCTCACACGAAATCGTGCCCTTGATCGTCAACGGCGAGTTGTCCGCGTAAGTGCCGATTTGAGCCGCAATGCCATTGCCGATGCGGATATTGCGGTTCGAATTAACGGTGACGCCGCCATGTGCGATGAACATGGACGAGGTCGTATTGGACGGGCACTCGAAGAAGATGTTGTCCGTAGGCTCGGACGGAACCGCGCCAAGAGCCGAATCGCCATCGATGCCAACGCCGCCGCCTGTACCCGCGATGTGCAGGCCGCCGCGAAAGGCGTTGGATGAGTGGTTCTGCATATAGATGTAGCTGCTGTGATCACCCGTAATAAGACCGCCGTCAGTAGGCAGATCTTCGTCCGTGCCGATCGGACCGGGCAGATAGGTCCAACCGCCGGGACGCTCCGCAATGTACATTCCGCCCGCGCCGACAACCAGCTTTGTATTGCCGAGATTGACCCTGTTCTGGTACGTATCATAGGTGTGGAGCAACGTTCCGCCGTTGAAATAGATCGTGGGCCTGTTGCTGTTGTTGAGGGCGTTCTTGTTGAACGTGGCCCTGAAAGTGCCGTTTGTGAGGACAACCAGCTTGCCTGCGTTGCTGCTGTCGTACGGCGAATAGTACGCATCGAGATAGCCGCCGTCGCCGACGGTGAAAGTTCCGGTTCCCCCATACATGCGGAATCCATAAGAAGTGTCTGTGCAGATTACGGTATTGTAGATCGTGAGGTTGCCATTGTTCACGTCGATGACCCGCATCGTGACCGGTCCGCCGGAAAGCGTATGAACGCCGCCCATGTCGAACTCGAATCCTTCCACGCCCTCGGCCATGACCGTTATGTCCGTAGCACCGTTCGAGTCGAACTTCGGGTTGGAGCTGGAAGAGTTGTTGACCCATGCTTTCCGGTTGGCCGACGATGCGTCCGACGCCCAGTTCTCGGACACCATGTCCCAGTCGGGGTTCTCCGTCGTGCCGCGCCAGATGAAAGTCTCGGCGCTCGCACGGAGAGCCAAGGTCACACAAGCTATAACAACGACGGCTTTCATTACAGCAGCCATCTCTCCCAGTTGCTTCATCTTACTCATCTTCAAGCCTCCTTGTTGCCGTTGTACGGCGAAACGCTTTTCCTAGTTGTGTGATAATAATATCATAAACTCATTCGCGTCCGCAACAGCTATATAGACAGGTGGAGCGTTGGACGCGATTCGGAACGTCGTTTCCGGAACCGGCATTGCGGCGGTTGACTTCGGGCGCGATCTTTGGGATAATGCGCTGAAGTGAAACACCCTCAAGACCGGAGAAACGCCATGAACGGGATGACAGGCGCCGCCGCGCTGGCGGCGGGCCTTCTGCTGGCGTCGCACGCCATGTGCGACGTGGTGATCGACAATGCGAAGTTCCGCCTCACCGTCGGCGACGACGCATGCGTGAAGTCGCTGGTGCTGAAGTCGAACGGCGAGGAACTCGTCGACGCGACGGAGCGCATTCCGCTCTTCGCCACGACTCAGGAACGTCCCTTCAACAACGAGATCAAGCTTGCCTGGCCGAACAAGCGCACCACGTGGCCGGCCAACCGCCTGCGCCGCGAAGGCGACACGCTCATAGCCGGCTTTGAGATCGTGCCTTACGAGGCGGTCGTGCGCGTAACCTGCGGCGACGGCTACGCTGTGCTGACGCTCGAGCGGTTCAACTGCGTCGCCGACCTCCAGTACGAGGGGCTGTACATGGATGTCCCGCCCGTGTCTGAGTTCCGCATCGCACAGCTGCCGGTCAGGAAAAGGGCCAATGTCGGAGACTGGCTCAACGTCGTATGGGACGAGCGCGGCGCGGCGGCGGTCGTCGGGGCCGACCCGTTCTCCGCCGTGGACCACGACCGCAGGCACGGCTTCGAGCTCCTCCACGCCAGCCTCCTCAAGGGAATTTCGCTCGTCGGAGGCAAGGCGGCGATCGTCGCAGGCGCGGGGCGCGACGACTTCCTCGCGTCCGTCGAGGCGATGGAACGCGACCTCGGCCTGCCACGAGGCGTAGAGAGCCGCCGCGACCCGAGGCTTAACGCATCGATATACTGGACTGACGACATAAACCCGTCGAACGTCGACAGCTACATCGCCATCGCGAAGAAGGGCGGGTTCCGCATGATGCTCATCTACTATCCGGCGATGACCAAGGCCCCGGGCGGTTACCGCCAGCTCGGAGACTACGACTGGAACGACGCGTACCCGAACGGGGCGGAAGACCTGAAGGCGATGCTGAAGAAGATACGGGACGCCGGGATAACGCCGGGCTTCCATACTCTCCAGACCCACATCGGCTGCGAAAGCCGCTACGTAACGCCAGTCGCAGACCCGCGCCTCAACCTGACGCGCCGGTTCACGCTCGCGAAGCCGGTCGCCGCCGAAGGAGAGCCGGGCGAGCTGGAGGTACTGGAGAACCCAGTCGATTCTCCGCGCCATGACAAGGTGCGCATACTGAAGTTCGGCGGAGAGCTCTTCTCTTACGAAGGCTATGTCACGGTTCCGCCGTACCGGTTCACCGGCGTCAGGCGCGGCTGCTGGAAGACCGCCCCAGCCGCGCATCCGCGAGGCGAGATAGGCGGAGTCCTCGACGTTAGCGAGTTCGCCGCCATCAGCTGCTACCTTGACCAGAAGACCGACCTGCAGGACGAGATCGCCGAGAAGATCGCCGCCATCTACAACTGCGGCATGGAGTTCTGCTACTTCGACGGCTCGGAGGGCGTCGACCCGCCGTGCGGCGTCAACGTCTCACTCGCGCAGGTCCGCGTGACAAGCAGGCTCGGAAAGCCGCCTCTCTTCACCGAGGGCGCCGCCAAGAGCCACTTCGGCTGGCACCTCCAGGCCGGGGCGAACGCGTTCGACATATTTCCGCCTGAGATATTCAAGAAGATGATCGTCAAGTTCCCTCAGGACGAGGCGCCCCTCATGCAAAAGGACTTCACCCGCCTCGACTTCGGCTGGTGGCACCTGTACCTGCCGGGGCTGACGGTCACGCTGAGAGACCGCGTGCCTTACGCAAAAGTCAAGACCGTCGGCACGCAGATGGACATGTGGGAGTTCGGCACGAGCCGTGCCGCCGCGTGGGACTGTCCGGCAACGGTAAGGCTGCCGCCGACCCTGGTCGCGAAGCACCCGCGCATCGACGACATTCTCGAAGTCATGCGGCGCTGGGAGGACGTCCGCGCGCGCGGATTGCTCACGCCCGAATGGCGCACGGCCCTCAAGTCGCAGACGCAGGAGCACCACCTCTTCCTAAACGCCGGCGGCGAGTACGAGCTGCTGCCGATCGAGATGCTGCCGACGCCGGAGAAGGCTCCTGACGCGCGCGGATTCATCTTCACCCGCAACGGACAACGCGTAATCGCCTGCTGGCACACGAGCGGCTCGGCCTCGCTCGCCATTGCGCTCGACAGTCCCAAGACGCTGCCCCTGGCCGGGCTCCGCTACATCGAAACCTCGCTCTCAGCCGACGACGCCAAGGCGGCCTGGGCTGCGGCATCGGAAAAGCAATGACGCCGTGCTGCTGAAGATAGAGAACCTGGACGTATCCTTCCGGAGCGACGAAGGCGACGTGGTGCGCGCGGCGCGCGACGTAAGCCTGACGCTCGACAGGGGCGAGGTCCTCGGCATCATCGGGGAGTCTGGCTCCGGGAAAAGCTCGGTCGCCATGTCGGTGCCGCGCCTCCTGCCCAGCCCGCCGGCATTCTGGCCCAAGGGCCGCATACTTCTGGACGGGGCCGACACGCTCTCAATGCCGCTGCGCGAACTGCGCAGCTTGCGCGGACGCAAGATCGGCGTGATCTTCCAGGATCCGATGGGCTCGCTCTCGCCGCTGCACCGCATCGCCGACCAGCTCGTGGAGACTGTGCTGCTGCACGAGGACATCTCGCGGCAAGCCGCCCGCGAACGCGCGCTCGACTGGCTCGGAAGAGTCGGCATACCTGACCCTGCGGTGCGCGCAAGGGCCTACCCGCACGAGCTGTCCGGCGGCATGCAGCAGCGCGTGATGATCGCGATGGGACTGATGCTCGGGCCGGACCTTCTCATCGCCGACGAGCCCACCACCGCGCTCGACGTAACGATGCAGGCGCAGATACTGAAGCTCATGAAGCGCCTGCACAGGGACAATTCGGCGATACTGCTCATAACGCACGACCTCGGCGTAGTGTCGCAGATGGCGACGAGTCTCGCGGTAATGAGGGACGGGCTGGTGATCGAGACGTCCGACGACCCTGCGGCATTCTTTGCCGGGCCTGCCCATCCGTACTCGCAGGCGCTAGTGGCCGAAGCGCGAAAGATGGAGCTGAAGCGAGCTACTCGCGAATCCTGAACGCGGCTATCGACGACGCCTTGCCCGTCGCCGGGTCGAACTCTATGACCGCACCCTCCATCGTGCACGGTCCGTCCGCCACCTCGAAGCGCGCCGGCATTCCGGTTACGAACTTCCGCGTGACAGGCTTAAGGTCGCGGCCGATAGACGAGACGTAAGGTCCGGTCATGCCGAGGTCGGTCATATATGCCGTCCCCTTCGGCAGCAGCATCGCGTCCGACGTCTGCACGTGGGTGTGCGTGCCGACAACGGCGGTGACGCGCCCGTCGAGATAGTGGGCCATGGTGATCTTCTCGCTCGTAGCCTCGGCGTGGAAGTCCACAAAGACCGGCACATCCTTCGGGATCTCGGCGAGAGCGCGGTCCATCGCCTTGAAGGGACAGTCGGCAGGGCTCATGAACACGCGCCCCTCGACGTTCACGACAGCGAAGCGGAACGTGGGCATCGTGACTATGCACCAGCCGCGGCCAGGGCATTCGGACGGGAAGTTCGCCGGGCGCACGAGGTTCCCGATGCCGCCGATCTGGCCGGCGAACTCCTTCTGCCCCCACGTGTGGTCGCCCAGCGTGATGGCGTCGGTCCCGGCCTCGAAGATCTCCTGCGCGAGCGCGGCAGTTATGCCGCTGCCCGCGGCGCAGTTCTCGGCGTTCACGACCACGGCGCCGATGCCGTGCTCGGCGCGCGCCCTGGCAAGCTCGCGCTTCAGCATCCGCCTGCCGGGGTTGCCGACGACATCGCCTATCATCATGATCTTCATTTGCGCTCCCTCAGCCATTTCGCCGCAGCCGCGTCGCCTCTGGCGGCGCGTCCGCGCATCCCCCAGAGGAGAGAAAGCTCCATGTCCTTCTTCACGCCGTGCCCGAACTGGTACATCGCCGAAATGTTGTCCATTGCCTCCGGGTGCCCGGCCTCGGCGGCGGACCGATAGCACTGGAAGGCCATCTCCATGTCCTGCTTGCAGCCCAGGCCCTGCAGGTAGCAAGCTCCGAGGTTGACGAAGCCGTTCGGGTCACGCTGGGCCGCCGCCCGGCTGAAGTAGCCGTAACTGCGCTCAAGCACCCGCTGAAGCTTGTTGGTGTCCACTGAACCCCTGAGGTTGAGCGCCTCATGCGTGGCCAGCGCCCCAAGGGCGTTGAGCGCCTGCACGTTGCCTCCGTCCGCCGCACGGAGAAGCATCCGCACGTCGTTGCTCTCCAGCGACAGCAGATACCACGCCAGCGGATTGTCCCTCTGCTCGGCAAGGGCCTTGATGCGGTCCCGGGACGCGGCAAGATACCGGGCGGCAAGCTTCTTGTCGTCCGTCGTCACCCCGACCACGAACTGCTGGAGCGGACGCCCCGCCGCGGCATCTCGCTCGACTATCTCCTTCGCAGCCGCAAACGTCTTTGCTCCTGAGGCCGACGGCGAGTTGAGCACCGTCGCAACGGCGTCTGCCGACGTCATCGCGAAGAGCAGCGGAATGGCGGCGAGAATCGTCATGTGTAGGGTCGGAACCTGTTGTTGAGCGTCCGCCAGTTCTTCTTAAGGGCGCATATCGAAAGCGTGCGGCCGCCGAAGCCGAAACGCCACCAGGCCGGACGCTCCACCTCGACGATGTTGAAACCGTCACGCACCATGGAATAGACATCGGGAAGAGAGAGCCCTTGCTGCTTCTTCGTCCGCTGCGGGACGGTAAAGAAGAGCCTGCCCTCTGGCTTCAGCACGCGATGAGCCTCCCGAACCGAGGCGCGAGAGACTACGCCGCTATCCATGATGACGACTTCAAACTGCTCGTCCTCGAACGGAAACTCGGGGAGATTCCCTATGGCCCGCCACGCACGGCCGCGGAGGCGCACGTAGCGCGGTGGCAGCCCGTCTTCCGGGAATCCGACCTCCAGACTGGTGCGTACGTCCTTCAGTTCAGGCATACCTCGGTCTCCGTACGCGTGTCAAGGTCCTTCATCCTGGCGGCACCACGCGCTACGTCGTCCGGCCCGAGGAACACCGCCTTCGCCGCACCGCTTTCCGAGGCGTGCGAAAAGAACTTCTTGGGCTTCATGCTCCTGAGCGAAAGGTCGACCCTCTCGCCGCCGCGCCTGAGGCGCGTCGCGAGGGCTAGCGCGGCGTCACGCTGCTCCGGAAACATGAAGCCGACGGCAACGCCGACGCGCGCCTTCGCGGCGTCCGCGCCAAGGCGCGCCTTCAGCAACTCCGTCACCACTACGTCGCCAAAACCGAGCCCGACGGCAGTCGCAGGCTCGCCGCCGATGGTGGTCAGGAGGTTGTCGTACCTCCCGCCGCCGAAGATAGCGCGGAACTCGCCGGCCGTGTCGAAGCATTCGAAGACAATGCCGGTGTAGTAGGAGAGGCCGCGTATCACCGAGATGTCGAACTGAAGCACATCGGCGAAGCCAGCGACTTCGGCAAGGCGGAAAAGCTCCACAAGCTCCGGGCAGCCGGAACAGTCGCGGGTGTCCATTACGGCGAAGGCCGCCTGCGTTTCCGCCTCAGAGAGGCCGCCGTCGCGGAGCATCGCGGCAATCTCGAAATCCGGCATCTTACCGCGCTTGTCCAGCGCAAGGAAGACCTGCGCGTGGCGCTCCGGCGCGATGCCGCTCCCGGCAAGCAGCTCGCCAAGGAAGCGGCGCGACGACACGCGCACGCGGAAATCGCTGTCGGAGAGGCCCATGCGCCTGAGGGCGTCCACCGCCGCGCCTATCACCTCCGCCTCGGCAAGAATCGATTCCTCGCCGATGATGTCCACGTTCCACTGGTAGTGCTCGCGCTTGCGGCCTTTAGTCATGCGCTCGTAGCGGAAGCACTGGGCGATCGTCGTCCATTTCAGCGGAAACGGAAGCTCCTTCTGGCGCTGGGCGACCATCCTGGCCAGCGTCGGCGTCATCTCGGCCCGAAGCGCGAGGTGGCGGTCGGACTTGTCGTAGAAGTGGTATATCTGCTCGCCTACCTCTTCGCCGGCCTTGCGCGCCAGCAGCTCGTAGCTCTCCACTACGCAGGCGTCATAAGGCTCGAAACCGGCGGCGTCCGCCGCCGCGCGGAACGCGCCGAACACCCGGTTGCGCCACGCCATGTCAGCCGGATAGAAGTCCCGCATGCCGCGGGGCGCCTCGAAACTGATCTTGTCTGCCATATGTCCCTGCCCTCTGTTGGACTCATAGTATAGCAAAAATCCGCGAAAAGTGCGGCGCGCCTTACGTCTGGCCGGGCGCTTCCCTGAAGTGGGTCCGGCCGGCGGTGCCAGCGGCAAGGGCGCTGCGGAACTCGGCGAACGGCGCATTCTTAGCCGTCGGCGCGAAGTCGATCTCCGGCGCATAGCCGAGCCGCTCCGACACGTAGGCGTAGGCAAAGTGCTCAAGCGTGCGGCCCATCGCCCGGCAGCTCATCACGAAGTCGGTCAGGCGGCGCGTTGCGAGGTCGGCGACGACATAGCAGACCAGCCCCTGCTCGCCAAAGCGGTCGCCCGCGCGGAAGACGAACACGCGGCGGTCCGGACGCGCGACGAGCGCGGCGAAGTCCTCGCGCGTGCGGCGGATCGTCGTGGCGTTGAACTGGTTGGTTTTGCCTGCCATCTGGGCGAGACGGTCAAGGTCGGCCTCCGAGGCAAGCGCGGGACGCACCCAGAGCGCGAGGTCGTCGAGATAGTCGTCGGTCGTCGCGAACTGGCGCAGCGGAGGGCGCGGACGCGCATAGTCGGCGGCACGCAGACGGTCTTCGTCCGTCGTTCCCATGCCGGAGAAGAAGTATTCCCTGAGCCGCCGCAGGAACTGCCGGGGCCGCGCCAGGTCGTCCGGGAACGGCGCCACCGCCACCTCCGGCAGATGCGCCGCCATCTGGGCGCGCTCGTACGGATTGTCATCCACGAAGACCGCCGCGTCAGGGGAAAGGTTCAGCTCGCGGCATGCGTCCAGCAGGTTGCCGGCCTTTGGTGCCCAGTTGACGCGGCAAACGGTGAACCAGTCTAGCTCGAACGGATCGTTCTTCGAAAGAAGCACGAGCGCCACTCCGTCGTCGCGCAGTTCCCTGAGCCCCTGCTGGAAATCGACGTATGGCGTCAGCGCGTCACGTCCGTCCTCCGACAGGATCCCGCGCCACAGCGTGTTGTCCGCATCGACGGCAAGGATCTTCTTCGGTGCGCGAAGGCGCTCCCACGCGAACTCATCCACGATGGCGCGGATCCCGTCAAGCGAATACGGGCAGCCGGACAGCTTGGCGAGGCGCGGGTCGAAGAAGCCGGGGACTTCGTCGGCGAGGACTGCGTCGTGCGCCGTCACGTCGTAGACGAAGTCGGGGCGGAACTCGTCGAGGGGCGGCGAGTCGGGGCCGTGGACATCGTAACCGGCCTCGCGGAAATACGGTGCAATCAGCTCGAGGGCCACGTTGCCAGTGAGGGCGATGCGGAGGCGCGGAGAATCCTGGGTCATCCGTTCCACTGGCGAAGCTCCTCGCGTATCATGTCCTTGGCGGAATGCCACTTGACGGCGGCAAGGCGTTTCGCCGCGACGGAAAGACGCAGACGCTCCATTTCCGAAGCCGTGTCACCGACAGCCGGCAATCCGCCGCGACGGCGATGAAGCGCGGCGATCCAAAGCGAACGAATGAAGTTCTTCATGTTGTCGACGGCGCTCAGCTCGCTTGCCTGGGCCTTGCCTCCCTCAAGGAGAATCCTATCGAACCACGCGCGTTCGCGGACGGAGAGTCCGTCGGCGAACGACCGAAGATGGTCAGCTCCGTCGACTACTCCCGTCCGCCATGCCGAGATGAAGCGCACGGTGAAGTCGGAGACGAATACAGGCGGCAGAAGGAACTCTCCGACCATGTCGTCCAGCGTCTTATCCTGCTCGTTCTCCATGAGGAAGGCGCAGAGCGCCATTTCGCCGGGCGGTGGCGCGGCCACGGCGGCGTCCTCCCCGGAAATAGGCTCGGAAGGCTCCTGAAGGTCCAGGGGATCCTGCAGGTCTGCCGGGGCATCCTGCGGCTGAGGAGGCGGACGGCGTTTCTGGGTTGCCGCGTTTTCAAGCGTCTTTTCAAGCTCCGAATTGAGCGCGGAGGCTGGCAGGCCGGTCAGGCGGGAGGCCTCGGCGAGCATGCCGGCGCGAAGTACGGCGTTCGGACATGCCGCGACTGTATCGAGAAGTTCGCGGGCGATGCGGCCGACGGCATCGACCGAAGTCGGGTCGCGCTCGGCGGCGCGAGCCGAACGCACCTGGAACGACATGATGGACTCCGCGTTGTCGAGCATGGCGCGGAACTCATCGGCCGGGTGCGCCCGAAGGAATGAGTCGGGGTCGTCGCCGCCGGGCAGCGATACGACGCGCACCGGCAGTCCGGCGGCCAGGCAAAGGCGGGCGGACCTGACGGTGGCCTTGTGTCCGGCAGCATCGTCGTCGTAGACGAGCGCGACTTGCTCGGCCAGGCGGGAGATCATGCGGACATGCTCTTCGGTGAAGGCCGTGCCCTGTCCGGCGACGGCGTTGGGGAAGCCGCTAGTCTGGAGGCGTATGCAATCGATCTGCCCTTCGCAGACGATTACCTCGTGGTGCGGGGCCTTGCCGATCGCACGCGCGGCGGTGTCGAAACCGTAAAGGACGCTCGACTTCTTGAAGATGGTGGTCTCGGGGGAGTTGACATACTTGCCGGAGTTCTTCGAAGCTACGAGCTGGCGTCCTGAGAAGCCGACGACGCGGCCCTGCTTGTCGCGGATCGTGAACATCAAGCGCCCGCCGAAGCGGTGGTAACCATAGTCGCCGGGGCGCGTCGGAGCGCGCATGACGCCGGCCTCCTCCAGCTCCGCCGGGGAGTATCGGTACTTTTCAGCCCATTTCAGCATCGTTGCGGCACCGTTCGGCGCGTAGCCGATCAGATAGTCGGACTGAATCTTCTCGCCAAGGTCGCGTCCGCGCAGGTACTCGCGTGCCGCCGCGCCCTCCTTGGCGCGAAGGAGGCAACGATGATAGAACTGGGCGAGCTCGGCCATCAGCGCGTAGAGCCGGGCACGGCGGCCAGCCTCAGGATCTTCGCGGGACTCCAGCTTGACGCCGCACTGGTCGGCGAGCTTCTTCACGGCCTCCACGAAAGTGAGGCCCTCCATTCTCTGGACGAACTTTATCGCGTCGCCGCTCTCGCCGCACCCGAAGCAATGGTAGAAGCCCCTGGACTCGTTTATGCTGAAGCTGGGAGTCTTCTCGTGGTGGAACGGGCAGCACGCCTTCTTGGCGGAGCCTGCGGACTTGACCTGCACGCCGTAGGAGGCGATCAGGTCGGCGAGGTCGATGCGCGACTTGATCTCCTCGATGGCCGATTCTGTGATTCCGCCCGCCATGCGACCCCAGTGCCGTCAGGCGCCCTGCTTTCGGCGCTGCGCCATGAACGACGAAAGGATCATCAGCCCGACTGCCACGGTTATCAGCGAGTCGGCCACGTTAAAGCATGGGAAATGATGCGGCCCCCAGTGGAAGTCGAACATGTCCACCACGTAGCCGCGGAAGACGCGGTCGATCAGGTTGCCGACGATGCCGGCGTAAAGCAGCGGCTCGGCGACGGCGGCGAGACGCCCGGGCCCGAAGAACGAGCGCCGCTTCCAGACAAGCAACGCAAGCGCGACGGCGCCGAACGCGGCGAGCGGCCACACCCTCCCCTGGAACATGCCCCAGGCGCAGCCCCGGTTCTCGACGTAGGCCAGGTTGAACAGGCCGGGAATCACGCAAACCACGCGCGGGCCGGACTCCGCAGACGGCCCGAGCATTCCGCATGCGAGCTCCTTCACGACCGCGTCCGCCAGAACGAGGTTCAGGACGACCGCGACCGTGATGAGCAGCCGCTTCACTTCGCCGTGCGCTCCATCTCGCGCTGGCACTCCATGCAGGTGAGCACGAACGGCTGGTTCAGCAGCCGCGGCTTGCGGATCAGCTGGCCGCAGACGGTGCATACGCCGTACGTGCCGTCGTCTATGCGGTGAAGGGCCTCGTCGATCTGCTGGATAGTGCGGTTAATGTTGCCCATCTGGCCGAGCGCCTGAAGGCGCAGCGTCTGGTTGGTGCCGTCTCCGCCGTCGGCCTCGTGGTCCTCGGACTCGTTGAACCCCGTCGCCCGCATCGCGTCGACGCCGCTCGTGGCGCGGGTGCGCGCCTCAAGGAGACGGCGGCGGAAGTCGCGCAGGTCGCTTGCGGAGAACTGCACGGTTTCCTTGCCCTGGGCGCGCGTAGTCGGACGCCGCGAAAGGCGGACTGCCTGGTTCTCCAGCTCTTCGGCCTTTGCGCTCTGCGCGGCCGAACGCTTCATCTCGGCGGCGATGGACGCCGCGAACGCGACTGCCTTCTCGGTGTCGATTGGCTCAAAATCCTCCTCCAGCGGCTTCATCGCGGCTGCCGGGACCTTCCGGATTATGCGCGGCGGGACTCGCTTGACCGTTGGCTCAGCGGGGGCGGACTTCTCCTTCGCTGACGGAGCCTTGGCCGCCGGCTTCTTCGCCGGAGCCGACTTCTTAGCAACTGGCTTCTTTGCGACAGGCTTCTTCGCAACGCTCTTCTTGACTGCAGTCTTTTTCGTAGACATGACCATTCCCCTTTCGAGGCGGCACGGGTGCGCCGCCTTGCCTTAGATCTCTATTCCCGGAAGAAGCTTCATCCACTCCCTGATATCGTCGCCGAGCGGCCTGATCTCGCGGATCGTCGCGAACGAGATTCCGCCGTCCGCATCAGGCAGCTCGAAGTCGTCGCCGACCTTCTTGCCCAGCATGTTCTGCGCCACGCGCGTCTTCGACGACAAGATGCCCTTGTCGGGATCGTTGTCCCACTCGCCGAGGACGGACCACGTCTTCTCGCCGTCCTTGGTCGCGACAACCACGGTGACGCCGGGCATGACCTCGTCGGTCGTGGCGTCGGCGAAGTCGCCAGGCTTAACGGACTCAAGGTCGGCCTGCATCAGCGTCTGCTTCTGCATCAAGGCGCGCTGCTCGTCCTTCGCGTACTGGTACTCGGCGTTCTCGGAGAGGTCGCCGTAGCTCTTCGCGAACTCGATGCGCTTGACGTTCGCAGGCATATCCTCGTTTATGAGCTTGAGGTATTCCGCCTTCTTCAGGCCGAAACTGCGATAAGAGGTGACACGGGCATATTCGCGCTTCGCCTCAGCCTTGACGACGTGGGACTCGAGCGTCGGGGCGATCTTCGTCATGCGTACGACCGTCGCGTGGTGCGTCGACGGATCCCATGCGATCGACGCCTGAAAGCGCTCGAAGAACAGCGCCTGGTCGCCCGGCGAGAGCCAGCCGAATACCTTCTCCAGCCAGGACCTGTCGCCGAAGAGCCGCCGCACGAGGTTCTGCATCTTGAGCGTCTCGCCGCTCTGGCGGCCTTCGCCGAGCGCAATCGCATGGGCAAGAAGCGTAATGAGCGGCGGAACCTCCGCCCAGTCGCGGAACTGCTCGTACCGACCCACGAGGAGCGTGGTCAGCGTCGGCGGCGCCTTAGGCTGGCGCATCAGCTCGCCGACGGCCGCGCGGCACGCCGGATCTGAGCCGAACTGCGCGACAACTTCCGAGACGGCCGTGAAGCATAGCTCTGGAAGCGCCTGGCAGAGGCGTGCCTTCGCCACGCTGTCGGACGCGAGGAACGCGATCATCGCGCCGACTTCACGCGCCGGCAGCGCCGCAGCCGCCTTGACGTAGCGCTTGCGGTCCCAGAGGTAGGCGCGCATCTCGTCCGCCGGCGGGTTCGCGAACCCTAGCGCTGAGACTTCGCACGCGAGGCGCGCGTAAAGCGCGTCGTCGACCTTGCTGGCCGCCGTGACAGCGAAGATGAGACGATCGCCGATCTTGGCCCGCACAGCGTCATCGGCCGTCTTGAACTTGCCTTGGGCGACGAACTCGCGCACGGACGCGAGAATCCTCTTCGGATCGGTCTCGTGGGCGAACGCTGTGAACCAGCCGTCGCCATAGTTCTCTGCGGACGCCTTCAGGCGGATCGGTTCCGCACGCTTCGCGGGAATCTCGACGCACTTGTCCTGCCGCAGGTCGGCTCTCGCCCGGTCCCAGAACTCCTTCCAGGCGACAGACTTGACGAAGCCGTTCTGGGCGCAGACGTCCTCAAGCCGGGCGACCGGCATGTCGCCGTAGCTGGCCAGCACTTCCTTGACGAAATCGCCGGGACGCTCCTTGAGCAGCTGCTCGAAAGCGGCAGAGTCGCGCTTGCGAAGCACGAGGATGTGGTTCTCGGGAGCGGAATCCAGCATGTCCGCCGCCGCCGCGTAAGTGAACTGATGGCCCTTCTTCGTCTTGAAGTCGACGGTGATGCGCCGGTAGAAATAGTCGAGCTTGCGTACCTCGCCGAGCCCCCAGGCCCGGCTGAGGACCAACGCTCCCTGACGGAACGAAAGTAGCTTCTCAAGCCGCATGACAGACTCCGCAATCGGACGCCCCCCGAAGTCCGAGCCGTCGATGAACGACAGGATGAGCCTGTCCGTCGTCGCCTTCTTCAGCGCATCGCGAACGTCCGCCGGCGTCTGGCTCTTCGCAAGCTCCACCAGGTTCTCCCGCACAAGACCGAACGCGCCCTCGAAATCATGCGCGTCGGCGCATTTGCCCAGCTGGTCCGCCAGCGTCTCCGTATCGGCCATTTTTCCCTCCATGTTGAAAATCGAAACGGAGGGGATTATATCATAATTGGCGCATGAGGAACAGTGGCTAAATCAAAGCGCGGCAGAAGGTCTACAAGGGAGAGACGCTCGCCAGTCTCCGCCCAGCCGCAGGTGGCGGCAAGGCGCCCTATCACCGCCTCCGGGCGCATGCCTTCGCGGCGGAAGGTCGCGATGCGCGTGTCGCCGTGCCGTTTCGCGAGGCGAAGCCCGTCCGGACCGACCACGAGCGGCACATGGCAGTACGCCGGCTCAGGCAGGCCAAGCGCACGCTGCACGAGTATCTGCGCCGGCGTCGCCGGCAGCAGGTCGTCGCCGCGCACGACCTCGGTCACGCCCATCGCGGCATCGTCCACGACGACCGCAAGAGTGTACCCAGCGCCGTTCTCGTCGCGGGCGAGGGGGAAGTCGCCGAGCGCGGAGGCGACGTCCTGCGAGAAGCGTCCGGCGAACACGTCGTCGAATGTCACGACGGCGTCCGGCGGAGTCCTGAAGCGCCAGCATGGCGCGCCGCCCTTCGCGGCGGCGGCCTCGGCCCAGGACGAGAATCGTCCGCGGCAGGTTCCGGGGTAGCGGAGCTGCTCGCCGGCGTGCGGCGCGGACTGCGCGGCCGCGACGTCCCGCCGCGAACAGACGCAGGGATAGGCGAGCCCAGCTGCCAGCAGCCGGTCCAACGCGTCCCGGTAGAGGCCGATGCGTTCGCTCTGGACGTACTCCTCGTCCCAGTCGAAGCCAAGCCAGCGCAGGTCTTCCACCGCTTGTGCCGCCGCGCCCGGCTTGTCGCGCGGATGATCCAGGTCCTCGATCCTCAAGATGACGCGTCCTCCGGCGGCGCGCGAGCGCAGCCAGGCGATCATGAAGGTGCGGACGTTGCCGAGGTGCATCGCACCGGTCGGCGACGGCGCCAGCCGGCCTACCGCCTTGGCGTTCATGACGCCTCGGAACCGAAGACGGACGCTTCCACTGCGGCGCAAAGCGCGTGGTAAACGGGCAGATGAAGTTCCTGCACGAGATACGTCTCGGTCTCAGGAACGCAGATCGCAACGTCCGCAAGCGCGGCAAGGCGTCCGCCGGAAGCGCCGGTCAACGCCACGACCTTCATCCCCTTCGCATGAGCGACCTGCGCGGCGGCGACGCAGTTCGCCGAGTTGCCGGACGTGGAAAGCGCGATCAGCACGTCGCCGGGGCAGCCTAGCCCCAGCACCTGCTGGGCGAACGCCGTCTCCCAGTCAACGTCATTGGCGAACGCCGTCAGGATGCCGCTCATCGACACGAGCGACACGGCAGGCAGCGCGCCCTCGAGCTTCTCCGCCATCTCGGGCGGCAACTTCTCCTCAACATCTGCGGGCAAGGCGCGGCGAAGGCGAAAGCTCTTCATCAGCTCGCCCACGATATGCTCCGCGTCCGCCGCGCTTCCGCCGTTGCCGCACGTCAGCACCTTGCCGCCGCTGCGGTAGCATTCGAGAAGCGCGTCGAACGCTCGGCGGACCGAGCCTGCGCATTCCGCCAGCTGCGGCACGCGCGCAGTCAGCTCGTCCACGAAGTCGGCCATCATTCCCTCCCCCTGGCAAAAAGCCCGAGCGCCAGCAGATAGGCAAGGCAGACAAGCAGCACGGCGACTATGCCGAATGCGCCGAACGACTTCTGCGCCGGGCCAAGCGCAGCCGACACAAGCCCGCCGCCGACTATCGCCATTACCATCAGCGCCGTAATCTCGTTCGCCTTCTCGGGAAACTTGGCTATCGCCAGGCCCATGCACATGCCGAAGCTGTTGGCCGTCATCAGCGCAACGACGAAGACGCAGGCGAGGAAGGCGAGCGGCGTGCCGACGAACGGGATAGCCGCCGTCACGACGAGGCCCGCGCCCATGCACCACGGGAAGCACGCCGCCGCGCTGATCTTGGCGAAGACGATCGCCCCAAGAAACGCCGCGCACGTCTTCGCGACGAAGTAGACCGTGGGCCCCATGCCGGCCAGGTTGAGGTCCACCCTGTAGACGTTGCGCAGATACTCCGGAATCGCCACGGCGAACCCGACGTCCGCACCTACGGAAAAGAGTATGCCGACTGTCATCGCCGCGACATAGGGCTTCTTCAGCATCGCAAAGCAAGAGGCGAACGTGGTCTGAGGCGCACTCGCTGCGCCGCACCGCCTTTCGTCTGGAACGTCCGTCGCCAGCAGCCAGACGGCGGCTGCCGCCGTAAGGCAGCCGTATAGCGGGAAGAGCAGCTTCCAGTTCCCGAGCGCGGTCGCAGTGAGGTAGACGAAGACAGGTGTGAGCGCTGCGCAGACGGCCTTGACGAACTGGCCGAGCGATATCCGCGAAGTGAGCTTCGCCGGCTCGACGACATTGGACATCAGCGCGGGCAGCGCGGCCTGTATTATCGTGTTGCCGATGCCGACGAGGGCAAACGCGGCGACATATATCCACCACCGCTCCGCCGACGCGGCGAGCGGCAGGAACATCGCCGCAACCGTCACCGCGAGCGACGCGAGCACTGCGTTCTTGCGTCCGATGCGCCCGCACATGAGGCCGGTCGGGATAGAGATGAGCGCGAACCAGCAGTAGGCGAAGACGGGCATCAGCCAGGCGATCGCGTCGGCGTGAGCGGAGCACTCGGCCTTCACCTGTATCATCACCGTGCCGATGATGTCCCCGAAGCCCATCACGAAGAATCCGGCCAGTATCGGAAGCAGCGCCTTGTTCTTCACCGTCAGCCCTCCATGTTCGCGACGGCGAGCGCGGCGTAGTCGCCTATGTTCTCGGAAAGCCCCGCCGGCACGATGCGGCAGGCCCGGAGGGCGAGCGGCAGGGCCTCGCGTGCGATTATCGGCTCGATCTCGCGCATGAAACGCTCGTGCTGGCGCATGAATACGCCCCCGAGCACGATGACCTCCGGATTGAGAATGTCGATCGTATAGGAGAGTATCGTGGCTAGGTGCGAAGCCGACTCGCGGAAGACTGCGGCGCAGAACTCGTCGCCTGCGTCAATCCGGCGGAAGAGCTCCTTCGCGCTGAAGTCGCCAGGCAGCTCCACGCCCTTTTCCGCCGCGCGGATCCGCGCAAGGCGTACGATCCCTGCGCCCGAACAGAAGCCCTCCGCGCTGCCTTCCTTGTTGTAGCCTACGGGGCCCGTCGGCGCAAGCCGTATGTGCCCGATCTCGCCCGCGTTGTCGTTCGTTCCGGAATAGAGGCGGCCGTCCAGCACCAGTCCCGCGCCCAGTCCCGTGCCGAACGTCATGAACACCATGTTGCGCGTGCCGCGTCCCGCGCCGAACTTCCACTCCGCGTACGCGCATGCGTTGGCGTCGTTCTGCAAGTGCACCGGCACGCCGAAGCGCTCCTCGAAGAAGCGGACGGCCGGCACGTCGTCCCACCCGGGCAAGTTCGGCGGAGAGAGAATGACGCCACGCCGCGAATCGAGCGGACCGCCGCAACTGATGCCGATGGTGAAGGACGCGGAGTCAGAAGAAGCAGCCTGCATGGCTCCGGGAATCCGCCGCGTGAACTCCTCCAGCGTCTCCTGCCAGGTCTTTCCAGCCGTCGGGAATTCTTCACGATGAAGGATCCGCACGGAATCCGCAGTGCAGTCGCCGACGGACAACGCGCACTTCGTGCCGCCAATGTCAATGCCGATTGATATGCTCACGCCGCATATTCTACCATATTCTCCGCCCGAATCGTACCCCCTCCAACCCTCGCGACCCAACCGCCACGCGGAAGAAGCGACGGAGAGAGTTTGCAGGGCATTGCCAGCAGTACGTTCTCTGCGCTTCCGCGCAAGGCATAACCGCCGCCACAAAGCCAACTGCGGTCAGTAGAGCGAATGTACAGAACGTCTCAGCTGGGTGTCAGCAACAGGGACCAGCCGACAATCGCCCACTTCGATGACGCCGTCGCCGATTACGCGAGCGTCTCCCTTGACCGCAAAATCGCACTCTGACCGGGGCTTGAGTTCGACCTTTGGAAAATTCTTGCGGATCCCCTTCCCCGGGTGCGGAATCTCAGTCGCCTGAATCGGCAACGAATACAGAAGCGGTCCGCGCAAATAAGACTTCTCGCCTCGCGGCCCGGTCCATTCGCGCACCGGCATGTCGAATTCAAGTTCGATGACGTCGCCCTTGTGCCAAGGGCCCTTAAAACATCCGTCGTTCGGCCATTTCACCGGTTTCCCGTTCAGCCTTGCCGCCACAGACCTGCATCCGCGCGGCTTGCGAAGGACAATCGGCCACAAATCGCCGTGGATTACGTCAAGGAACTCGAACTTCACCTTGTTCCCCCTTGGATACGACCCGCTTTCCCGGATCGTCATCTCTGGCGTCCTTAAAAGGCAGTCGCCATACGCACAGGCCATATAGCCGCCCCACATGATCTCCATCCACATCGATTCGACGAATTTAGGAAGCGCCGCATGAAAATTCGAACGGCAGCATGGGTAGCCTGAATCGGGCCCAGGGCAGACGGAATCGCCGGTCGGATTGCACTCATACCCAAGCTTCTCGTCCATGGTGCACTGCGTCTGGTTGAGGCGGTTGTAATAACGAATGCCCTTTCCGTCCGCGGACAACGTCGACGGCAACGCGTTGTACGCGACCGTCTCCATGTCGTCCATCGCATCGGCGTTGCCTGTTGCGGCCACCACCTCGCGACACGAAAGAATGCGCTCGGTTATCGCACAGAGCTCAGTTCCGTCCAGAGGCGAAAGCGGTTCGGAGCCGTTCAGCATACGGTCGGGCCGGCCAAACGCCTGCATGGCCCAACTCTTCGGGTCGAACACCGACGAATAGGCCTCGGCATCGGCTTTTTCCCCTAACAGCCGGAACCGGAGTGCCGGAGTCTTGAGACCCTGCATGAAGTTGACTATATGGGACTGATAGCCGTCGGCATCGAGAAGCCCCCCTTCGTCGCCCGTGCGGTAATACGCCGTCCAATCCGCGCCCTGCTTGAAAAGAAGCTTCATGAGAGAGACGAGCCTGTCGGACGGCTGGTTGTCATGAAGCCACATCACGACCTCGATCTCGTCACCGGCGCGCGCCACTGCCCAGGGGGAATCGGCAACGAGAGGATACTCCGGCAGACGCTTGGCCTGATAATCGAAATAACGCCTCAGGAACGGCAGCACGCGTCGATCAAGACTCGTCATGTACCAGTCGCGGACAATCTGCAGGGCAAGCATGTTCGCCCACCAGTTGTCGTTCTTAGGGCCGAAGTCCCCGTTCGGACGTTGCGAGGCGAGAATCGCATCCACCCAGCGTTTCGCCTTCGCCTTCAGCCGTTCGTCATCAAGCGCGAACGCGAGCGAGAGGAGTCCGCGGGCATAGTAGGGTCCGCGCTCCCACACATGCTGGCCGCCGCGGTTCCTGCCTGTAAGCCAGTCGGACAGGCCGATGTCATCGTAAAGTTCCTCGGCGTGTCCGGTGAGCCCGTCGCGCTGGAGCTCCAGCTGCCTCCTGAGCCATCCTTCCGCCAGGATCGATCCCGGCGGAAGCTTCTTGCCGACAGAAGGCAGACGCGGAACAATTTCGAAGTCGGAAACCTTCACGTTCTCAAGATGAACGTTCTCGTCATAAAAGAAAAGCGGCACACGGCGCTGGTATGGCATAGGCAGCGGCGGATCCATCGGAGGCTCGGCCTTGTACATCCTCACGTGGGATATGTCGATGTCCCTGAAAACGCCGACCGTGCGGCGCTCGGGGAAATAATGGGTGAAGCCGATGCCATAGCAGAAGAACGAGCCGTTCACGTTCTTGATTCGGACACGCTCCACCGGTTCGCCGGCGGAGAGCAGACGGACCGCGCTGTGGCCGTATTCGGCGTAGATGCCGTCGATCTCGATGTCAGTGATCGGGCCCTGGTGGATCGCGCACGCCCCGTCGTTCGCGTTCAGGGCGACCGTGTCGTCCCAGCAGGTGCCGCGAACGTTCCGTATGACGCCGTGATGGCACCCTCCGTCGAGATGGATGCCGTCCATGTTGCCCTTCGCCGGATTCTCCGTCGTATAGTCGAAGACAATGTTCTCCACCTCAAAGTCGTTCACCCTGGCGAGCTGGCAGGCATAAGTCACCGGATTGCGGACCGTCAGGTTGCGGAACCGGAAATTCTTCACGTTCACGAAGAAGAACGCATTGCCGAGGAACCGGTCTGCCACGTATCCGGGCCGGTTGTCCGGCGGCAGCGGCGGATTCGCGTAGGCGTTCAACATCGGATTCGGCGACTGGACGACGTTAACCATATCCCAGACGCCGCCGTCGACGGTGATGTTCTCGTTGCCGCGCACGATGTCTGCATTCCCCGCCATGGCGCAGTCGGAACCGAGCGCCAGCCGTATACGCGCACCCTTCGCCAGCTTCAACGAGGTATCTGACTTGAACATGAGCTTGCGCGAGATGACATACTCTCGCTCGGGCAGATCGACTTCGCCCCCCTTGTCAAGAAGTGACTGAATGAAATCGGTGTCATCGCGCGTCTCGATCTCGACGAATCGGATCGTCTTGCGGTTGAACGTGTAGGTGATCGCGACAATCCCCGGCCGAGGCTCTATTATCGCGGGATAGGAATACTCGTCGCCGTCCCAGGCACCCCGCCCGGGAACGCGGCTGATGAGCGTACGGAACGGCTTCCAGGTGGCACCATCGTCTGCCGAGACCCTGAGGTCGAGCCTGGTGCGCGGCCCCCAGTCGACGTCGGAGACGTTCATCGCCATGTAGAGCCTTCCGTCGGAGGCTCGCACGAGATCGATGCCGGAATTGTTGTTGGGGAGCCCCGTGTCCGCCACTTCGCTCCACGTCTCGCCGTCGTCGGAGGAGTCGCTTCGGAATATCCGCCCGGCGTTCGAGCGGAGGAATGCGTGCACGCGCCCGTCCGCCGACTGCCACAGCGTCGGCTGAATCACCCCGAAGGGCTTGCCTGTCTTCAGCTTCAGGTCCGGGACGCGCATCTCCGGCGCGGCCCGCCAGGTACGCCCGTCGTCATCGGAAATGTCCACGAACGCCCGCCACGGGCCGCGCTCGCGAGAGGCGGGCGCGAGAAGGCGTCCCGACTTCAGCCGCAGGCACTTGTTCTTTACCGGACCGCGTCCGCCAGAGACGTCGCCGAGGACGAGTTCCTTAGGCGCACTCCAGGTCTGGCCCTCGTCCCGGCTTTCGGTGACATACGTCTGCCAGTCGCCGATGGGCTTGCCGACCTTGAAGAAGAGAACGATCCGCCCGTCCCTGCCGCGAAACAGGACGGGATTCCAATGAGCGGCGTCGCGCACCTTGGCGATCTGGCGCGTCTTCTCCCATGTCCCGCCGATGCGCCGCGAACCCCAGATGGCGACATCGGGCTCGCCTTCCTTCGTCCCCTGGAACCAGCAGACGAGATACTCGCCCTGGCCCTTGAGGGGAAGGACCGTCGAGGCATGGACCTGCCCGTCGACGAACGGCGAACAGAATTCCTGGACATCCGACGCGTATTCCGCCCGCGCAAGCGAAGCCGCAAAAGCGGCAAGAAGGATCATCTTTTTCATTGAACGATAATCGCGAGGCCCTTCCTGGACACTTCAACCTTTACGCTGTTCCCATCGCGGAAGAACCGGACGTTCCGCCGCGCGAGAAGCGCCTCGTTTCCGACCGTCCAGTCGGTGAAGTCGACGTCGCCGAGGGTTGATGCCGAAACCAGCGTGTACACGCCAAGCCGAAGCGCACGGACGTCGTCCAGCGCAAACGAAACAGTCACCGCCCCGCCGAAATCCGCCGCCCCCGACACGGCAAGGGAAGACACCGCGCCGTCCCCCGAAACGCCGACCGCGAGCGAACCTGCGTCCGCGACTTCAAGTGAAGCGCATGTCAAGGAGGCTGCGCCGTCAACGGCAATGGCGCCGGCGGAAACCTTCATGTCGGACCCGGCGTCGAATGCGGCTCCGCCATTGAGCGTGATCGAACGAATCACCGTCGACGGATCGGCGCGCTGGAACCACTTCTCCATCAACGCCGCGATGATGCCCGCGCGCCGTTCGTCGGACAGGACGTCGTTGAACGCCAGGATTTCGGCCACCTTTCCGCCGCCGGCATTGGCATCGCGATCAGAGCAGACACAGCCAAACGAGCCGCAGACGACAGGACGATAGGACAGGACATGGAACCCTCTCGGCAAGACATACGTGTTCACCTTCGCCTCGCCGTCCACACTGACCATATCCTTGTTGCTATCGAACCCATACGCCCATCGACTGAGAAGTCCGCAGCCGCCGTTGCGGATGAAGGAGGCGCCCGATGAATATGAGCTCGCGAGGAAGTCGCCATAGTCATCCGCTCCGTCTGTGCCGACGATGCGCTGGTCGGCGCAGACGACAAAAATCTCTTTCAATGCCCCAAACTGATCCTCCTGGGGGCCGAGCCAGATCGTCATGCCGGCGGCATCCGCCGCATCGCGCGAGCCGAAGTCCACCACAGGGACGACCTTGCCGTTCGGCATCGCCGCCGCCGCAAACGTCGGATGCGCCTGAACATGGGCCGCGCTGCGCGCACGGTTGGTGTACTTGTCGCTCTTGAGGCAAAGGTTCGCCGAATTCTGCGAGTTCCAGACAAGGACGTTCGTCGTTGCGGACCCGTCGCCGTTGTCGACGATGTCGAATGTAAATGACGAAATATCTGAAGCGTCGAAGTGAAGCGCACAGCCCGCGTCATCGACCTCAACTTCGTCATGCGGATAGGTGATGGCAAGCGCCCCTCCGGCAACTGTCACGTCGTTCGTGGCGACCGCGCCGTCCGTTCCGGATACGACAACCGCGCCGACGCCTATCGCTGACAGGGAGCCGTTGCTGCCAGACACCCTGGGAATGACGTCCGTCGTTCCGGCGACGGGATTGCCCACCAACGCCTCCACGTCGTCGGCAAAGCGGTATTCGTCGATTTGTGGCTCAGCTTCGGGGTGAGGCTTGCCGAGCCACTTAGCCATCAGGTACGCCTCGGTATTGCGGACTTCGTCCAGCGTCAGCGGACGGTCGTAGAGGATCACTTCGGCAAGGTCGATGTTGCCGGAATAATTATCCGTATCCGTCGTCAGTTTCGCCAGCAGGTCGCCGCGGATCTTGTCAAGCGTGCCGGAATAGGACTGCACGCACCAGTCGAGCGTATTGAAGGTACCGTTGAAATCTGCGAACCACGGATCGACAGCCCGGCCGTTCATCGCCCAACGCAACGACCTGGCAGTGGGGTGCGAGTAGGTCAGGCCGACGAACTGGCCCGTCCCGTGGATCAGTTCCGTGGAGGAGGAGCCGAGGCAATAGTTGTGGTCATTCGGATTGGTGTTCACACGATAGACGACGAATGCCGCATAGGAATCGACCTGGCCACGCGGCTGAAGCCACATCCAGGACGAATTGCCGCTGTTTACGTGCCCGAACGAGACAGCGTCAAGTCCGGTCGGCGTCTGCCCTGTAATGAGCGACGGGAAGTGTCCGGCGGTCTTGGTACTCGTGTGATAGGTCGTGTCGGCGTCAACCGGAGGAATCTCGGCATAACAGTCGCTGCCGCCCCGGCGGTCGTTCCAGCGGACAATCTTCGAAGTATCGTTGCCGCCGCCGTCACAGGCGAACGACGACGTCTCGGTCGCATCGAGCCAGAGCATCGGCGACGACGCCGGCGCATTCGTGGCAATCGCCGAACCGACGCGCGCGACCTTTCCGTCCCTGACCTCGACGACGACGTTCGTCTGCGTGATGCCGTCCACCAGGAGCGTGCCGGCGCCTTCCTTGACGATCTTTCCGCAGCCATGCGCGGAAAGGTTGCCGACGCGCGCGACGCGGCCCGCCGGCACTTCGACCGTCGCCGTATCGGCATGTACGACCAGTTCTCCGACATCCTTGTCCACATAGTTACGGTGCCATTTCTTCATGAGGAACCTGACCGCCTCCGCGCGCTCGTCATCCGTCAGGTCGCGGTTGTAGACGAGAATCTCGCCCACGCGCCAGCCGCCCGTGCCCGTGACCCTGTTGCGTTCCGTGGCGATCTCCTGGAAAGTCTGCGCCGACGGCAACTTGACGCTGACGACGGACAGCGAGCCGAGATCGTCCCCGTTGAAGCGCGTCGGGAATATCTTGCGGTTCGAGCCAGGGCAGCCGTTGATCGTTATGTCGGCTCGCATCGCCGCATCGGAGCAATACCAGCCGAAGACCGCAGTGCGTCCGCCTCCCTGCAGGTTCAAAAGCCAGATATCGCCGAGAAGAGACCCGTCGGACTCCGACTCGTCTCCTGCAGGGACTGTGTTTTGGGCGACGTAAAAGATTTCCTTGGCCGTGATGGCCGTGCTGATCTGGAAAAAGCAATTCGAAGGCGAGTCTTCGGTCGCGCATGTCGCCGGCAGACCGAAGTCCAGCAGCTGCCGCCCGGTCGTGCTCGTAACGGCGGCAAGATAGGGAGCGCGGGCCGAACCGACATAGCCGTCACCGGTCCGCGGCGAGCTTGGAACGTAGCAATAGACGTTGTTGCCGTCGCAGTCGCGCCAGGCCGTCACCGTCGTACGCCTTTTGCCGGAACCATAAGTCTCCTCTCGGGTGTCCGCTCCGGATATCTGCGTTGCGTCCAAGTGAAGAACCGTCCCGCCTGGGAGCGACGGCTCTAGGGCAGCCGCGTCGACGCCTTTCAGGACAAGCGTGCCGTTGTCGACATAAATCCGAGAATCGGCTCCGGCGGCGTTGTCGACGGTGAGCTTGCCGGATCCCATTTTCCGCAGGGCGCCGGCACGGACGAGCGTGCCGACCTCCGCCGCGGTTCCCGGTTCTGGCACATCAATGGCCATATACCCCCACGTGTCGAAGTACTTGACGAATGGCGTGTGCTGTGCCGTCGCGTTCAAGACGAGCTTGCCGCGTCCAGCAACAGACGTCCAGAACCCGCCGAACCCGTCGGGGTCCGAGACGGTGACGGTCTGCCCGAATCCGGAATAGCTGTCCTGGGTGGTGTACAGCGTGAGCTGCGGATGAAGCCCCGACTCGCAGGCAAGCGCACCGAACTCAAGCTCATGGACCGCAGTGGAGAGGTGAACGCTCGAGTTTGGGAATGTGATGTTATAGGCTATTCTGGACAGACTGTTGCCGACGTATGAAATGTAGGCGCTGTCTTCTGCGCGATCTGGCGTCCTGTCCGGAACGGCGCCGTCGACGAGCCAGACACTCGTGTTGTTCCAGTAATTGCCGCTGCCGGCTGTCGTCAGCCAGGTGAAGTCGAGCGCGAATGCCGACGCAGCCGCAGTTGCGGCCGCCATCAGCGTCATCATCTTGCTGGTCATAGCGTCATTCCTTTCGTTTGACTCTTGATCGTGTCAAGTCATTTTACCGGCACCATCAGCATGAATTCGTGCGACGGCAGCGCGAATGCGCTGAGCTCGTCGGGCGAATATGCCTTGTCCGTCATGAGATCTTTCATCCTAGAGGGCGCCGCGCCGGCCTTTGCCCAGTCGAGCCTAAGGGCCGTAGCAAGCGGTTCGCGAGAGAAGTTCGCAGCAACAAGAAGGAACGGATACGGTCCCTCGCCGTCTTTCCAGGTGTAGAGCGCGGTGCGAATGCCCTTCGCCGCCTCGGCATGCGGATCGATCCAGTAGGGGTGAAACTCCGCCGCTCCCATCTTGAGCGGCTTGAGTCGGGCCTGCAGCTCGTCCCACGGCGCGCTGAACTCGTGAAAGAGCCCCAGGCACTGGAAGTCATAGACGAGCGCGGACATCGGCACGGCTCCGAGGATCGCATTCCGTCCGAGATAGGCGTCGAAATCCTTGTAGACGGTCTCACGGGCGAGCGTGCGGGCACGGACGTTCTGCGGGCCGGCATAGACTCCGCATCCGTGTATGTTGCAGTTGTAGTTATACTGGTACTCCTCCTCCGAAATCCCCTCTTGGTAGTGGTAACGGGGATTGGCGATGTACGGGTACGCCTGCTCCTCGCCTGGCGAAACACCGTCCGAAAGCAAGTGGACGAACGGGAAATACTTCGAGTGCGCGTGCACGAAGAACCACTTGCCGTACTGACGGCAGAGCTTCACCAGCCGGATCGTGAACGAGCGGTGCGACAGCGCAAGCGAATTGACGTAGTGCTTGCCGAAGGCGTCCGTGCCGCCGTGTCCGTGACGCTCGTTGTCGCAGAACTCGACGTTGTAGCAGTCGAAATAGATGCCGCGGAGCAGCGGGTAGGCTTCGAAGAGCTTCTGGATGTTCGCCAGCTGCCAGTCGGCCGCCCCAGTGTTGCCGCAGCACTGCATCACGCGGGTCTTGACGCCGACAGTCGGCTCGGTAAAGTCCCAGCGGGCGGCCGGGTGCCGGGCCCATGTCGGATAGAAATAGTCCCATTCGCGGCCGAGAGGACAGATATGCATAGGCATCGAGTAGGGCGCATCGACACGGCCCTGCCTTTTCAGCCTTTCGAGAAACTTTCCGAAACTCTCCGGGTGGGCGGGCACAAGCGTCGTCCAGTAGAGCATCCCGTCTTCGGCGTCGCGTCCGGAGGAGACCCTCCAACCGCTCCATGTCCAGTCGTACACCCGGTTGCCCTCGCCGTGAATCATCGACCGGTGCTGGGTGTCGGCGCGCTTAGGCGGCGTCGCCTCAAAGCCCATGAGGTATCGCGCCGTCCTGCCGGCGGGAAGCGCCGTCTCCTTCGCGATGATGTCGATCTCGACTGACGTCTCTTTTTCGCCGCGGACGAGATGGACGTTGTCCGCCGTTCCGTTCTCAACCCAGTTCGCGTCATTCTCGCGATACCACGCAAGCCCCACTTCCGTGCCAACCGTCCAGACAAGCGAATAGTTGTCGAAGTCGAAGCCCAGGCGGCAGTCGTACCGGCCGTCCTTCCAGGACTTCGGCATCGGCAAGAACAGGAACTTCGCCTGCTCGGACGGAGTCGAGTACTTGAGTTTCATCGACCGGACTACCGTATCCCGCTTCGGATCGCCTTCCATGTCAAAACCGTATTCGACGAATCCGTCGAACCAGAAACGTCCGCGGGCACGGAGCTTGAAACCTCCGACCGTCGCCTCGGCGAGAATGCGCACCCAGTCCGGGTGCTGCTCGCCGACGCGCGTGTTCTTCCATACGACCTTCTCCCCGTTGAGCTCGAGGTGCGGCGGCTGGACAATGAGCTCCTTGCCGCGGGAAACGACACGCGTCGGCATCACGCCGTCATGGAACTCGTACGTGCGGTCGAGGATCCTGAAGACGAGCGGATCGCCGACATCCTGCTCAAGCGGCGTCCATGGCGACGGCACGGAATGGTCAAGTCCGATGCGCTGCTTGAGAAATTCCATGTCCGGCACCCTGAAAAGCGCGGTAGACCGATACCCCGTCCCCTTGATTTCAGAGGCAAGCTCATAGTCATGGCCTTCCTTCACGCTGTCGCCGAAGGCAAATCCGACCTTGCTGTCGGACTCGTGGAATACGACGTCTGCGGACTCGACGACAGAGCCGTTTTCCTTGTCGGCCAGCACGAGTCTAACCGGGTAATCGTTCGTCATCGGCAGCTTGACCGCTGCGAAATCGAGCCGAACCGCGAGCGTTTTCGTTCCGGGATCGCATTCATATCCGAGTTTCACGGGATCGCGCTTCGATGACGAAACGCTGTAGCCCTTCACAAGATCGGGACGCTTCTTCGCGCAGGCAGCGAAGATTTCCTCTTCGGACATGCGGTAGTCGCGGATCTCGATGTCATCGAAAGCGGTCGTGCGCGACTTGTCGAGATACGGCCAGTCATTCGGGTTGTCAATGGTGATGACGCCATCCTCAAAAGATTTCGGAAACGGGAGGGGGCTGTCCATCTCTATGACCGGAGGATAATCCGGAACGGGATTCGGCTCCTTGCCGTCGATATAGAGCCCGCAGCCGTTCGGATCCCACGCGAAGTCGATGCGATGCCATTCGTCCTCGCGCCAGTTCGCCTCACCGCAGACGTAATACCTTTGCCTTTTCTGCGAGAGGTCGGGGGTGTAGAAGGCGCAAATCCGGTTTCCCCAGACGTAATACTTGTAGATATAGAACGAGAAACCCTTCCCTTTCATCACAAGATAAGGCTGAAAGAACTTCGCGTCGCCGATCGTGTAGTTGCATGGCTTCACCCAGAAGCTGACGGTGCCGCGGTTCGGCCTAACATGTCCCTTCAGCGGCCACGAGACCCATTCCTCGGTCCCAAGCGTAAGCGAATTGCCCTTGTCGTCCATGCCGGGGTGCATCCGGAGCTGCAGGTCCTTCGTGATCCCGTCGCAAGCCTCCACGGCTCCGTTCCGGTCTGTCGCTGTGGTCATGAAGTGATCGAAATCGGCCCGGAAAAGCACGCCGCCCTCAAGCCCGAAGGCGGACAGCGAAAACATGCACAACAGAAACGGAAACGCGCTGGCAGCTCTCATTCTTCTCATCTCCATGTTATTTTTGATGGTATTTTACCACATCACCGCGACACAATCGTCCAGTGAACGATTTTATCGGCGGCGGGACAGCTTGGGGCCCCACCGATCCTAAACGAGTTGCATGAGCCTGCGTTGCGACTGCGCGGAGATCTCTTTGTAAAGCGGAGATGGATGTCCTGTGTCGGAGAGTTCTGCAGCCACATCGTCCATTGCGCTGGAAAGCCCGTCGGAAAGCCTCGTGATCCTGTCGCGCACGAACTTCGGATTGATGTCGCACTTCACCGCAAACGCATCGAACGACGCGGCATTCACGTCGTTGAAGTCCCGAGCACCGCCGATGTTCATGGCCATGCGCGGAGCAAGATTGGGATAGACCGCCGTAGAGAGCGTGTCATAAATGGGAGCGAGCGCTGCATTGCCGGCCCGATAAAGCAACGAGAAGTTCTTCGCGTGGGCATCGGCGTTTCCGACAATGAAATTGAAGGCGAGTGCATCGACAAACCCCGCGAGCGCGGCAAAACCAAAGCCTGCACCACGAAGAAAGCAAAAGCACCGGACTGCCGAAGGGCCTCCGTCGGACTCGTACTTCTCCTCGGCGGGAACGCCCATCGCCTGGCAGAAATCCTCCTGAAGGATGCGCCGCACGGATCCGCCAGCCAACTCGCGGTCATATCGTTCCGACACATAGTACGCCCTTGACTTGACGTCAAGTATAGACGCCTTTGCCGCAGCCATGCCAAGCCTTGCGGCAAGACGCTGGCAGAAGCATTCGTTTTCTACCGACCCGCGGCAAATAGACATCTCTGGCTTGACAATGTGAGTCGATGCCGCGCCATAGAGAGGCAGGGCCAGCCGCTCCGAGCGCACTCTTGCGACAAGCTTGTCCTGGGCTCCTGCGACGGAAATTCGATATCCTTCGACAAGACCTTGAAGCAATGGCCGCTGCGGCAGCGCCTTCAGTATTTCGTCAGCCTCGTCTTCCGAAAGTTCGCGGATGCTGCCATCGACGCTTCCAAGTTCGACATCTTCAGGACAAAGCGATATGGCACCGGCGCAATCACCGCCAAGTTCCTTCAAGAACGCAAAGGTGTTGCGCCTGTCATGGTGAAGTATCTTCTCAAGCTTTCGCAGTACGACTTCCGGCGGCAGGAGATTCTCAAAGAAAGCACGAGAAACAAGTGGGCCAAAAGCCTCCTCCTTTAACGGAAGGGATTTAGATATCGGAACTGCCTTGTCTCGCCCCAGATAATCTGGAATATAGCTGAACGAGAAAACATCGAGTTCGGAATCCCAAGAGAGGAAGCCCGCATGTATTCCATTTAGATAGACTTTAAGCCGTTCTGTCATGCCGATGCCTCTTCATTCGTAAGAATATCGACTGTAATGCCGAGAACGGACAAAACATGCATCAACTTGTCGAAATGAACGGAGGGCTTACCGTCCTCGACGTCCCGCAGAAAGCGAATTCCGACATTGGCCACTTGAGACAACTCGATTTGGGTCGCCCCTTGTCGCTTTCTCTCTCGGCGAACAATGCCTGCGATATCTGCCATTGATTTCGTTTTCATGCGGCAATTATATCAGTTCCTACCGTCATCCGTCAACCCGTTCGGGTTGTTTTTTAATAAAATCTAGTTTCCACGCTCCAAAATCGACCCGAACGGGCTCATTTCAAATTTTCAAGGTAATTTGGCGTATTTTCGTTAGGTGTAATTTTGCAGCCCTTTGAGTGATCAGTAGAGTGGGCCGTAAGCGGCGCAGGCGCGGTAGTCGGCGCCTATCGGGTCATCCGCGCCGAACAGCCCCCAGCTGTGCGGACGGCATTCGACGGCGTCGGGCACGTTCGACATGGCCACGGGAATGCGCAGCAGCGACGCGAGGGCGACGATGTCTTTTCCTATATGCCCGTAGCTGATCGCCCCGTGGTTCGCGCTCCAGCCGTTCATCACGGAATACACGTCCCTGAACACGCCAGTTCCCGTGAGCCGCGGGGCGAACCATGTGCAGGGCCATGAGGGATCCGTGCGCAGCATCAGTTTCTCATGGACGGCCTTCGGCAGCATAACGCTCCAGCCTTCGGCAATCTGGAGAATCGGTCCCAGCCCCTTCACGATCGAAAGTCGGATCATCGTCATCGGCATGCCGCCGGCCGTGGTGAAGGACGACGAATAGCCGCCGCCCCGGAAGTACTCGAGCGCTGCAGGGCACCACTTCGTCGCCTTTGCGGCGGCCGCCATGTCCTTCTCGGTGATGTTCCACCATTCCTTCATCGCGGGCCTGCCGCGCTCCTTCATCGCGCCTGTCGCATCAAGCGTAGCCGCGCCGGAGTTGAGAAGGTGTATGAAGCCGTTCCGCGCACCGCCCGTCGGCTTCCAGCCCGTCACGCGCTTCACGGCTTCCGGACTCCAGAACGTGCGGACGTCGGCGAAAAGCTGCGCCCTGTTCGTCAGAAGGTGCATGAGAAGCATCGAGACACCGTTCAAGGTATCGTTCTCGGTGGCGAATACGAACGGCTCGCGCCTTCCGTTCCAGTCGAACGACGTGTTGAGCCACGCCTCGGCGAAGTCGCCGTTAGGCCAGTGGTCGGTCCACTGGCGCTGGCCCTGGAATCCGGCGGCGAGCGCGTTGCGTCCGACGGCCTCCTCGCCGTAGCCCATCTCGGCAAGGACGGGGTTGCCCACCATCATGTCCCGGAGAATGATCGCCATCTTCACGACGTACTCCCAGTCGGCGTCCTTGGCGACGCGGCTCTTGACAAGGCGCTTCGGGTTGAAGTCCTTCCCTTCCGGACAGTTCTTCTTCACCCACGCGAGGGCGCGTGCATATTCGGCCTTGTCGTAGATGCCCTCGACGATGCGGCGCTCCACTTCACACATGTCCATGTTTTCCGGACGCATCCCCAGATAGTCCTGGAAAAAGTCAACGTTCAGGAACCCGCCCGCGATGCCCATAGACGACGAACCGACGGAAAGGTAGCTCTTGCCTTTCATAAGGGCAACCGCAAGCCCGGCACGGACGAACCGCAGCAACTTCTCCTGCACGTCGGCGGGAATCGTCATGTCCGTGGCGTCCTGCACGTCGCGCCCGTAGATGCCGAAGCACGGCATCCCGCGCTGGGCGTAGCCGGCAAGCATGCAGGCGAGATAGACGGCGCCGGGGCGCTCCGTGCCGTTAAAGCCCCACACGGCCTTCGGGACCTGCGGATCGGCATCCATCGTCTCGGTGCCGTAGCACCAGCAGCGCGTGACAGAGAGCGATACGCCGACATTCTCCGCATGGAACTTGTTTGCGCATGCCGCGGCCTCCGCCACGCCGCCGATCGCAGCATCCGCGATGACACACTGGACGGGCGTGCCGTCCGGGTAGCGCAGGTTGGCGGAGATGAACGCGGCGGCGCGGCGCGCCATCTCCATCGTCGGCGCCTCCAGCGATTCGCGGATGCCGCGCCGACGTCCGTCGATGATCGGGCGAATGCCCACCTTGGGGAACGGATTGCTTGTCCAGACAGTGTTCATTTCAGTTCTCCTTCAGTGTCGTACCGTTTCGATAAAATCCACAAGCGGCATGATGCCGCCAGCGAGGACGTGCGCCCGGTAGGCGGCAAGCACGGCAATGCCCCATGCACCGCCCTCGCCGGCCGTAACCGGGCAGTCGACAGGAATGCCGATGGCGTCCGCCAGCACCTTCTGCGCGACTCCGGGCGTCTTGAAAAGCCCGCCGTGGCCGATGAAGCGCGTCATCCGGACTCCCTGCGCCGCAAGCATCTCGACGCCTTTCGCGAGCGTCGCAAATACGGCGTTCAGCTGTGCGCGGATTATGTTCGCACGGGTGAGGTGCGCGTCAGGCGTATGCGAAAGGTAAGGGTCGGGAGCATCCACGCCGATGAGCGGCTCGGCGGCGATCCAGTTGGTCGCATAGACGCCGCCGCAGTCCGGGTCGCTCTTCTCCATCGCCTCCTTCAGGAGCGCCCCGTAATTGCCGCCGAACAGCGCCACCCACTTGTCGAGTTCGCCGCACCCGTTGTTGCTGTGGACCATAGCCACGTCTTTTCCGTCCGGCGTAGAGGAGAAGTCGATGTGAGGGGCGGTCTTTGCGATGGGCCGGTCAAGGACCACCGTGGCGAACACGCTCGTGCCTACGGACGCGCTCCCCATGCCGGGACGCACGGTGCCCGTCGCCACAAGGCCGGTGCCGACGTCTCCTTCCGGCGGACACAGTGGAATGCCGGGCTCGAGAGTTCCGGACGGATCGAGGAACCGTGCGCCCGCCTCGGTGAGGCAGCCGGCATCCGCACCCGCCGGAAGGACCTCCGGGAAGAAGGCCGTCACGTCCAGGCCCGTCTTTTCCCTGAACAGTTCGACAAGGCGCGCGTCGTATGTCCGCGTATTCGCGTCAAGCGGAAACATGCCTGAAGCGTCGTTAAAGCCCAGCACCTTGCGTCCCGTCAACAGGAAATGGATGTAGCCCGCAAGCGTCGTCTGGAATGCGATGCGGCGCACGTGCTCTTCGCCGTCGAGGACGGACTGATAGAGCTGCGCGACAGGCCAGCGATTGGGCAGATGAATGCCGAACAGTGACGACAGCGCGGCCCCGGCCTTCGCCGCATTGGTCGAACGCCACGTGCGGAACGGGGCGAGCTGTCGTCCGTCGCCGTCAAACACTAGGTAGCCGTGCATCATGGCGGAAATGCCGATTGCGTCGAAGCGCGAGGGTCGCGCTCCATGCCGGGCGACATAGTCGTCCGCACAGGCGGCGTAGGCGGCGGCGAGGCCGGAGCGCGCGGCGGCCAAATCGTAGGACCACACATCGTCCGCCAGCGGCTTGTTCTCCCACACGAACGCGCCGGACGCCAGCACCGTCCCTGAACCGTCGATCACAACGGCCTTGATACGCGTCGAGCCAAGCTCGATTCCGAGGAACCTGCTGTCATTCTTTGTCATCATGCGCAATCCCTTACTTTGCTCAGGCGCGAAAGGACGAATCCGGAAAGGAGAAGGACGCTAGTACCGAAGACGATCGAGAGATTCGGATGGAACGACTTCTGGAAGAACACAACCCACGCGACCGTCGCCATGCCCAAGAGCGTCGCCACGCCTGCCTGCGCCGGGCTCACGCGCCGGGACGCCCAGCCGAGCAGGAACAACCCGAGCATTCCGCCGGAAAGCACGCTCTGCAGCATCCACCACGTCGAGAGCGCGGACTCCACGCCGATGACCGCAAACGCTATCGCGACCGAGGCGATCCCGAGAACGACCGTGGATGCGCGCAGCACCGTCACGCACGCCTTTTCGGACGCATCGCGCCGGACGTAGCGGCGGAACCAGTCCTCCATGATCACCGTCGCGCCGGAATTGAGCGTCGTGGAAATGGTGCTCATCGCCGCTGCCGCGATCGCCGCGACCAGGAGCCCTGTCACGCCGGGCGGCAGGGAATGGACGATGAAATACGGAAACACGGAATCCGTCACCGCCGCGACCTCGTCCGGCAGCGAACCGGGCCGTCCCGTGTAGTACGCCCAGAGCAGCGTCCCGATGGCGACGAAGCAGAACGTGACGGGCAGGTAGAGGAAACATCCGAAGCAGACCGACTTCGCGGCGGCGCGACCGTCCTTTGCGGAGATGTAGCGCTGCGTGAAGCTCTGGTCGATGCCGAGGTTCTGGAGATTGATGAAGATCGCGTAGAAGAACGTGACCCAGAACGTCTCGCCGGACCAGTCGGAGAGAGAGAACGACCCGAGCGAGATCTTCCCGTCCGCCCAGATGCGCGACGCCGACGCCGCAAGGCCGTCCGGCATTGTGAACACGAGAACGCCGATGCAGAGCAGCGTCCCGGCGATCAGCACGATCGACTGTATCGCGTCCGTCCATATCACAGCCAGCACGCCGCCCAGCATGGAGTAGACGCACGTCGCAAGCCCGACTACAAGGATGATCGCCGGCACAGACCAGCCAAAGAGCATCTTGAGCAGGATCGCCAGAAGGTACAGAATGACACCCGAGCGCGCCGTCTGCATCACGAGGAAGCAGACGCTGCCGTACATCCTCGCCCACGGCCCAAAGCGTTTCTCCAGGAACGCATACGCGGAAACCGAATTCAGGTTCCTGTAGAGCGGCACGAACGCCACCGCCGCCACGATCGCCGCGAGCGGGACGGTGAAGGAGAGCACGAGCGCGTTCCAGTTCGACGCAAACGCCTTCGCCGGCAGAGCAAGGAAGGATATGGACGACACGTACGTCGCGAAGATCGAAAGGCTGATCGCCCAGCTAGGGACGCGTCCGCCCCCGGCGACGAAGCCAGCCGTGCCCTTCGCGTTCTTTCTGAAATAGAACGAACAGCCGAAAACGGTCACCCCCGCAAGGTAGGCGGCGAGAATGAAAAGATCGATCGCCCTCATTGCGCCAGCACCCCCAGTCTGACAAGACCTGCACGGATTTTCGCCCGGTCCCCGGCGTTGAAAGGTTCGCGCGGCTCCGCCAGCACATCGGAACAGATGCCCATCAGCGAGAGGGCGCACTTGACGCCCTTGACGAAACTGGAGTTGTGGTGGCCTATGCCATAGAGCAGCGAAGAGGCCAGCATCACCCTATCCTGAAGCGCCCTTACGCGCGGGACGTCCATCGCGATCGCGGCGTCATAGAGATCGGCGAACAGGCGCGGAAAGATGTTGGCGCCGCCCGCCACGCCGCCGGAGGCCCCCATCAGCACGGTTTCACCCATCGCCTCCTCGGGGCCCATGAGAACCGAGAAGCCGGGACGCTCCTCCAGCGCATGCAGGCAAGCATTGAAGTAGCGAATGTTGCCTGACGAATCCTTCAGCCCCGCGATGTTCGGATGGCGCGCAAGTTCCACCACGGTCTTGACCTCGATCATCACCTTTACCTGGGACGGCATGTTGTACAGGAAGAGCGGCAGCGGCAGTTCATCCGCAAGCTTGCGGTAGTAGGCCAGCAGCTCCGGCTGCCCGGCGGCGAAATAGTACGGCGGCGCGGCGACAAGCGCAGACGCACCGCACGAACGCGCGAACTCGCCCATGCGCAGAGACTCGGACGACACCGTGTCGGTGATGCCGACAAGCACGGGGACGCGCCCCGCCGCAAGGGCGCAGGTCCGCTCGACAAGCTCGCGCCTCACGTCGTATGGAAGATCCGGCGCTTCGCCAGTCGTGCCCAAAGCGAACAGGCCGTGGACGCCGCCGCCGAGGATGTGCGCGATAAGCCGCTCCAGCCCTTCCACATCCAATTTGCGCTCCGGCGTAAGCGGAGTGACCATGGGCGGTATGACCCCGCGGAGAGGCCGCAGCTCTCTTTCTTCCTTCTTCACGCAGCGTATTATGCCACATCCCCGCCATAAAATCGTCCACTGTACAATTTTCCCGTTCGATATTGTATAATATGCCCCATGGAAAACGACGGGTACGCAAACGTCAGCCACAATATCGGCCAGACGGACATAGGCTTGGGATGGCTTTCAGGCATAACGGACTGGACA
>JAFRDO010000066.1 GCA_017403825.1 Kiritimatiellia bacterium
TCCCGCTGCGCACGCTCTACAAGTCAAACCGGCTGGACGAGTTCTTCAACCACCTCGTCAAGGATCTTCCACAGGTCGACTGCGCGGCATGATTCCGCCCTTCACCTCATTAACCCTGCATAAAAGTCTCGTTACACCCCGCGGAGGGGCTTCCCAGCAAGCCAAGTCGCATCGCCTGATGCACGACGTGCGTGTCAAGCGGCATCACGAGCGTGCGGCGGTCGATGAAACCGGACCACAAGCCGAGATCGACGGGCGACGAATCGCGCACCATCCACCTCAGGAACATGCAGACGCGCTTGCAGGCTGACGTCGCGTCTTTTGGCACTACCGGAGCACGACAAGCCGAACCGAACCAGCGGCAAACGGCCTTCACCGCCTCGTGTCCGTCGCCGCCCGACTCCGCCTGCACGTATCCGCCGAGCGTACCGTGCGCATCCATCAGCCGCCTGTACGCATCAAGGAATTCGCACATGTCGCCGCACGAGAAGAACCTGTAGAAGCAGTCGCGGCAGCCCGGTGAAAAAGTGCAAGCATAGCGTCCGTTCCGCACCCACGCGTCGACATCGCCCCCGGCGCAGTCCACGATATGACGAATCTTCTCCATGAACAGCTTGCGGCTGCCGAAGCTCAGGCACGACGCGACAAAAGCCGTCGCCTCGCGGTTGTCGTCCCCTTCCACATGGTGCATGAACCAGGAAGGGTCGCCCTCCAGGAACGCCGGCGTCTCGTAGAGCGTGGCGAACTTGCGCAGCATATCCCTCGTCGACGGATCAACCACGGCCTTGCAGAACGGCTACATACGGATTGCCGCAGAAGGAACAGACCGCGCCATCGTGCACGGACGCTCCGCAGCTAGGACACTTCTTCACCAGCGCCTCTCCGCACATCGCACAAAACCGTCCGCCGACAGGATCCGCCGCGGCGCGGTCCGGCCTGCGGTACTCAAGCCCGTCAACTCGGTAGGCGTGGTTCGTAGGACAGTTCGGATTAGGACAGAACCCGGCGGCAGGAACCGACGAAGCAACTACCGACTGAGCATCTTCGCCAGCACTTGAAGGCGCATCAAGGCTGATGCCGAACTTCTTCGCAAGCTTGACAACCGCCTCTTCGGAAATCTTCGTTCCGTCCCCCTGCTCAAACATCGACAGCGCAGGCTGCTTGCAGCCAACCTCTTCGGCTACGACGTCCTGCGAAAGTTTCGCCGCCTTTCGCGCAGTACGAATGCGTCTGCAGATGTCTGGATCAAGTTTTTTCACCGACGCGTATTATGGACTTTATTTTATAAATTGGCAAGGGGTCTGTTATCAACGTTATAAACAGAATTATAAACTTATTAACATCATCAATTTCATAAGTTTATAAATTCGTTAATAATATCAATACGTCCGCTTGAGGATTTCGGCCGGGAGGAGGTATTCTTCGCCGTTCTTGTGCGAAATACCCTCCTTTTTAAGGTAGTCCAGCACTTTGCCGGAGATTATGTTCCCGTTTTCTTCAAAAAGCTTTTCAAGGAATTCTCGGCGCTTCGCAAGTTCACCGTTAGGCTCGTTGGCTACAAGCACGGATTCAAGTAGTTGCGCCTTGCGCAGCCTGCCGTCTTTTTCCGCCGCATCGCGGGCTTCGCGAATGACTTCGATCACATGATCGCGCGTCTCGCCCGGGAATCGGTCGTCAATGTTCACGTTGCGGTCGATGAGCGCAATCTGGCTGGACTCTTCGCGTTCCGAATTTTTTGCGAGCAGGTCACCGGCGTTTTCAGCCGTCTTCTCAAGTTCTGAGGTTTTTGCCTGAAGTGCGTCCGCACGGCTCTTCAGTTCGGCGTTCTCGGCTTCAAGCTCCTGAACTTTCGCTTTCAGCGCGTTTATCTGCTCCTCCTGCTCGGCCTTCTCCGCGGCAAGGGACTCCACGACCGTCTTCTGAACAACTAGTTCGTCAGGAACGGCAGCGGAGATTACCTCTTCTTCGTTGTCAACCGGCGGTTCGTCATCTCTTAAAAACTCTTCGAAGTTCATGTCTGGTTATGGCCTTTCAGCTCGCACCCTTCGTAAACGAAGAGGCGGCAGTCTATCGGTCCGTTGAAGAACGGCACGCGTCTTTTGTAGTAGAGATCGACAAGATTTGCAAGATCGGGATTTCCGGTAATCAGCGCACCGGTCCAGCCATGGCACTTTTCGTGCAAGAAGGTTCCGATGCGCGTATATATGGGGGCTAGTTCCTCTGGATCACCAAGGCGTATGCCGTATTCCGGATTGAAAAACACGCAACCGGGACGCTTTCCGTCGCACGCTGGAATCGGGGTTTCGCCGAAGTCGCATGATGCGAACTCGATGTACTGGGCAACTCCGGCGGTAATTGCGTTCATGTGCGCGTTGTCGACGGCCTCCGGCGAGATGTCAGTCGCAATGATCCGTGGAAGGTCTGTAGTTTTCTCCTCGGCCTTCGCTTCCATCACCATGGCCTTCCATATCTGTTCTGGCGAAGCCCCGGAATGCTGGCGAGAATACATGGCAGGAGTAGATTCTCCTGGAATGCTCTGGCCGTATCCCTTGATCGACTGAAAAGCGAAATGCCCCTTGAGAGAACCGGGTGCCTTGTTCATAGCCATCATCGCGGCCTCTATTGCTGGAGTTCCGCTGCCGCACATGGGGGATATGAAAGGAGTGTTGCGGTCCCATTCCATCGCCATGATGCAGGCTGCCGCGAGAGTCTCCTGCATAGGGGCGGATCCTGGAATCTTGCGGTATCCTCGCTTAGAAAGCGGTTCTCCAGACGTGTCGAGGTATACAATCAGCTCGTTTCGTTCCCAATAGACGAACACGGCGGCCCCGATGTTCTCCCTGCCTGAATCAGGACGGGAATGGCACTTGTCGCGAATCCTGTCCACTACAGCGTCTTTAGTGTAGAGTGAAGGTATCCGCGTGTCGCGAATCGTGTTGTTGTGAACAACAGAAGAAACAGAGAAATATCCATCGGCCTCGAGAAGGTTCTCCCAGTCAATGGAGTTGACGGCGTGATAGAGTTCCTTGATGTTACGGCAGAACGTTCGAAGAAGAGGAACAAGCACGCGGTGAGCGGTCCGAAGGCGGAGGTTGAGACGCATCACGTCCCTCATGTCTCCCCTCACGACAACAGTGTTCTCGGTGACCTCGACCGTCTTGTATCCCATTTCGGACACTTCACGTTCGGTCCAGCGCGAAAGTTCCTTTGCGCAGGATATGATTATCGGATAGTTCTTGTTAAGCCAGAGATTCACTCCGAAAACCCCTTGATGAAAATGCCTCTTAGTTTTGACGAAGAGGCATTATCACGTACAGGAACGGAATCGAGCAGGTTATGACCGCCGGTGAATGTCCGTCATTGAGATTGATCGTCACCTCATCGTCGTCAATCGCCTTCAGCGGATCCATCACGTATGTCGGATTGAACATTATCTCGATTGAAGGACCTGCATACTTTATCTCGACCTCGTCCCTTGCCTCCCCTATGTCGGAAGCTGTAGAGCTTACCGAAAGCTTGCCGCTTGAAAAGGTGAGCTTAGTAGAGTGAGCCTCGTCCATAGTCATGATGCTGGCGCGGTCAAGGGCGTCCAGAAGCAGCTGCCGATCGACAATTATGTGCTCCGCGGTATCCTTGGGAATAACCTGGCGGTAGTTTGGATACGCATCTTCCATCAGCTTGGAGTAAATCATCACGTTGTCAAGGCGGAAGCATATCTGCGACTTCTGCACCATCACTGAAGCCTCCCCTTCTCCGCAAAGCGAACGCTGGAGCTCGGCGACTGCCTTCGATGGAAGAACGATGTCTTTCTCGGCGTTCTTCGGAAACTCCATCTCGTTTTCTACAAGGGCGAGGCGACGACCGTCGGTTGCAACCATCGTAAGCTTGGAATCAAGGAAACTCATCAGCACGCCCTTTATGGTGCGGCGAGTATCGTCCTGGCTTGCGGCATATGCGACCTTACGGAGCATCTCGCGCAATGTCTGCTGCGGAACGGTGTAGGCATACGCGTCTTCGTCCTGTGGAAGCTTCGGAAAGTCGGCGCTGGGCATTCCGGCAAACCTGAACTTCGCACGGCCTGCCTTGATGGACGCGCGATCGTTTGAGTCGATGTCTACCTCAACCTCTCCTTCAGCCACTTTAGCTATCGCGTTGAAAAGCAGCTTAACAGGAAGCGTAGACGCACCGCTTTCCTGCACCTCGCACTGACAGACCGTCCTTATCGAAATGTCAAGGTCAGTAGTCGTCATCTTGAGTTCGCTCCCGTTGGCTTCAAGCAGCACGTTTTGAATGATCGGAAGTGATCCTCTGCCGGCCACTATGTTCTGTACGGCCTTTAGACCCTCTATGAACTTAGAGCGCATTATCTTGAATTTCATGGTACTGTTTCTCCTTATGAGTCTGTCTTGGTTGTGATTGTACCAAATACTGACTGTAATATAAAGTACAATCTTTGTTATCAGTATCAGTTAGGTGTTCATGATGTATACAAGTCGTTGCGACCATTGCCATATGCGGCTTTCACGGACTTTATGATGTTCATTTTTCCATTCATGACTTGCATACTGAAGAAGACATTTTTACATGCCCTGTTGGCACGTGTTGACATCTGAATGTTTTTTCTTCATCTTGTATTCAGCTTGTGACAATTCAGTATATCTTGTCGGACAGCTTGCAGCCAAGTTCCGAAAGAATCTCCTCAAGGCTTGCTTTCAGGTCTTCCTCTACATCAAGTCGTTTTTCGATTGTCTTTACTCCGTGAAGCACAGTAGAATGAGTCTTCTTGAATTGTTCGGCTATTTCTGGAAGTCCCTTTGGTGTGAACTTTCGAGCAATGTACATCGCAAGCTGTCGCGGCGTAACAAGCGATTGAGTTCGCTCCATAGAAAGAATCTGGCTTATGTCCACCGAATACTTCTTTGCAACGGTTGACTGTATTTCATCTATCGTCAGTTTCTTGAAATTGTTTTCTTTCTCTATGAAATCGCTTAGCAGCCTTGACAGTATTTCTTTCGAAAGATGAGTTGCAGGATCCATCGTCCTGAATATGCTGACCTTTCTGAGAGCCCCTTCCATGGCGCGAACATGGCTCTTTATGTTGTCTGCGATGTATTCTAGCGCGTTGTCAGGTATCGGAGGCGTCATGCCCTCTGACTTCTTCTTCAGAATAGCAAGGCGAGTTTCGTAGTTTGGAGACTCTATCTCCTGAACCATGCCGCCCTCAAAGCGAGAAATAAGCCTTTCTTCTATAAGAGGAAGGTTCTTAGGTGCAACGTCAGAAGTCATCACAATCTGCTTGTGAGCCTGCTGCAAGGCGTTAAAGGTGTTGAAGAACTCTTCCTGAAACTGCTTGCCCTTCTGAAGGAACTGCACGTCGTCCACCATCAGAAGATCTATGTTTCTGTAGCGGTTTCGGAATGATTCAGCCTGTGTGTTCTTCAGTGCGTTTACGTATTCGTTCAGGAATGTCTCTGCAGTGAGATAACAGATTGCAAGTTGCGGATTCTTTCGACGAAGCTCGTTTCCTATCGCTTGCATCAAGTGGGTCTTTCCAAGACCTGTTCCGCCATGTATGAAAAGAGGGTTGTAGCCACTTTTGCCAGGATTCGCCACCACGCCTTGGGCTGCAGCCAGTGCCCAGCTGTTTGACGGGCCTCTCACGAACTCGTCGAACGTGTATTCCTCGTTAAGAGGCATAGTGGAGGAAAAAGTGGATATTCTTTCGGTTCGCGCCGTGCCGCTTTTCTGTATGTCCGGCATTACGATTGCCGGTCGAGCGGTTTCGTCTAACTTGAACTCAATGTCCAAGTCAGTCGCGCCGCCAGCCATGTTGAGACAGCTCTTTAGCTTGCTTGCGTATTGGATCTTGAGAAAATCGGCTGCGTATGCGTTTGATGTCATGATCACAAAGACATTGCCTTTGCGCGTCACCGACGTGATCATTGAAAAATAACGCTCGACCTGACTTTTCTCATCGTCCGACTGCAACAGTGAAAGATAACCGCTCTTGGCTCTCTCCCAGAGTAGCTTCGAATTGATGTCAATGGTTTCGTTCATTGCCTTTGTCTTCTTTTGTCAGTCAGCGGAAAATATACCAAAAAATTTTGCTTGCGTGGGCTATGAGAAATAAACTTTTATTTTCAACTTATGAACATTTTGTGTTTATAAGAATGATAAATCGTAAATCATGCAAAATCGTTGTGTTTTATAACAAGTTTTTTGACAAATCAAATATGGCCACGCTTTATTATAATGGCAAGTAATGAAATGTCGGCCGGGTTGACGCCTGGTATGCGTGAGGCTTGCGCGAGCGTTTCCGGCCGGACGCGCTTCAGTTTTTCCCTGCTTTCGAAGCGAAGTGCATTGCATGCGTCATAATCAAGCCAGGCTGGGATTTTCAGTGATTCACATTCCTTTGCGTAGGCGGCGGCTTTTTCCTCCTGCTTGATATACGGCGCATAATGACGCATAATATTTATTTCATTTTCAACCCTTCTAAGCTGTTCTGAATCTAGATGCGCTTGAAGTTCGACTTGACCGTTGCCTTGTAGTCCGCTACTAGCGTCAGATGATATCCGGCTGTTGATAAGTGCCAGTTCTTCTTCTATCGTTCTGATTTCGCTTGCGCTCTTGATGCATACAGATTTTGCATAATCAAGGAGCCGATAACGAGCGTTGTCTTGTCTTAGGAGCAGACGCCGTTCGGCACGGCTTGTGAACATGCGATACGGCTCGTCGGTGCCTTTTGTAATCAGATCATCTATCATTACCCCGATATAAGCTTCTTGCCGGCTTAGGATCAAGGGTTCTTTTCCTTTAATCTTTAACGCGGCGTTTATTCCGGCAATCAAGCCTTGCGCGGCAGCCTCCTCGTAACCAGTTGTGCCGTTGACTTGTCCAGCGAAAAACAATCCGCTGATTCGCTTTGATTCCAGCGAATGAGTCAGTTCTCTGGCGTCAATGCTGTCGTATTCGATAGCGTAGGCATACTTTTGGAATCGCGCATTTTCTAGTCCGGCTACCGAGCGAACCATCTTTTCCTGTATTTCGCGTGGCAAACTGCAGCTGAGTCCGTTCGGATATATGATCGATCCACATGAATCTTCCGGTTCAAGCATCACGTGATGTTGTTTTGCGGACGTAAAACGGACTATCTTATCTTCTATGCTCGGACAATACCGTACGCCAGTTCCCTTAATGTCACCGCCATAGAGTGCCGAAGTGCTTAGATTGTCGCTGATTATTCTATGCGTTTCAGCGTTCGTGTGCGTCAGCCAGCATGATATTTCTGGCAATGTTCCACGTGGAACATTTCCGCTAGAATGTTCCACGTGGAACAATGGACGAGGAATCTCGCCCTTTTGCTCCTGACACTTGGAAAAATCGCACGAATCCGCGTAAAGTCTGGGTGGCGTGCCTGTTTTTAGCCTGATTATCTGGAAACCTAGTCTAGAAAGACTCTCAGAAAGCTGGTTGACGGCAGGCCGCTCATCGCCTCCGCTTTCCGTCGTCTCGTGTCCGATCCAGATTCGTCCGCGGAGTGAAGTTCCGGCGGTAATGACGATTGCTTGAGCCGAAATTTCCCCATGTTTGGCTGTCTCGACTCCGTATGCCTGCAAGTGCAAGGTGTCGCTTGGATTGCATGCAATGCCTTTGTCTTCGCAAGAATGCTCTTGTGAACATGATGATTGTTGTTGTGAACATGTCCGACAGAAAATGCCGATCACTGAGTCTTCAAGGACATCAAGATTGTCCTGATCGCGAATGACTTGCTGCATTCGTTCGGCGTATTCCCGCTTGGCACATTGGCAGCGCGTCGCCCATACTGCCGGACCCCGGCTGCGGTTTAGTATCTTGGATTGAAGGGCGGTCGCATCGGCGTTCTTTCCCATCTCGCCGCCCAAAGCGTCAACTTCATAGACGAGGTGGCTTTTCGCAAGTCCTCCGATGGACGGATTGCAGGGCATTCTGGCGATCGCATCAGCCGATGACGTCACGAGCAACGTTGAAACGCCCATGCGCGCCGCCGCAAGCGCAGCCTCCGTTCCGGCATGCCCGCCGCCAACGACAACGAGTTCATGCATATGACTAGCGGATTCTCCTCCCATGACCGTAGTATATCAAATTATAAACTGCGTTGTGAACATTTTTTTATTTGATGTTATGCGACGTACTGAAATCGGGAAATTCAAAAAAACCTTGAAAATAAAGGGCTAAATGGCTTTCTCGATTTTGTCAAGGGTAAAATTGTAATATCTTGACTACATTTATCTAATGGTTATAAACAGAAATTGTACACGAAACGCAACACCCCGCTTGAACAGTCGGCGTAGTCGGCTCCGACCAGGCAGCTCGTCCTGACGAACGCGCGAACTCATGAGTTCTTCGCGCTCGGGATTCGCGACACTGCTCGAAATGCGTCGTAGTGCTAGCCGTGCTTAGGTCGCTCATCACGTCGACAGGGCGACTGCCCGTTCTCCGCCTCCTGCGCCAGCCGACACAACGCATCAAGTTTTGGTGCAACGCTCGCGCTATCCATCGCTGACAGGAAACTTGCGACTACGTTGGAAATGACGGATACGCAAATAGATGGTCTTGTAGCCGTAGAGACGGTGCGTCTGGGATCCTCTCGCCAAGACATGGACATTATATGCCAAAGTGTGACGTGTCGTGTGCATAGCGAAGGGCGGGAGGCCGACTCGGCGACGTGATGAGCGACCTATACGCGGCCTGCACCGCGGTGAGCCCCGTCTAGTGTCGCGAATCCCGAGCGTCGAGAGCGCGCGATGCGCCGAAGAAGCCGCCCGTAAGGGCTCGCGCGCGGAGTCGACGCGTTCGACGAGGCGAGCCACCCGCCCAGAGCCTTTTGCTAAAATAAGTCCCTCACCGGTGATTGCAGGAATGCAAGGCGTTGAGGACATGGGGCAATTATGGTATAATCTGCAAAACGTGAAGATGATATTCCTGTTTGTCGACGGCATCGGCCTGCGAGAGCCGGCTTCGGACAACCCGGTCAACGCCGAGGTCTGCCCGACGCTGTGGCGTCTCCTTGAACGGCACTCCAAGCCCATAGACGCCTGTCTCGGCGTGGATGGCCTGCCGCAAAGCGCAACAGGACAGGCCACCATGTTCTCCGGCGTCAACAGCGCAAAGGCGGTCGGCCGCCATTGCGAAGGCTTCCCGGGTCCCGCCCTCCGCAAGATCATCGAGACGAACAACGTATTCCTCGAACTGAAGCGCCGCGGCCGCAGCATATGCTTCGCCGACGCCTACCTCATAGATTCCGCGGACGAGCTGGCCATGCGCCGCTTCAAGTCGGTCACGACCGTCATGGCGCTCACCGTGCCAGAGTCCATCACGACCGCCGACGACCTTCTTGCCGACCGCGCCCTGATGCAGGACCTGACGCGCGAAACCATACAGGACCGCTACCCGAACATCCCCGTCATACCGCCGCAGCGCGCAGCCGAACATCTCTTCGCACTGGCGCTGGAGCACGACTTCACGCTGTTCGAGTTCTTCCAGACCGACATCGCCGGACATTCAATGGACTACGCGCGCGCGTGCGCGGTGCTGCGGGTCTTCGACCGCTTCCTCGCGGCGCTCGTGCACTTCGCCGAAGCCGCCGGCATAACGCTTGTGCTAACCTCCGACCACGGCAACATGGAGGCGATGGGCGAGCGCGGGCATACGCGCAACCCCGTCCCGTTCGTGGCCTTCGGACCGGGCGAGCGTCAGATAAGGGAACGGGTCGCGTCGCTCGTGGACGTGACGCCTGCCTTGCTGGAGGCCTTCGACTGACAAGCAGATATAGCAAAGCCGCCAGTTTCAAACTGGCGGCTGCGGATTTCGGTTTCGGCCTTTAGTTCAGTCGCCGAAAAGCCAGTTCCAGAAACCTCTCCGGCGCGGCGGCGGGGGAGGGGGTGGTGGCTGCGGGACTACGACTGTCTGCGTTACGACCACCGGAGGCGTTGTGTAGTACGCCCCGTTGTAGTAGTAGTTGTACCCGTCGTAGTAGTAGCCGTCGCCATAATAGTAGATGCCGTCAACAGTCATGTTCCACGCGGCTTCGACCCATTCCCACGCCCTCCTTGCACCGTGATGCCGAGGGGGAACTACCGCCGGTCGCGCCCAATGGCGAGCGTGGGGCGGGTGATTGTGCGGTTTCGCCACCGGCGGATTCGGATTGTGCGGTTTCACCACTACCGGCGGATTATGGGGTTTCGCAGCAGGCGGATTGTGCGGCTTCACCACAGGCTGATTCACTGGTTTTGCCACCGGCGGATTGTGTGGTTTCGCAGCAGGCGGGGTCTTCGGTTTCGCAGCAGGCGGAGTCGGTGCTTTGGCTGCTGGCGGATTTTTTGGTTTCGCCGGTGCTTTCTGCGCTCCACCATGCCGGTCGCCGCCCTTCGGGGCGGGCTTGACGGCTTTTTGCTGCTGTGGCTGCCCGCCGCGAGGCTGGACGCCAGGCTGTCCGTTTCCGCCCTTGGGCGGCGCACCTGCGCCAGGAGCTGCCATGAGACAGCACGCCGCTAACATCGTTCCTGCGATAACCATCATTTTCTTCTTGTTGTTCATATCACACCATGCCTTTCTCCGCTTTTTACGGTTTCTACATGGATAGGGAACGTTCGAACGGCTTTCTGACAAAATTCAGGAATGGTTTTCCTTTTTAACAACAAAGGCCACAAAGGTGGCTGAAGAACATAAATTTCTCTTTGTGGTAAAATCGGCGGTGATTTTTTGGTATAATACATATCATGATACATTCTCGTCCTTCACCAGACTGGTAGGAGGAATTTGCGCCTAATGGAATAAAGAAGGTAAAAGAAAATGAAAATATCGATAATCTGTGTTGCGGCAATTGCCGTATGCGGAGCGACGAAAGCCGAAACGGTTGACCTTGCTGGCGTGGACGCGACCGCCACGCTGCTGGCGTCGGATACCGTCTATGTCAATTCGTCCGAAACGACGGCGTCGCTGGTGTTCGACAGCGCGGATGCGGTCACGTTCGCCGGGACGATCCAGGGCAACATCGCCGTGGTGAAGCAGGGCGCGGGCGAGCTGACGCTGACGGGCGCGAACACCTATTCCGGCGGCACCTGCGTCAGCAACGGCTGGCTCAAGGTGAATAAGGATTCGCAGGTCGGCGGCGGCGCGGTTCGGCTTGGCGGCGGCAACCTGCGCCTTGGCGGGGCCTGGACGCCCTCGACATCCTGCATCACGCTTGACGTGGATGCCACAATTGATGTGGGCGGTGCCGACAACTATTTGTGGATAAAGCCCAGCACCTTCGTGACAGCCGGCCATACTATGACCAAGATCGGTGCCGGATATCTGTATGTCGGCGATACTGGATTCACCGGTGCCATTGTGAATGGAGCGACGTGGGTCATCGACGAGGGTTGGATGGCTGTTGCGTCCAAAAGCGATCCCTTTGGCGGCGCATACGGCACGAATCTTGCAGATCTTACGCTGGAATTGCATGAAGGCACCTACCTTACGGCGGAGGCCCATCTGCCGTTCCCGGCGCGGGTCGTGCTGCGTGGTGCGGAACTGCGTGGGTTGAGGCATGAATTTGGCGGTCCCGAGACAACGGAAAAATGGAGATCCTTCAGCCTCAACAGGACCTTGACGGTCGTGCCGTCCGCGAACGGCAAGGCGAGCGTGATCCACGCCAACGCCATGCACATGGGGCACCAAGGCAACGTCCCGACCATTGTTGTGCAAGATGGTGCGGAACTCGTTATGAACGTATCCCCTGTGTGCGGATACATGAGCAGCGGTGTGCCGACCCCTGGCACGTTCGTGAAGCGCGGCGCGGGCAAACTTACGATTGCGCAGCCCGGTACGCTTGCGGGCGTGGTGCGCATCGAGGAGGGGACGCTGCGCTTCGGCAAGGACGGCAGTCTTGGAAAAGAAGCCACTTTGCTCACGTCGCCCTCGGCGAAGGTCGAGCTGGATGACGGTGCCGTTCTGGATTGCCGCTATGGCGGCGACAACCTGCTCTCCTCCGCCGACATCTGGATCGACGCCACGGCGCAAGTGACGACCGAGGGTTCTACGCTCTCCTCCATCGTCAACCGCGGACAATGCGGAGGCGTTTTTGTGCAGGGCACGGGCAAGAGCGGAAACCCTGACTGCCCAACCTATTCGAGCTCCGCCTTGAATGGACGACCGGCATTTTGCTTCAACGGAGCGCAGGCGCTCGTCCTGAACACCTACACCAACAGATCCAAGGCAATCACGGTGTTCGCCGTGGCGCGCTGCACACACTGGGAAGCCGAGGGCAACAAGGGCAAGTGGGCCGCCTATCTTGCCATGCATTCGGCGGCTACGAACAAGAACGACAATGCCGTCTATACTTCACTTTACCATCAGGACAACGGCGGTTACGACTGGATGTTCGGTAGCAACGCCTCTCTCGTTCTGGACCATAACGCGACCATCAACTACCTGCCTGTCATCGACTGCGTACGACGGAACGGCAATTCGGCAAATGCGATCCAGTATGTGTACAACAACGGCGAAGTGTCGAGCAAGACCGATACGGCGAGCCCTGCCTATTCGTTCAACATCGATATGACTGCGCTCGGCTGCCGGATAAGCGATGGTGGCAAGCTGGAGTACTATGGCACCGCCAACGGTTCGACCCGCTGCTTCTACGGCGACATTGGCGAAATCCTGGTGTTCTCCCGCTCCGTGACGGATGACGAACGCGCCGCCGTGAACGAGTATCTTTCGCGCAAGTGGTTCGGCGTCACGAACACCGCCGTCACGGCGAGCATCTATAATGGCAGTGCACAGCCCGCCGCCGTTTCCGTGCCGAGCGGCACGGCGACGCTTGTCACGCCCCAGACGATGCCGGGAAATCTGGAGAAGGAAGGAGGCGGGACGCTTCAGCTGAACGTCATGGCGGATCGGCACGAGGTGCGCGTGAAGGAGGGGACGCTCGCGCTGATGCCGACCTCCGTGGTGGCGCACATCGACGTGTGGATGGATGCGGCGGATGCCTCCACAGTGACCACGAATGCCAACGGCCGGATTGCATCTCTTCGAAACAAGGGCAACGCGGGCGGCGCGTTCGGGGCGAGTCCGTCGCCGCAGTCGGCCTCCTATGGCGCACCGACGCCGATGTGGGAACTTTCGGGCATCAATTCGCTGCCGAGCCTGAAGTTCGCCGGCGATTCGGCATTGGTACTCGATAGTTACGTCAACACAAACGCCTACGGATTCCTCAACATCTTCATGGTGGCGGAGCGTTCTCCGGTTTTTGACGGTACTGTTGCAGGGAAGGGCAAGTGGTCTGCGCCAATTTCCATGATGTCGAAGAACAGCACCAGTCCCGACAATAATCAGGCTGGCGCCTTCGTGTATGAAGAGAGTCCTAACGGCAGCATTAACAGTTTCGAAGCCCGGTTGCACCGTGGCCCGCAAGAGGTGACCATCGCAAACATTACGAACAAGGTGCCCAACGCCGCCGCGTTCGTGTTTACCGCCTACCTGTGCGGCTATCGGCAGCACTACAACTTCGAGAGCCTTGCGGATAGCGCCGGCGGCGGAACGTCCGCAACGAAGGGCCTCAACTACAATCATATGTGGCCGACCGACATCAACCGCGTACAGCTGGGCTGCCGCCTTAACGGAAATGGCAATGCGCCGTTGTACGGAGATGGCAACAGCAATTCGCGCGCCTGGTACGGGCGGATCGGTGAAGTCATCATCTGCACGGCCACGCTCTCGGATGCGGAGAAGTCGGCGATTCTCGGTTATCTGCGCAAGAAGTGGATGAACAAGGGTACGGCGTCCGGCGAGGCGCCTGCCGGGCTGACGGGAACCTCGCTTGCGGGAACGCTTGGCGCGGACACGGCGCTCGCGCTCTCTGGCGGTGCCGCGGTCGCAAGCGGCGCCGCCACGCAGCCGATCGCCTCGCTCGCCGCGAGCGGCGCGGCGACGCTGGCGAGGAGCGGCGTCACCGATCCGGCTGGGTATTCGATGTTCACCGTGGGCGGCAACGTGACGCTGCCCGCCGCCATGACGTTCCGTGCATACGACCTTCCGACTGAAGACGCGAACATCTTCACTTACGGCGGCACTTTGACCTCTCCGGGGACGCAGTGGAGTGTCGTGTCGGAGAAGAGGGCACCGCATATCGACATTGCAGACGATGCGTTTCGGTTGATTGTCCACTATGGATTCCTGATGATGGTCAAATAATGCTGGCGAATATGAAGAGAGCGACGATTGGCGTGTGTCGTTGTTGGGTGCTTGCCGCACTATGCAGTGCGGCGGTGTTGGCTGGAGCGAACGCGGATTCCGCCAATGCCATCCGCGTTGGCTCCTACAACATCCGGTATGTTGCGGGCGACAAGGGGACGGATAACGACTGGACGAAGCGTCGTGACGATCTGGTGGCGCTGGTGCGCGGCTTCAACCTCGATGCGTTCGGCCTGCAGGAGGTCGATCCCGAGCAGATGCAGTATCTGCGGGTGAAGATGCCGGGGTACGGGTTCGTGGGCGAACACCGCAATGCCGACAGGAAGAGCGGCGAGGCGTCGCCGGTCGCGTACCGCAAGGCTCGTTTCGACCTCGAGAAGCAGAACACGTTCTGGCTTTCCGAAACGCCGGAGGTGCCCGGCTCCAGAAGTTGGGGCGCGATGTGCCGACGCGTGTGCACGTATGCGGTGCTGAAGGACAAGATCACCGGAAAGCGTCTCTGCTTTGTGAACACGCATCTGGACCACAAGAGCGAATTGGCCAACACAAACGGCATGCGCCTGATCCTCGAACGGATGAAGGAGTTCGCCGCTGGCATGCCAGTTGTGCTTACGGGCGACCACAACTGCTACGAGACGTCCAATACCGCGAAGATGGCGACCAAGGTCTTGAGGAATGCGCTCTATGTTTCCGAGCGTCCGCCGGAAGGGCCGTGGCTTTCGCTCTGTCTTTTCCCGCGCCGCAAGAAGCTGTCGCCCTGCATGGAGGCGATGAAGACGCCTGAAAAGGAGCGGAACTCGAACGAAGGGCGGAAGAAATTCGGCGCACGTATCGACTACATCTACGTGTCTCAAGGCGTACGCGTTCTGGACTACAGGACTGATCCGACCCTGCGTCCTGGTCTTGACTTGTATCCAAGCGATCACTTCCCAATCATTGCGACATTGGAACTTTGAGTTGAGAGACGACTGAAAGGCGAAAGCTGTTTTCCTTTTGGCCGATATCGGGGGAGTAGTGCAGAGTCCTGTGGTTCTCCGATGGCCCTGATATGCCGCCGGCCGACTGCAGCTGCCGTTTATGGTATAATACGCAAAAAGCCGGTCGCATGGCGACGCGGCCATCGGGAGAAAAACGCACATGAAGCAGATCGGAGTTGGCATACTTGGTTTCGGAACCGTCGGCGCAGGCGTCGCGGACGGGTTGCTGAAGCACCGCGACGTAATGGCGAAGCGGCTTGACGTGGACATCGCGCTCAAGCGCATCGCAGACCTTGACATAACCACCGACCGCGGCGTGGCGGTCCCCGAAGGCGTCCTCACCACCGACGCGTCCTCCGTGATCGCGGACCCGGACGTGCGGATCGTGGTCGAGACGATCGGCGGCACCGGCATCGCCAAGAAGCTCGTGCTGGACGCCCTGAACGCCAAGAAGTGCGTCGTCACGGCGAACAAGAAGCTGCTGGCCGAGCACGGGCGCGAGATATTCGACGCGGCCGCCGCCAACGGCGTCGACATCTACTTCGGCGCGTCCGTCGGCGGAGGAATCCCGATAATCCGCGTCCTGCGCGAAGGGCTCGCGGGCAACGAGATCGAGTCCATTCACGGCATACTCAACGGAACGTGCAACTATATCCTCACCCGCATGGAGAACGAGGGCCTGCCGTTCGACGTCGTGCTGAAGGACGCCCAGCGTCTCGGCTACGCCGAGGCCGACCCGTCGCTCGACATCGACGGCTTCGACACCGCGCACAAGGCCTGCATCCTCACCGCGCTCGCCTACGGCTTCCAGCCGACGCTCGACCAGGTGCAGGTGGAGGGCATACGCAATCTCTCCGGCACCGACGTCAGGTATGCGGCGGACTTCGGATACCGCATCAAGCTCCTGGCGGTCGTGGCCAGGGACGGCGACGAGGTCGAGGTCGGCGTGCACCCGACGCTCATTCCGTTCTCGCACATGCTCGCAAACGTCAACGACGCGTTCAATGCGGCAATGGTGAAGGGCGACATGAGCGACTACACCATGTACTACGGTCGCGGCGCCGGACGCCAGCCTACGGCCTCCACCGTTGTCGGCGACATCGGCGACATCGCGCGCAACCTCGCCCACGGTGAGACGCGCTACGTTCGCGGCGCCCCGTGCTATGCGGAAGGCAACGTGCGCCTGCGCGCAGCCGGCGACATATTCTCCAAGTCGTACGTGCGCTTCATGGTCGCGGACCGCCCCGGCGCGTTCGGCCTTATCGCGACCATACTTGGCAAGCACTGCGTGTCCATCTCTGCCGCAACGCAGAAGGAGTCGGGCGAGTCCGGCTTCGTTCCCGTCGTCGCCCTCATGCACCGCGCGAAGGCTTCCGCGCTTGAGGCCGCCCTTGCCGAGATCAAGGCGTCCGGCGTCGTCTCCGAGGATCCTATCCGCCTCCGCATGATCTGACGCCATGCGCAAAGTTCTAGCCGCCGCCTTCGCGGTGCTCTTCGCAGTCGCGGCGTCGTCCGCCGCAGACGTTCTTGTCGTCGCCGAGCGCGGCAAGGCGGCGGAGTATTCCATCGTCGTGCCGGCGGACGCTTCGCCGGCGCATAAATACGCGGCGGAAGAGCTGCGCGACTTCACAGAGCAGGCGACAGGCGTCCGGCTGCCGATCGTCACGGACTCAAATCAGCTGCCGGCCAAGGCGATTCTGCTTGGCGGGACGAAGCATACGGTCGGCCTGACAGGCGCCCCCGCCGCGCCTAACGTCGGCACGGACGGTTTCCGCCTCGTGGCGCGTCCGCCGCATCTGCTTGTAATCGGCTCGCCGGAACGCGGCACGCTCTACGGCGCTTACGAGTTCCTAGAACGGTTCGTCGGCTGCCGCTGGTACTCCTCGTGGCATTCCGTCGTGCCGCGCCTCGACCGCATCGAGGTGCCGGCGGACCTCGACGAGACGCAGGTTCCGGCGTTCGCCATGCGCGAGCCGTTCTGGTACGACGTGTCCGAGCACCCCGAGTTCTCGGCGCGGCTCCGCGTGAACAGTCGCTCGTGGCGCAGGCTGGGCGAGAAGTACGGCGGCGAACCCTACCGCTTCGGCGGCGGACTCGGCAGCTGCCATACGTTCAACACGCTCCTTCCGCCGGACAAGTACTTCGACGCGCACCCCGAATACTTCAGCATGGTGAAGGGCCGGCGCATGAAGAACAGCTCTCAGCTGTGCCTCACCAATCCCGACGTCCTCAAGATCGTCACCTCTAACGTGCTGGAGCGCATACGCAAGGACCCAGGCGCGAAGTTCTACGGCGTAAGCCAGAACGACTGGTATAACTTCTGCGAGTGCCCGTCGTGCAAGGCGGTGGACGACGAGGAAGGCTCCCACTCCGGCACCATGATCCGCTTCGTGAACGCCATCGCCGAAGCGGTGGAGAAGGAGTTCCCCGACGCTATCATCGAGACGCTCGCCTACCAGTACACGCGCAAGGCGCCGAAGAAGACGAAGCTCCGCCACAACGTCGTGCCGTGCCTCTGCACCATCGAGTGCGACTTCTCTCGTCCTATCGACAAGAGCCAGTTCAAGGAGAACGTCGCGTTCTGCAAGGACATCGAGGACTGGAGCCGCCTTACGGACTTTCTCTACATCTGGGACTACACGACGGACTTCGCGAACTACACGATGCCATGGCCCAACGCATACGCGCTCCAGGGCAACATCAAGTTCTTCCTGCGCCACAACGTCAAGGCGCTCTTTGAGCAGGGCGCGCACCAGGGGCGGCACGCCGACTTCGCAGAGCTGAAGGCGTGGTTGCTCGCCAAGTGGATGTGGAACCCCAACCTGCCGATGCGGACGCTTCTCGACGACTTCTTCCCGGGCTACTACGGCAAGGGCGCGCCGTTCGTGCGCGAATACTTCAAGAAGGTGCATCAGCTCCAGGTAAGGTATTCCGAGCAGCCCGACAAGCCGCTCCTCATCTTCGACGGGGTGGCGAACCCGGCCATTCCGGACTCCTTCCTCGAAGAGGCGGCCGCGCTGTGGGACAAGGCCGCCTCCGCCACGAAGGATGATCCGGCGACGTCATACAACGTGCGCATGGGCGCGTTCTCCGTGGACTACATGCGCCTGGAGCGGTCGCACAGGCTCCTGAACCTGACGAAGGCCAAGTCGGTCCTACCGCCGGAGAAGATAAAGGCGATAGCCCAGTCATTGCTCGACCGCATGGCCGAGGCCAAGGACATTCGCCTCGCGGAAGGCGACCGCACGGCGATGAAGCAGGAATGGAAGAAGATCGCAGATGGAGAATGGGTAGCGTCGCGCGGCGCAGAGTCCGGCGAACTGGAGGAGTGCCTGATACCTGTCCTTAATCGCGGCACGTGGGGCGACTACGTCGACGACCCGAAGGCAGAGGACGGCAGGGCGCTTAAGCTCTACAACACGCATTTCCAATGGTGCACGCAGCTCTCGATGGGCAAGATCGCGTTCGAGCCGGGAAAGAAGTACCGGCTGAGCGCGAGGGTGCGCGTAGACAAGGCGCGTGACGGCGAGGCGTTCTGGGCCGGCGTGTACAGCCTGGGGGCGTTGCGCGGACGCGGCGGCGTCGAGCCCCGCACGGCGGATGTGCCGGACGGCGAATACCGCTGGTACGACGTGCTAACCTGGGTCCCCGCGCCCGACGAGTATTTCTGGATAGGTCCGGGCCGCTTCACGCCGGACGGCAAGTCGCCTGTCAACGGCGTCTACCTCGACAAGATAAAGTTCACCCTCGCCGACGCGCCGGACGATGGGCACCATCCCGGCGGTGTTCCTCTTTGACAGCCGTCCGGGTTCGTATTTCTGAATCGAAGGACTGCGATGAAGAGAAGTTTCAAGCTATCGCTATAATTATCGGCAACAACTTGTAAAAGCGAAGGAAGGACAAGCCAAGTTATGACGAACGGGTACGCGGCAACGCCGAGGCATGGGTCTCTACTCTACCGAAGAACTGCTCCGCTTCTTGCCGCCGTGTTCGCTTCGGCCTTCTGTCTGGCCGCGGTCAAGCCAGGTGAAAACCTCCTTCTGAACGGACGGCTTGAATGCGATCAAGTTGACTTCCCGCCGTTCTGGAAGGTCTATTCGTTATCGTCGAATTACCTGAAGTGGCACCCTAGCGGTGGCCCGGGCGGGTTGCCGTACATCTCCGTGCTGGGCCAGAAGGCGCCGGACGTGCGGCTGTATCAGTATGGTCTTAATCTTGCGGAAGGCGGGAAATACCGAATCTCCATGCAGGTGAGGACGAAGGGACTCACCACCGGTTCGTACAGCGGCGTGATGATCGTGAACGGCGGCTTGTGGCGTTCGACCGCCGGAATCATGTCGTTGCCGAGGGATACGACCGGGCTATGGACGCGCGTGAGCTGCGATTTCAAGTGTTTTTCCTCGGTTGATGGCTATTGGGTGCTGATTCGCTCGAATGCCCAGCGGGGCGATCTTGACATCGCCGACGTCAAGCTCGAAGCCCTGGATGAGATTGCCCTGCAAAAATCCGGCCCTTCAGTGTTGATTGAATGCGAACATCGTCCGCGCCTTGTGCCGATGCCGGCTCCTCTTCTCTCCAAGATTCCCGCCGAGGCCCCCAACGCGACCTTTTTCTTCTTTGGCAATCTGGAGAAGCCGGACGAAGCGTACGAGATCGTTCTTGCGGCCGAGGGCGCGTCCGCGCCGGTACATCGTCCGCTCCTGCGCCATGCGATGCGGATTCCGCTTCCGTCGGGAGCGACGAACGGCATCTTGACGGCCCGTGTGGCGGAGAAGACCACCGGCAAGACCATCTTGGAACGGCGGTACAACTTCCGTGTGGTGCGCGGCGCTTTGGGCGGGGCGTCCTCCCGGCGTACAAGGCGCAACAACCTTTGCGCGGAGGTGCTGTCGGCGACACTATCGCCGGATGTCACGAACAGTCATTCGTTTGCCATGGCGCGCGACGGCTGGGCGTTCGCCGCCATCAAGGCGCGGCCGTGCGCGGGTTTTTCGGTGAAGATCGACGGGCGCGAGGTCATCGATGCCGCGACGCCTCGCCTTGAGACGTTCCGTCAGCTGACTGCGGGAGAGCATGTGCTGGAGGTGGTTGGCGTCGAGGACGGGTGCGCGGTCGTGCGGGAGATCGCCGAGATCCTGAACTATTGCCCTGGCGTGAACAGCTGTGTGAAGGAGAATCCTCCCTACGACTGGGATTTCAACGAGCGCTATGTGCTGCCGGCAGTGACGACGCAGCAGGGCGGCAACGTCCCGAAGGAACACCTTGAGGAATTTCACAAGCGCGGATACAAATGGATGGGTAACCTGAACCTCACGGGCGGTGCGGCGGACTTCATGATCAAGAAGCTGTCCTCTTGCCCTGGCATGTCCGATTCCTTTATGGACGGTGTGGCCTGCGATGAGCAGAACTGTGCCGATGTGACGGCGAGCGAGGCCTACGCAAATGGGTTATGGACCTACGATCTGGAAAAGCATCCTGACCGGCCCGTGTACACATGGGCGTATGGCAAGCCGGAATCCCCGGCCGTCGCTTCCGAATTTCTCTCCGCCTGCATCAACGTCGCGGGTAGCTCGGGGAAACTTCTCCGCGAACACTACTGTTCCACGAAGGAGACGGAGGAGGGGGCGCGGCAGGTGCTGCAGGTCAATGTCGCCGACATCCTGAAACGTTACCGCAACCTGTGCCCGGCGGCCATGCCGTCCATCGGTCTCGTATTCGGAAACTTCAACCAGGTGCCGATTCTCTCGAAGGCGCATCATCCCGAAGTCGATTACAAATACTATCTTGACATGCAGATGAACTTTGCGGCGAACGATCCTGCCTGTCGCGACCTCGGGTTGATCGGCTATTGGGGCAGCTACTACGCCGACGACGAACTGCACCGCTGGTCGTTCGCGCTGACGCGCCATTACGTCGTAGAGGGGAACACTAACATGCTTTCGGAGGCATACGGCTTCCGCTACCGTCCTGACCACGTTCTCAACGGCGATTTTCGCGGGACGCTTGCGCCGTGGACGGCGAAGGGCGAAGTGCGGACGGATTCCCATCCCAATTTCGCCTCGCGGAGCCAGAACCGCTGGGGCGGTAGCGACAACATCGGCGACACCTTTGCCGTTCTGGTCCGGCAAGAAGGGGAACCCTCCTCGCTGTCGCAGACCGTGAAGGGACTTGAGCCGGGCCGGAAATACTGTCTTCAGTTCGCGACGTTTGACGTCAGGGATGTGAAGGCCAACCGCATCGCCCCTCGTCGGTTCGGCATTGCCGCCACGCTTTCGGAAGGCGTTGAGATCGACAGGGCGCTTTCGTGGGTGCATGTGGACGAACGTACCAAGGGACGCTACGAGATGAACAACGACACCGCGCGGATCAATCTTCATCACATCGTATTTACGGCAAAATCGCAGGAGGTGGAGTTGACGATTGACAATGCCGCCGCATCGCCTGGCGAGGAGCTGGGGGTGAACTACCTTTCCCTCAATCCATATTTCGCGCGATAGCCGAGAATCCTAGCATTGCATAACGCATGTCAGTGTAGTCTTCGCCAGCCTACGAGATATTCCGAATGTGTGTTTGGAATGGCATAAACCATTCCAAACTTATATTTGGAATGGCATTGACGGTTTGTGGTCATTTTATGCTATAATACACGCCATGAGCGATAGAATCGAACGAATGTATGAATCGATGTTTGCTAATCACTTTGCAAACAATAGACAGATGATTCTTCTTTCTGGGCCTCGTCAGGTTGGCAAGACCACTATAGCCAAGGCTATGGCTGATTTGTACCTCAATTGGGACAGGCGCAAGGACAGGGGCTTGTTTCTGAAGGGCGAGGACGAGGTTGCAAAGGCGGCTAAGCTTGATGTTCGCCGCGAAGGACGTCCGCTAGTTGTATTTGACGAGATACATCATTATCCGAAATGGCGGCAATTCCTCAAGGGGTATTTCGACACTTACGGAGAAGATTCGCGTACGCTCGTGACGGGATCTGCACGGTTGGATCTCAAGAAACGCGGCAAGGGCGACAGTTTGATGGGGCGGTATTTCCCGTTCAGGATGCATCCGCTTTCCGTTGGCGAGCTTTTGCGTCCCAGAATGCCGGCGACGGAAATTGCGAAGCCTGAGGCATTGGACGACGACGGTTGGCGCGCATTGGTAGAGTTCGGCGGATTTCCGGAGATGTTCCATATGCGCTCGGCTGCGTTCGCGGTCAGGTGGCGTAGGCTTCGGCGCGAACAGCTTGTGCGGATTGACATCGCAAACGAGACGAACATTCGCGATCTGGATCAGCTGGACGCGGTTGCCGAGATACTTGCGCAAAGGTCGGGCCGGCAGGTTGTTTACTCTTCGCTCGCGTCTGAAGTCCAAACCAATGAGGTGACGATGCGCCAATGGCTGGTGACGCTCAATTCGTTCTTCTACGGCTTTACCGTCCGCCCCTGGTTTAGAAACGTCGCCAATTCCATCCGCAAAACGCCCAAGTGGTACATGCGGGACTGGTCGGGGATAAAGGATGTCGGAGCGAGGAATGAGACGATTGTCGCATGTCACCTGCTGAAGGCCGTGGAGACGTGGACGGATCTTGGTTTTGGGGACTATGGCTTGTTTTATCTTCGCGACAAGAACAAGAACGAGGTTGATTTTCTAGTGTCAAGAGGCGGAGAACCGTGGTTGCTTGTGGAAGTCAAGACGTCCGACACTTCTGCGTCTCTTGCACTGAAGGGCATGCAGCGGCAGTTGGGCGCGGAACTTGCGCTTCAGGTTGTGGCGGATCTGCCGTATGAGGCTGTTGACTGTTTTGCGCCAGGCAGGAGGATGGTCGTTCCGATGCGCACGTTCCTCAGCCAGTTGCCATGATTTTATGACGTAATTGGAGAAGAAAAGGGATTCGATGGGAAAAGGTACCGGCCTCTGCGGTTTCTGCGACTGCCGCAACCGAGTATCCGGTCGCCTTGCCCGCGGCATTGACAAAGAAAAAAGGAACGGCTATAATTTCTGGCAACAAGCTTGGAAAGCAAAAATTAATGGCGCAAAAAATGACACGGGGCTGGTTAGTCGTTTTCCTCCTCGCGGCCGTTGCAGTGTTTTCGGCAGCAACACTGGACGCCGCGGCTCCGGAATGCGGCGGCGCCGCGGGCCCTTCATGCGCGAAGCGCGTGAACCACGTTGTGCTGATCGGCATCGACGGGCTCGGCGCACAGAACATTCCCTGGGCGAAGATGCCGAATCTCGCCAAGCTGCGCGAGCGCGGCAAGTACACCGTCGGGCGCTGCCTGTACCCTACTTCGTCCGGATACAACTGGGCATCGTGCCTCTACGGAACGGTAGCTGACCTGCACGGCTTCCGCGATGCGACGCCGGCTCCGCACGTGAAGCCGATGGTCGTGACGGCGAAGGGCAGATATCCCTGCATCTTCTCGGAAATCAGGCGGCAGGAGCCTGCCGCATTTACGTGCTCGCTCTACAACTGGGGACCCATCGGCAACTGCTACGAGAAGACGGACGTCTCCTGCGACCGCTGCTACAACGACAAGTTCACGCACGAGCAGGAGTCCGCGTACACCGACGAGTTCATAAAGGAGCTTCTGCCGCGCAAGCCGCGTTTCACCTTCCTTTATTATGGCTCTGTCGACGAGACCGGCCACTTCAAGGGCGGGTGGAACTCCCCCGCGTACGATGCCGCCTGCGCCGACGTCGACAAGCTAGTCGGGCGCGTTGTCGCGGCCGTGGACGCGGCATTCCCCGGCGACGCGGCGATTGTCGTCGTCGCCGACCATGGCGGACACGGCACCGGGCATGGCGACCTGGAACTGATCTCCTACGAGATACCGTTCATCGTCTGCGCCCCCGGGCTTGACGGGTACGAGCTTCGCGACCCCGTCATCATCTGCGATGTCGTGCCAACGGTGGCGTGGCTGCTGGGAATGGAGATTCCGGAGTGCTGGCGGGGCCGCCCGGCCCTGCGCCGCGCTGCGAAGAAGCCGTGCAACAACGATACAACGAAAGGAAACAGCAAATGAAGATGCTTGACTGGGCGGCCTGTGCACTGTCCGTGGCGCTGCCGCTGGCGATGTTCGCAGAGACGGACATCTGCGGCAACGAGGTCCGGGAATACACCGAGGGTGGTGTCACCAAGACGTACAAGTTCATCTCGTCCGGCGACCCGCGCATCAACATCGGCTCAGCCGCGGTTTCCGCCGCGTCCCACGCCAGAACAAGCACTGCGGACGGGCCGGGCGTCGCGCTCGCGTCGTCCACGCATTCGCTCGCCGCGTCTTCCCAGAAGCTCGAAGGCCGTTACTTCACGGAGTTTTTCTCGGAAGGCACGGCTCTTCAGTCGGACAAGTTTCCGTCAATGGAAATCATATTCAGGTGATAAACCACACAAATTCAAACCCCACAAGAAAAGTCCAAAAAGGAAAACAGACCCATGAATGCAAGGAATGCAGTTCTCGGAGCGCTCGCCATCTGCGTGACGTCCGCGTTAGCGACGGTTCCGGAAGTGACCTACGTCAGCATGGAACAGTCGTCCTCGAGCCGTCAGGTGACGATACAGTACAAGTTCTCCGGCGACGATGCGGTAATCACGCTCGACGTGCAGACGAACGCCAACACGAGCGCGTCGGCGAGCGATCCGGGCTGGACGTCGATCGGCGGACCGGCCGTCTGCAACGCGAAGGGCGAGGTGTGGAGGAAGGTCGAAAAGGTGTCCGACGACACGCTTCACACCATCACCTGGCGTCCCGACAAGTCGTGGGCCGGCGAGAACGGCGAGGGTTTCGTCATCGCGGCCAACGGCGCGCGCGCGGTGGTCAAGGCGTGGGCGGTGAACAACACTCCCGACTACATGGTCGTGGACATCTCGAACAGCTCGATACCACATACGCAGGACGCGCGGTGCCGGTACTATCCGTCCGTAGACTTCCTGCCGGGTTCCAAGCCGGGACAGGTCGGGGCCGTCACGAACAACGCGAACTTCAAGACTTCGCTGCTTGTCATGCGCAAGATCTGCGCGAGAGACATTACGTGGATTATGGGATCGACGGCGTTGGAGACTGAACGTTCAAGAGTTGATTCCGGCAACTGGGAAAGGACTCATCCCGTCACGCTTACGAACGACTACTACATTGGCGTGTTCGCGGTGACGCAGGGGCAATGGGCAGAGGTCGTGCCTGTCGGCCGTTCCTACCCGTCGCGCTTCCAAAATCTGGCGTATCGCGCTGGACGCCCTGTCGAGCAGATATGTTACAACGATCTTCGTTGCGGAGACTGCAACACTTCCTCCTCTTCTGATTACGGTGGCCACTATCCGGACCCTCCCTACGCTGATTCCTTCCTTGGCCGAATAAGGAACAGGACCGGGGTCGACTTCGACTTGCCGAGCGATGCGCAGTGGGAATTCGCCTGCCGCGCCGGACATGGAGACACCAAATATGGCGACGGCAGCACGATTCTTAACATGTACACCTCTGCTGACGCAAACCTCGGTCGAATCGCATGGTATGCGCAGCATCCTGCCGGCACCAGTGCAAGCGCTGATGCGAATTGCGACACGACGCAGGGTACTAAAACCGTGGGCACCTGCGCTCCGAACGACTGGGGCCTTTACGACATGCTTTGAAACGTCCAGGAGCTAGTCCTTGACAAGTTTGTCAAGGACAACACGACGCTCAATGGAGCCGTGTGCACCTCGACGCCCGACTTGTTCGACGGGAAAGAGAAGATCATCGGGAGAGGCGGACACTATGCGACGGCTTCCGTGTGGTGTCGCCCGGCGTACCGTGAACACTACTTCCCGGATGACCGGAGCAGGCCGCAGCTGGGCTTCCGCGTCGCATGCCGCGCCGGGCTGGACTGAGTCTAAGCGACGAGAGGATGCATACCAATGAGAGCGAAGAAGACAGTTCTCGGAGTGCTCGCCGTAGTCGCGGCGTCCGCGTTCGCGATGGTTCCGGAAGTGACGTATGTCCACATGGAGCAGTCATCTTCGAGCCGCGAGGTGACGGTACAGTACAAGTTCTCTGGCGACGACGCGGTGATCACGCTCGACGTGCAGACGAACGCGAACACGAGCGCGTCGGCGAGCGATCCGGGCTGGACGTCGGTCGGAGGACCGGTTGTCTGCACGGCGCAGGGCGAGGTGTGGAAGAAGGTCGAAAAGGTGTCTGACGACACGCTTCACACCATCACTTGGGCTCCCGACAATGTGTGGATCGGCGCTAACGGCGACGGGTTCTCCGTCGCGGCCAACGGCGCGCGCGCGGTGGTCACGGCGTGGGCGACGAACAACACTCCCGACTACATGGTCGTGGACATCTCGAACAGCTCGACTCCCAACACGCAGGCCGCCCGGTGCAGATACTATCCGTCCGTCGACTTCCTGCCGGGCTCCGTGCCCGGACAGGTCGGAGCCGTCACGAACAACGCGAACTTCAAGACCTCGCTGCTTGTTATGCGCAAGATATATGCGAAGGACGTGACGTGCATTCTGGGTTCGACGCCGCAGGAACCAAAACACGGTGCGAACGAGTACACCCGTCAAGTCACGATTGCCAACAACTACTACATCGGGATATTCGAGCTGACACAGGGGCAGTGGGCCGAGGTGGTGCCGGAACGTCCTCGTCCGGCGTATTTCGAGAATCCGACTTATCGTGCCGCGCGACCGGTTGATAAGGTTTGCTACAACGACATCCGCTGCGCCGACTGCACCGTGGCCACCAGTGGAACCGGTCAAAATGCAATGGGGCCTGATACCCTTGGCGGACTTTACCCGGATCCGCCTTACACGGGATCGTTCCTCGATCGCCTGAGAGGCAGGACTGGCATGGACTTCGACCTGCCAAGCGAAACGCAGTGGGAGTTCGCCTGCCGCGCCGGACATGGAGACGGCAAATATGGTAACGGTAGCGAAATTCTCAACACTGGCAACAATGATGCCAATCTCGCCCCGCAGACGCGTTACCTTGGCAACAATGCCTCTAGCAACAACGAACCAGGTGTTAATGTCGATACGACGAAAGGCTCAGTCACCGTTGGCTCCTGTGTTCCGAACGACTGGGGGCTTTACGAAATGCTCGGAAACGTGATGGAACTCTGTCTCGACAAGTATCAAGCGAACGTCTCTGGGCTTGCCGGTGCTGTGAATGTGAATTCAGGCATATCGTCTGTCGTGGGTAAAGGCGGGCACTTCATCAATCCTGCGTCTGCGTGCCGTCCGGCCTACCGCACAGACTATGAGATGAACAAACGGCACAGGCCGCAGCTGGGATTCCGCGTTGTCTGTCGCGCTGGCTTGTACTGATCGCGTAATGTCTTTGGAAAATCGAAAATTAAGGACGCAAAAAATGACAAACGCAGCTAGTCTTTGCAAACGACTTCTGGCAATTGGAGCGGCGACTATGGTCGCGATGGAAATTTGCGCGGCGGTGCGGTCCCCGGCGGCGTACGGCGATTCCGAAGCGCAGCCGATTGATACGCGCGTAGGCGCGGTTCTGGCTTTGACTGATCAGTCCCTCGACTCCCGCGTCAGCTCGTGGGACGTTTCGGGCTTTGGCGGCCTGGACACCTTCAATAGTCTGGGCCTCAACATCATCATTCGTTAACAACCATATCATCTAAGGAGCAGAACAATGAACATCACAAGCAAACTGTTGGCGGTTCTCGCGTGCGCGTCGTGCGCGGCAACCCTGTTTGGCACGGCGACGGATGTGCCTGTAATCTCAGACGTCACATTCAACCAGTCAGGCGGCGGATTCCCAGTGACGGTCACTTACAATCTCCAGTATGCTCCTGCGATTGTGACGGTCGATGTGCTGACGAACGGCGTGAGCATCGGCGCGGACAAGGTTACGCATCTTCAGGGTGACGTGAACAAGGTCGTGCAGGCAGGTGCGCACCAGTTCAAGTGGTTCGCCAAGCGCGACTGGCCGGGACATCTGATAACGGATAACAGTGTTTCGGTGAAGCTTACGGCATGGTCTCTCGTAGAGCCGCCGCCGTACATGGTGGCCGACCTCGAAACGCCGTCGAACGTCACGTACTACGTGAGTGCCGAGGCGATTCCCGGAGGCGTCACGAACGACCTCTACAAGACGGCGCGCCTCGTGATGCGCCGTATCGATGCGGTGGGCGTCCGGTGGAACATGGGCAGGCACCCGACTGAAAATGGATATACCAGCTCCAGGCCACAGGATCAAATCCATTCGGTACAGCTGACGAACGACTACTACATCGGCGTCTTCGAACTGACGCAGGGGCAGTGGAAGCGTATCGCGGGATTCTATCAGTACTCGGACGTGACAACGGATGGCGTCCGTGAGGTTTATCCTTTGCAGTACGTTGCGTTTACGGAGATGAGAGAGGCCGCACCCGTGTCGAGTGGCAATCCACCGGCTCTTGACAGCAATAGCAGCTACATATTCCCTGCTCCTCCTGCTCCGAATTCTTTCCTTGGAAAACTTTCAAGCCTGACGGGGGTCGCGTTCGACCTGCCGAGTGAATGTGAATGGGAATATGCGTGCCGCGCCGGAAATTATGGCGCGAAGTGGGGCGATGGATCTTTGATTCAGCTTAAGGGCGGCGCGGATGCCGGAGAAGACACGAATCTCACTCGGCTTGGAGCGTACAAAAAGAATGCAGACTTCATTCAGCCTGTCGGAAGTTACGAGCCGAATTCGTGGGGGCTCTACGATATGCATGGAAATCTTTGGGAAATGTGCCTTGACTGGTTCGGGGTCGACATCACGGGACTGGACGGTGCCGTCAACCCGACACCGCCCTCCAATAACAGACGCGTAGATCGCGGCGGCGCCAAGCACAGCACACAGTACCAATGCCATTCGGCCTACCGTGACAGCGACAATCCTGAAGGGCGCTCCCTCGGCATTGGCTATCGTCTCGTCTCGCGCATTGCGCAGTAAGGAGAGGTCGTCATGACGAAGCGAATCCTATTGGTGCTGGGAGTGGTCGCGACAAGCGCGTCACTCCTTGCCGCGCCGTCCGTGACGAGCGTGTCGTTCTCGCAGGAGACGACAGGCCCGCGCACTGTTACCGTCAACTACACGCTTGCCGGCGAGGAAGCCATAGTCACGATGGATGTGTTGACGAACAATGTGTCGATCGGCGAGGAGAATATTCATTTCCTCGAAGGCGACGTGAACCGGCTCGTGCAGCCGGGCAACCGCAAGATCAAGTGGTTTGCACAGAAGTCATGGCCGGGACATCAGATCGACAGCAACACGGTCAAGGTGCGCATCAACGCCTGGTCGAAGTCCGCACCGCCCAACTACATGGTGGTTGACCTTGAAACGCCAAACAACGTGAGGTACTACACCAGCACGAATGCGTTGCCGGACGGGGGGCTCACTAATCGTGTATATGCGACGACCCGCCTTCTAATGAAATATGTGGAGGCGAAAGATGTCACGTACACGATGGGACAGACGGGAGGCTCTGAGGCTGTTGCACCGCACTCTGTAACGCTATCGAAGAACTACTACATCGGCGTCTATCTGATAACTCAGGGGCAGTGGAAGCGGATTATCGGCTGGTATCCGAGCTACAACTACAAGCCGACACCTGAAGTGAATCGCGAATTCTATCCGGTTCAGTATACGGCGTACAATGAGATCCGCGAGGTCGCGCCAGTGGATGACAATACGCTTCTTACGCCGAGCAATATCGATTCATGGGGGGCAAAGGACGTAGTCGGCGACGCGACATACGCCTATCCGGCGGCGCCGGCGCCCGCATCATGGCTAGGTGTTCTTTCGAGTCACGCAGGAATCGCGTTCGATCTGCCGAGCGATTGCGAGTGGGAATACGCCTGCCGCGCCGGAAACTATGGTAACACGTGGGGCGATGGATCGTCGGTGTCCATTTCCAATAACAAGGACGCCAACCTTGATCGACTTGGATACTACACCGGAAATTCCAGCAACATTCAGCCAGTCGGCACCCTTGCGCCAAACTCGTGGGGGCTCTACGACATGCATGGCAATGTCTGGGAGTGGTGTATCGACTTTTACAATGCGGACATCACGGGTTTGAATGGTGCGGTAGATACAAGAACGAACGGTGTGAGACGCGTGGAACGTGGCGGTACATTCGCGAATCCACCCGCTTCCTGCACCTCCTACAACCGTACGTCCGATCCGGGTAACACACGCCTTCGCCGTGTCGGCTTCCGCGTCGTCTCGCGCATCGAGCCGTAGCAGGTTTTCGTGTGTTTCGTGTATTTCGTGGTTTAGAAAATAAGGAAAAAATGAACAAGAAATTGCTTCTGGCAGGCTGCTGCGCAGCCATGTCTGCGATGGTGTTTGCCGCGCCTGCGGATCAGGGGAAGGCGCGCGGACGCGGCGTTGACCACGTCGTGCTGATCGGCGTGGACGGCATGGGGATCCGAAACATCGCCTGGGACAAGATGCCGAACCTGCGCAAGCTGCGCGACAAGGGAGCGTTTACGGTTGCGCGCAGCACGTTCCCGACGTCGTCCGGCGTCAACTGGTCGTCCGCCCTCTGCGGCACTACGCCCGACCTCCACGGCGTGAGAGACAACACGCCAAAGCCCGGTGTGCCGCCAGCCGTCACCACCGCGAAGGGAGTGCACCCATGCATCTTCTCGGAAATACGTAAGCAGGAGCCGAACGCGTACACCTGCTCGCTCTACGACTGGAACGGCATCGGCTGGTACCACGATTCGGCGTCCGCAAACTTCACGAAGCTCTATCCGTCGAACTTCGAGAGCGAGTCGCAGTACACCGGCGAGTTCATCGAGCTCCTGAAGAAGAACGGTCCGCGCCTCGCGTTCATCACCTACGACATGCTCGACCACACGGGACACGCCTCGCGATACGACTCTCCCGAGTACACGAACGCCTGTGCGGAGGTGGACAAGTTCATCGGCCGTATAGCAGACTACGTCGCCGCCAATATGGCCAAGGATACGGCTATTGTCCTCTTTGCTGACCATGGCGGACACGACAAGGGGCACGGCGACGCAACGCTCGAATGTTACGAGATACCGTTCCTCGTGGTCGCGCCGGGGTTGGACGGCTTCGTCTTCCGCGAGCCTGTCACGATCAGCGACGTCGCGCCGACGGTCGCGTGGCTGCTCGGCTACAAGGTCCCCGAGTTCTGGCGCGGCAGGCCCGCTCTGCGCAGGAGCGTCAAGTATCCGCTGCAGAAGCGGCTGATCGTGCATGCGGGCATCGGGAACGGCGCGCCGCAGAACACGCTGCCAGCGTTCAAGGCTGCCGTCGCCACCGGCTTCGGCTTCGAATGCGACATACAGATGTCCGCCGACCATCAGATCTTCGCCGCGCACAACGGCTCGGCGCTGGCATACGGCGGCGGGGACGTTCCGTTCAAGACGATGCCGTGGTCGGAGATAGAGAAGCTCGACGTCGGGCTCAAGCTCGGCGGGATCAGGTGGGCGGGAACGCCGCCGCCGCGCTTCGAGGATATCCTTGCGCTCATGCGCGACGGGCGCAAGTCGTTTGTCGAGGTGAAGGAGGCTGCGGGAACGGAAATCGTGCCGTATATTAAGAAGGCCGTCGAGAGCCAGCGCAACGCGACGCCCGACAACATGCTCTTCATCTCGTTCGACAGGGAGATATGCCGCGCGCTCCGCAAGGCGCTGCCGAAGTACGAGGTGATGTGGATCATTCTCCCGCGTAAGGACTTGGAGCGCCCCGACGACCAGAAGGGGTCGCCGTACACGGCTGAAGAGGTGATTGCGCTCCTGAAGGAAGCGAATCTCACTGGCGTGGACATGGCCGGCAACATGTCGGTCGCGACCGAGGATTTCATCAGGAAGGTGAAGGCGGCGGGATTCAAGTTCGGCGTGTGGACGGTTGACGACACGAAGACTGCGAGAATCTTCCTCGAGCGTGGCGTTGACGCGGTTACGACCAATCGCTCCAAGGAGATTGCCGAAGAGCTGAAGGACTGGCAGTGGCCGGCAGGCGTGCTGTAAGGTGCCCCAAAATGTCCAGCATTTCGAGAAGGGCGTTTCTTTCATCTGCTGCCGCTACGGTCGGCACGTCCATGTTCGGCGGCGTCGCGAAAGGGCCGAACGTCACGTTTGGCGTATTGAGCGACGTACATCTCAACAAAGCTGGCGACGAAGACACGCTGCTCAAGGCGTTTGCGTATTTCCGCGACAACGGCGTTGACGGCGTGCTCATCGCTGGCGACATAGCCGACCGTGGCTTCATCGAGCAAATGGAACGTTGCGCCGACTGCTGGTGGCGCACGTTCCCGGACGGCAAGGCGCCCGACGGCCGTCACGTCGAGCAGCTTTTCATCTATGGAAACCATGACATCGACGGCTGGAAATGGCACGAGAAGGACGACTGGATTCTCGCGCATGGAATCGGCTGTGGTGACAACCGCGTGAAGACATGGGAGCGTCTCTTCAAGGAACCGTACACTCCGATCTGGGCCAAGAAGGTCAAGGGATATACGTTCATCGGCGCACATTGGAGCAGCGAGAAGGATCTTGACGAATTCCTGCAGGCGAACGCCGAGAAACTCGGCCTTCGTAGCGGAAGGCCGTTCTTCTACACGCAGCATGCTCATCCCGGCAACACCGTGCAGGGGCCATGGGCGTGGGGCAACGACGGCGGCACTACTACGCGCGCCCTGGAGAAGTTCCCGAACGCCGTGGCGTTCTCCGGCCATTCACACTATTCGCTCACTGACGAGCGGAGCATTTGGCAAGGCAAGTTCACGTCCATCGGTACTAGCTCGCTCAGGTACATCTTTTCCCAGTACTGGCGCGAGAACGGCGAGGACCACCCTGGAATCGTGAAGCAGATGAAGATGCTCCCCGAGGGCAATGGCCGCCAGGGAATGCTCGTGCGCGTCTATGATGATATGATTGCCATCGCGCGCCGCGAGTTCGTGTACGGCGAGAGCCTTGGCGCGGACTGGATCGTGCCGCTTGACGGCTCGCGTCCGTTCGCGTTCGACGTTCGCACGCGGGAGAAGGTCGCCCCCGCGTTTGCGCCGGATGCCAAGGTGACGGTGTCGCGCGCCATGGGCAAGGACCGCAATGGGAAGGAGACTGACCAGATCACGGTGTCGTTCCCGGCTGCGCTCCCCAGCGCGACTTCCCGTGTGTTTGACTACGAAGTGGCGGCGCTCGCGTACCATGAGGACGTGGACTATCCGGTGGCCGTGAAAAGGGTTCTCTCCGAGAGCTTTTTCCTGCCGGCATCGCGGGAAGCGAAGAGTGGCCACATCGTCTTCTCCGTGGCCGAGCTGAATGGCGCAAAGAATGTCCGCTTCGCGGTGCGTCCGCTGGAATGCTTCGGACGCAAGGGCGCCGAGATCCGCTCAGAGATGTTTTCATGTGGGTAAAATTGGGGAGGCACCCCATTTTCAGTGTAAAAAATGATTGATAAACTGGAGTTTTTCATCAGGTATCTAGGCTGCCATTGAAATATGAGAATTATATGCGGAATAATCTTAGCCCAAGTATGAGCATTGAGTATATCTGTGATGCTAATGGTATTATAATATTAGCCGATGAGGCCTATAGTGACAGACAAGTATGGAAGTAAGTGTCCGAGAGTCTAACATATTGCCAAGTATGCGGAATAATCATTGGGATACTTGTCAGCAAACGCCTGATATGGTATAATACTGCCGCTTTTGTTGAAAGGAGTGTTGTGTGCAGCTTGTCGGCAGAAGAAACGAAATAAAAAATCTCGAATGGGATTTGCAGAAAAGGCGAATCCCAGTTTATTGCCATCTATGGACGTCGGCGGATCGGGAAAACTTATCTCGTGCGAGAAATGTTTGCCGATCGCTTCACGTTTATGCATGCCGGTCTTAGGGGTGGCGACAAAAGGACACAGTTGGAGGCGTTCCGTTCGTCGCTCGTCCGCTATGGACTCGGAAAATGTCCCAAACTGAAGAGTTGGCCTCAGGCTTTCGACGAGCTGGACAGGTTGATTGCCGCCGCACCTCCCGGGCGCAAGGTCGTGTTTATCGACGAACTGCCATGGATGGATACTCCACGATCGGGCCTCCTCATCGGGCTGGAAGCGTTTTGGAACGCTCGCATCTCGGCGCGTCCGGAAAAGGACGTGTTTTTGGTCGTCTGCGGTTCGGCGTCCTCGTGGATTGTCAAGAATCTGCTTGACGATACCGGCGGGCTATACGGTCGGCTCACGGACAGAATCTGGCTTCGTCCGTTTACGCTCGCCGAATGCGAAAAATACGCGGACCGACTCGGGCTGTCGCTTTCGCGACAAGAACTATGCGAAGCCTATATGATATTCGGCGGTGTTCCATACTACTGGAATCTGCTGCGTCCGGACATGAGCCTCGCACAGAACATCGATACGCTTTTCTTCTCCGAACACGGGGCGCTCAGGGACGAATTCAAGTTTCTTTACGCATCGCTCTTCCGTAACGCCGGCGAGCATGTCGCGATAGTAGAGGCGCTTTCAAGGAAGAAGAGCGGCATGACGCGCGAAGAGATTGCGTCTGTCGCCGGACAGAAGATGGGCGGCAACTTCAAGACGCGACTTGAAGAGCTGGAGCAGTGTGATTTCATCAGGCGCTACCTGCCGCCGGACAGGAAGAACAGGGGGGCTGTTTTCCAGCTCATTGACAATTTCACGCTATTCCATTATGCGTTCGCGTCAGTACGCGGAGAACGCGATGAACATCGCTGGACGAACTCGCAGCGTACCCCGCAGCTTGCCGCATGGAGAGGTCTTGCGTTCGAGCGCGTCTGCCTCCAGCATGTAGAGCAGATCAAGGCGGCGCTCGGAATCGCTGGCGTTAGGACGAGCGCATACTCGTGGCGGGCGCGGACGGATGGGGTTGGAAGTGGCGCCCAGATCGATCTCGTGCTTGATCGCGATGATGGCGTGGTCAATCTTTGCGAAATCAAGTATTCCGCGACTCCGTATGAAATAGATGCTGACGAGGCGGATCGGCTCAAGAACCGCAAGGAGCTTTTCATGCGCGAGACGGGTACGCGCAAAACCTGTCGGACGACGCTCATCACATCGTGCGGACTCAAGGTCGGGAAGTACCGTTGGACAGCCGAGATGGAACTTTCACTTGACGATCTCTTTGGAGGAAGAAAATGACATTCAAGTTTGCTGTCTCAATATGTCCAATGCGCAATTTGCCCAAGGCGATGTCTTTGCCGGTGCTGTTTTTGGGAGCATGTCTGCCGTTAGCGGCGTTGGATGCGTCGCAGCATACCGGCAAGAGTGCCTTTCCCGGTAGAGGTGCGCCGAAGGCGCTGGTCATCATGCTCGACGGCATGCGGGCGGATACGGTGGATAACGGCCTCGCTCCGAACCTGAAGGCGCTTGCGGACGGCAAGTGGCGGCCAGGCTACCGCGGCGCGTGGTCGCTAGGCGCTAACACGCTCCGCGACGGCACCACGGAGAGCGCGCCCAACCACGTCGCCATCGCGACAGGCATGACTACGAAGAAGACAGGCATCGACGACAACGGCGACCTCGTCCGGCGCGGCACGGCCACTGAAAAGCTGCCGACATGGCTCGCACGCCTTAAATCGTCAACTCCTAACTCCCAACTCCCAACTCCTAACGCTCTCAAACTGCTGCACATCTTTGCATGGTACGGCGACCTGCGGCTGAGCCCTGACTACGGAGTGCAGTTCATCTTCGACCGGGACAAGGCCAACGCCAAGACTCTCGCCAAAATGATGGGCGATGCCGATGCGCCGGACGCTGTCATGTGGTACATCGACCTTCCGGACCACGCCGGCCACGGCCACGGCTACTATCCGTATTCTAAGCAGTACATGGATGCGGTGCGTGAATCGGATAAATACGTCGGCGAGGTGCTGTCGGCAATCGCGGCGCGCCCGACGTTCGCCGAAGAGGACTGGCTCGTCGTCGTCACGGCGGACCACGGCGGTTGGGAGCGCTCCCACGGCCAGATGAGTACGCAGTGCTACACGATACCTTTTATCATGGCCGGTCGCCGCGTTCAGCAGGGACGCATTCCGGGCGTTCCGCATAACTACGACGCCGCGCCGACGGCGCTCGCGCACTTCGGCGTTGACGTGTCGAAAATTGATTTTGACGGCAAGGTGCGGGGCGGTGAGGTCGCGGCGGTGCCGAAGACGCGGGCGCTCGGCGATGGGTTGGCCGTGTATCTTCCGTTTTCGGACGGGGCGGTTGTAAACAAATGCTCGTCAGGCGTCGCGGCGGAACTGTGCGGCAAGGCTGCGCCGATAGCGGACGGCGCGGCGGGCGGAGGGCTTCGCGTATCCTCATCGACAAACAGCGCCGGCGGCGTCTGCCTCAAAGGTTCGGAAAAGCTGAAGTTCGAGAACGGCGCGGACTTCGGATTCGCCGTTTGGGTGCGCACGTTCGGTCCGCAGATAGGCGACCCGGTCGTGTTCGGCAACAAGAACTGGTCGGGCGGCTCCAATCCCGGCGTGCTCCTCACCGCGTCCAGGGGAGTGGACATGTCGCGGGTCTGCCACGCCCACTACGACGTCAAGAAGCGCGGCAAGAGTCCGGGCTTCATGTTCAACTGCGGACGCGCCGGGAAGCGTCGCGAGGACCTTGGCGTCTACAATCCCGACTTCGGGCAGTGGACGTTCTACGCGGCGACGCGCGGGGCCGATGGCGTGGTGCGGTTCTACCAGGGGCGGCGCGACGGCTATCTGTATTGCGTCGCGGACGACCTCTCCGACATTGCGTTCGACACTGGAATGCCGTTCTGCATCGGGCAGGACGGGCGCGGCGTGGCCGAATACACGTTTGTGGGAGATGTCGACGAGTTCGCGATTTGGACGCGCACGCTTGCGCACGACGAGGTCAGGCGCATCTTCGAGGCCGGGCTCGCCGGCAAGGGGCTGCCGGAATGAAAGCGCTGCCCGTTCTCGCCGCTGCCGCGACAGCGCTTGCTGCCGGAACACTGCTTGCGGACGGCGGTTTGGCAGCAATGCCTCTCAAGACCATGCTCGTGGCGCATGCCGGGAAGGGCTATGGTGCTCCGGAGAACACTCTGCCTGCTTTCCAGGCCGCCATCGATGCCGGCTTCGGCTTCGAATGCGACATACAGATGTCCGCCGACCATCAGATCTTCGCGGCGCACAATCCCACGGCCTCGGCATACGGCGGCGGGAACGTTCCGTTCAAGGAGATGCAGTGGTCCGAGATTGCGCAGCTCCGGTGCGCGGGGACGCCTCTGCCGCGCTTCGAGGACATACTGGCGCTTATGCGCGATGGGCAGAAGTCGTTCGTCGAGGTAAAGGAATCTGCCGGCACCGAGATCGTGCCCTACATCAAGTCGGCGGTCGAGAGCCAGAGTGTGGCTACGCCGGCGAACATGCTCTTCATTTCGTTCGATAGGGAAATCTGCCGTGCGCTCCGCCAGGCCCTGCCGGCCTATGAGGTGATGTGGATCATTTTCTCGCATAAGGATCTTGAAGTCCACGACGACCAGAGGGGACCGGCGTACACGGCGGCCGAGGTAATTGAGCTTTTGCAGGAAGCGAACCTTACCGGTGTCGATATGGCCGGCGACAAGTCGGTGGTGACCGAGGCGTTCGTGCGGCAGGTCAAGGCCGCCGGGTTCAAGTTTGGCGTGTGGACTGTAGACTCCATAGACAACGCTCGCATATTTCTGAAGCGCGGTGTTGACGCGGTGACGACCAATCGCACCAAGGAGATAGAAGAAGAGCTTGCGGACTCTCCGTGGCGGTTGGCGGAGTTTCTCGACTCTGCGGCGAAGCCGATCGATACGCGCATCGGGACTAAATGCGACGTGTCGGACATGGACCTTGACTCGCGCACCGGCTCGCAAGCCGAATCGAACCTTGGCGGCCTGACCACAACTCAGGGCGGAAGCCGCATGCTACTCCACTAAAAGTCTTGAATTTATGTTATAATGCACCCGCAAGTGAATGTTGAAGATCGTTGGAAACGAGGAGAACAGGCATGAAAAGAATGCTGATGATAGCGATGTGGATTTTGGCCGGTGCGGCGTTTGGCGGGGTCATCTACGAGAACGACTTCGCGACGCGCACGAGCGCGGGCGTGGTTCCGATGTCTGAATGGCGCACCTACGACTACGTGGCCGACTTCATCGCCCACACGAACGGAGCAAGCCCCTTCGCCGATTCGGATAACGTGAGCAAGATGCAGGACGGATGGATCAAGACGGCAGACAGCACTACAGACGCCCGCGTGTGGAGGGGTACGACCGGCACTGCCGACTCCGCCGTCGTCCTTGGGCTTTCCAGTACCGGCAGCAGTAAAACGACATGCTTCGTGAAGCAGCGTATCGGCAATACCTTCACGAACGGCACGGTCACGATCCAGTTTGATTTCCAGCCGCCCGAGAATTGGGGTGCCTACAATGATGAAAACATATTGCGCCGCGCAACCCTCTCTTTTGGCGACGAGGCGTTCTACTCCCCCGATTTCAAACAGAATATCGTGGATATCAAAGAGTACCAGCATACCGTCGGCAGCGTCGGCGTGGCGATCCACGGCCCGGAAGGAGGCCGCAAGCGCAAGGTCTATTACAATGCCCGGCAGGACTTCGCCAACACCAACATGACGGAACAGGTGGTGACGCAGGGCAACTGGCTCCGCGCCGTTGCGACCATCGACCTCGACGACAGGAAGTGGGGCTTTTCGATGTATGACATGGGTTCGCATCCTGTCTTTGACGCCGCGACGCCCGCCTCGGCGGTCTATTCCGCGAGCGATCTCCCCTTTGCCGACAACTCCGTGACGAGCATCTCCTCGATCGCCCTCGGCGGTATCAGCGTCTACTGGCGTACCGGCAGCGGCTACAGTCCGTCCACAGTCCCCACGCACGTCGCGAGGTTCGACAGCATCCGCATCTGGCACAATGGCGAGGCATGCTACGAAAACGACTTTGACACGCGCCGCTGGCGCACCTTCGGCGGCACGGCGTCGCACACATACGTCGCCGACTGCCTTGTCACTAACCGCGTGGAAAGCGAGGTCTATGTCTTGGAGCAGAATCTCGTTCCTGCTCGTGAGAATAATGGTACCACGGTTCAGCCTGAAGGCATCGACCGCTGGCGGCGTGTCAACAAGGACGGCACGGGGAACGCCGCAGTCAGGTCGGATAGTAGTGGAACCGTTCTGCGCTTCGACCTTTCGCGTGACGGCAACAAGAAAAATTACTACGCATTTCTTGCTCAGCCACTTGAAACGACCTTCTCTTCTGGTAAGTTGAAGTTCTCGGTGGATACGCGTCTGCCATCTAACGATTACTGGAAATATCAATCAGGACTCGCGAGCGTCCTCTGGGTGACGCTTGGGAGCGCAAGCTACTACGCTGGAGACCCCGACAATTACAACAAATGGCGTTGGGCCGCTGTCGGCATTCGCGCCCAAAGTGACGGCAACAAGGTGACATACGTGCCGAGCAGTGGTGATTCGCCGAATTTTGTGCCAGACACCGGAAGTATCACCAATGCCGCTTGGTATCGTATCGTCATCGAGGCGGACATTGATGCGAAGAATTACGCTTTCAAGGTTTATTCGCAGGGAGCGAAATATCCTGACAGCGAAACCGCCGACAAGACGCTCATCTACACGAGTCCAACCATACCACAGAAGGACACCCTCAATACCATTTCCAGCTTCTCCCTCGCCGCCTACTACTGCCCGGTCTATTTCGACAACATCAAGATTTGGCACACGCCGACGGGATCGGAATCGGGAACGCTCATTTACTGCAACTATTTCACCTCCCGCACGATCTATGCGCAGGACACGCGCGTTGCATCGCTCGGCGGAACGCTGAGTTTCAACCCCGTTGGCCAGGACGGCTGGACACACCTCTACGTAAACGCCCCGCCCATATTCATAGACTGGGCGGACGGCAATCCTGCGCTCACAATCTCCCGCTACAAATTTGAACTCTACGCTGCGCAGGATTTGGGGCAGACGGTGAAGAACGGGACGCTCATTGCGCAAGCCGACATGAGGCCGCCGAAGGGATGGCTGGCGAGCGGCGGATCGGCGTACCTCCGATTGGGCGGCGACGCGCACATCCAGGGGGCTCTCCGCGACGATGACACTTATTTCCTCAAGAATATTGCTACTGGCTTCGGCTTCAAGAACAGGAATTCCGGGAAGGAAGGCAACATCTACACCAATTCGACGATAGTCGCCTATCGCGGCGACCTCGCCGGCGGCGGCGCGATGGAGAACGCTGCCGTCGACGTGGACACTACGCATTGGTACCGTTTCGTCGCTGCGGCCGATATGTCGCAGAGTCAATGTGACGTAGCCGTTTACGACATGGGCACGACGCACCCGACGCTCGCCACGGCCACGCCGGGAACGCCCGTCGCGACCTTCTCCGCCCTGCCGTTCCGCCGCGCCAAGCGCGACCTCGGCGGCATTTCCTGCGTTTCTGTATCCTCCGACAAGACCCTGCAGAGCATGTACGACCAGTCGCTCGAGCCGATGATCGACAACATTCGCGTCTCGCACGAGACGGACGGCTGCTGCATCATGATACGATAAGGGGATATGGGAATGAGGCTTGCTTGTTGCTGTGCGGCGGCGGTCCTTTCGTCAGCTGCCGTGGTTGCGTTCCAAGGCACGGACAACGTTTCGCGTACCAAGCCAATCCGTTTCGGCACGTGGAACATCCGCCTTTCATCGATGGACAACTGGGAGAAGGACCCGCGCTTCCCGAAGTGGGAGGCCCGCATGCCGCACGTCACCGGACTCATCGAGGAGAAGGGCTTCGACCTGATGGGCCTTCAGGAGGTCGCCTCGCCGCAGGCCGACTTCATCCGCAAGGCGATGCCGGACTGGGGACTTGTCGGCGTGGCGACTAACGACGCCGAGCGTTCGCGAACGAGCCACGCGAACGGCATCTTCTACCGCAAGGACCGTTTCCGCGTGGACGAATGGGGCTGGTTCGGGCTTTCCGAGACGCCCGACGTGCCAGGCGTGAAGTCGTGGGGCACGATGTGCGTTCGAGCCTGCACGTGGGCGCGCATGACCGACCTTGCCGCCTGCCGCAGGTTCCTGTTCTTCAACACGCATTTCGACCACCGCAGCCAGCTGGCGCGCGAGAAGGGCATGGAGCTGATACTCGCGAAGATCAACGAAAAGAACCGGGACGGCCTGCCCGTTATCCTTTGCGGCGACTTCAATTCGTCCGCGGAATCGCCGCAAATCAAGCTAGCCAAGAAGTCCCTCGCCCGTGCCTACGAAATCAGCGCTACGCCGCCCAAGGGACCGTTCCGCACGGACAACTGCTGGAAGTTCGTTCCGCCGGAGAAGGAGGACGCGAAGGCCGGCAACCGAATCGACCACATCTTCCTCACGCCCGGCACGAAGGTGTCGAGCTATGAGACGTTCGGCGACTTCTACGGCGACAACTTCTACCCGTCGGACCATTTTCCCATCAAGGTGGTCATTGCATGGCCGTGATGCTTATGGTTTGAGTTCCTGACTGCGCCAAATTACCGAACGGAACTGTGCCAAACTGTGGCAACAAAGCCGTGAATACGCTTTTTCATCAGATTCTCCTATAGCTGGTCGAACATGACGCTGTTGCCGTCTTCGATCTCGTGTGCGATGCTGGAGACTGCATAGAGCGGCACCCCCTCCGGCTCTGCGTCGGGATGCCATTCAAGAAGTGAGGTTCTGTATGACTTGGACGGCTTGAACGTATTCCGGTACAGCCTGAGGCTCTTCGCCTTTGTGTTAATGCCGGCCTTGGCCTCGATCGGGTATACGGCCTTTGCACCCTGCACGACGAAATCGAGTTCTGCGTCCCCGTCATCCGGCGTCCAATAGCCGGACACCACGTCCGCCGCCACAAGCTCCTGCAGGACGTACTGCTCCGTCAGCGCACCGTTGAAGTTCGTGAAGATGTCGCTGCCTTCGAGGAGCGTCTTGGCGGGAAGCTTGCTCATGGCCCCGAGAAGTCCCACGTCGTGCATGAAGAGCTTGAACGATGAATAATCCTCATACGACCTAAGCGGCATGCGCGGGGGGTTGACCCTGAAGTGCTGGTACACCATGCCGGCGTCCTTCAGCCATTGAAGCGCCTCTTCGTATTCCCGGGCTCTCGCCCCGGTCCTGAGCGACTTGTAGATGAACTTCTTGTTTTCTTTCGCAAGCTGCGCGGGGATATTGTTCCACAGAAGCCGCAGCTTGGCGAGGAGATAGGGACTTTCCGCATGCTTGGCGAAGTCCTTGTCGTATGCCATGAGAATGTCCCTCTGCGTCTTCCTGGCCAGACGGAAGTCCCTCGTCTCGGAAAAGACCTTGACTGCTTCCGGCATCCCGCCGACGAAAAGATACGCCTTGAGAAGCTTGACTAAAACAGAGTGTTGGACATCAATCATCTTGTAGTCGCGCCTCTCAATGATCTCCAGATACCGCTCTTCGTCCGTGGCTTTGAGAAATTCGCGGAAGGTCAGCGGACGGATGTCGAGGAAGTCCACCTTCCCCACCGGGAAGGACGCCCTGTCGCCGCCCTGGTTGCGCCCTCCGCCGCGCTTCTTGCGGTTTAGGGCAAGTCCCAGAAGCGAACCGGCGGCCATCACCGCCAGGTGCGGCGTCTCTTCGCAGAGAAACTTCAGGCTTGTCAGGGCGCGAGGCGACTCCTGTATTTCATCAAGGATGAGGAGGGTCTTGCCTTCGACGATGCTCTTTCCGGTCGCGAGTCTTATCGTCTCGATTACCGAACGCGCGTCGATGTTGATGTCGGCGAACTGGGCGCGGAGGAGGTCGTTGTCCATAAAGTTCACGTACACGGTGTCCTGCGGGTAGCGCTGGCTTGCAAATTCCCTCAGCAGCCAAGTCTTACCGACCTGTCTCGCCCCCATGAGAATCAGAGGCTTGCGGTAGGCGCTTTTTTCCCAGTTGGCAATAGAAACTATTATGTCTCTTTCCATCGATTTCTTCTCTCAAGTTTGGAAATCAAGCGCAATTATATCATTTCTTCCACGCAGAATCAAGCGAGCAACCACATTTTCAAGGGGAATACTCGCCTTCAGAATCACATAAATGGCACGAATATCGAAACATGCAACCACAAAAGCAGCATGAAAAATCCGCCTTTTCATCAAGGCGGCCATTGCATAGCCGTGACTTTTATGGTATTATTCGCGTAGAAAATAAAACCAAGGAACAATTCTCATGAAGAACATGCTCCATGCCGTTGTCGCCGCTGCACTTGTCGTGGTGTTCGCAGTATCCTCAAATGCCACCACCTATACCAGCGCAAGCTACGTGCAAAACGGCTTGATTGCGCAATGGGACGGCATCGACAATGCTGGAACGGGTACGCACGACCCGACCACAAACATCTGGAAGGACCTGAGGGGCAGCCTCGACATGACGCTCACGGACAAGGGTTCGTGGACGGCTGATGGCAACGCGCTCTTTTGTAATAACGGCGCGGGTGCGCAGGGCGCAAGCGCGACGCCCGCCTACAAGACCATTGAAATCGTTTACAAGATGACATGGGCCGGCGGGCGCATCCTGTTCAGCAGCGGAATTGCGACGCGGTTCGCTGTTTTCGACAACGATGGCACCAGGCTCTATTTCGACGGGGAGAAGACGACAAAGACCATCGTTTGTACGCATGACCCGAGCGCAATCTGTTTTACGACGGCGACATACGACGACAGTTCGACGGTGAGCAACCTCTATTTCAATGGCAACCTCCGAAACGACGACATCAAACTGAATACATGGGGCACGGGTGACGGCAAGGTCGCGGTCGGCGACAGGTCGCTTTCTGCATCATATCCTTGGATAGGCGAGGTCTATGCAATCCGTCTTTATGACCGCGTCCTGACGGCGGAGGAGATTGCCTTGAACTGCGCGATCGACAAGGCGAGGTTCATGCCGTCGGATTACGCGGAGGATGATTCGGTGACGAGTTCAAGCTATGTCCAGGATGGACTGATGGCTCAGTGGGACGGCATCGACAACCAAGGCACGGGAACGCACGACCCGACCGCAACAACATGGAAAGACCTCGCCGGCAACAACGACCTCACCATTGTCGGTGGACTCCACGCCGAAGGCCGCAACGCCGAATGGCGGCGCGGCATCGCGCTCTACTTCAACAACGTCTCCCTCGGCAAGGCCGCAGTCTGCGGCGTCGACGGCATTGTTCCGAAGTACAAGACGATAGAGGTGGTGTACAAGATGACGTCAAGGTCAGCGCGCATCCTGTTCTGGGGCGGCGACCGTTCGCGCTATGTCTTGTTCGACCACAACGTTGACGATCCCTTCAGCACGGTGTACTTTGACGGAAGGGAAATAACGAGAACGGACAGGACGTTCTGGGCCAAGGTGAAGTCCTATGATCCGACCTCTGCCGTCGCCACATACGACGACAACGACAACGTAACCGACGTCTTCATAGACGGCGCAGGGAAATCAGACAACAGGCAGTACAACACGTGGGGTGCCGGCGACAATCGTGTCACGCTCGGCTGGCGCTCGGTGGATACAGCTGGTACGACCTACGGCTGGGAAGGCGAGGTGTACGCGATTCGTCTCTACAACCGCGTCCTGACGCCCGAGGAGATCGCCAAGAACCACGCCATCGACGTGAAGCGCTTCTTCACGTCCGCGATGTACGATACGACCGGCATGGTCTCGTTCTGGGACGCGAAAGACAATGCCGGCACGGGAACGCACAGCCCGGCGGCGACGACCTGGAAGAACCTCGTTCCCGGCGGTCAGGACATGACGGTTGACACGAGGATCGCCCAGTGGACCGCAGGCGCGATGCTCTGCAACGATGGAGTGACAAACGACGCCGGCATCTACCGTCCCGCCGCGTACGGCACGGCGCCGCTTGAGTACAGCTCGCTTGAGGTGGTGTTCCGCAACGAGCGGTTGAACGGAACGTGGAACGCCTGGCTGCTCTCGAATGGCATCGACCGCTACTGCGTTCTCGCCGGAAACCGCACGATGTGGCAAAACTACATCGCGACCTACGCGATGGATTCCACGCAGGGCGGCAACCATTCGCTTTCTTGGGTGAGGCGTTCCGGCGAGTCCGATGCCGACGCTGTCCCATACGTCGATGGCGAGAAAAAGAACTATGAATCGTATGGAGACTATTGGGGCGTTGGCGACAACGTCGTCCACGTTGGCGGACGCACAGGTTCCTACAGCTTCAGCGGACGCATCTATTCCGTGCGTGCATACAGCAGCCAGCTTTCCACGGTGAAAGTTTATGAGAACAGGAAGATCGACGAGGTGCGCTATGCGAACTCGAAGTGGTGGAGCGGCGGCGACGGCTCGTTCGGGACTGTCGGCAACTGGCGCAGCGTGGACGTGGCGAAGGCGGTTCCCGGCACCGAGAGCACGGTTGAGCTGCCGTACGGCACCTACACGATTTCGCTGGATCGTGACAGGACGGTCGGCGCGATGCGGGCGCGGAACGGCCACGTGTACTACTTCCCCACGCGCCTAATCGACGCGACGGTGGACATGGGCGGGCACAAGCTGACGCTCATGGGTTCGTACAGGGGCGAGGCGAGAAGCGGCTACAACGACAGGCGGTTTGCCCGCCTAAGCCTCACCAACGGCACGTTTCAGTCCGAGTCCATCCGCATCGGCGATCTTGCGGATCGCATTGTTGACAACGTGACATGGAAGGACTACGAGGATGCCTTAAAGTATGGCTCCGGCACGTTCTGCGTGGAAGGACCTGATACGACCGCGACGATTCGCAAGGACGTGGCGCTGGAAGGTCCGTGCACGACGCTTCGCGTTGCGGGTGGCGCGACGTTCTCGTGCAGCGACCTGCGGATGTACAGCACGAAGAACCGCCTCGATTCCTATCCTTCCGGGAAGTACGACAGGGCGCTCGCCGAATTTACGGGAGCCGGCACGACGGCGACCCTTGGCAAGTTCTGCGGCTACAACGATGTGGATGTCGTGGTCAGCAACGGCGCATCCGTTGCCGTGAATGCCAGTACGGAGTATTTCTCGGCGGCGGAATGCTGGATCAGCAGCATCGGGCGCAGCTTCGAAGGCCTGCCCGGTTCCGGCAGCATTGTCGTGGATGACGCGACGCTCACGATGAAGAGCACGGGTTTTGCGGTCGGTGTGACGTATCTCGCTTCCGGCAGCGGCAATTCGTCGATGACGCTCAGGAACAATGCCACGCTTACGCTGACGGGCATGAGCCGGTTCTTCGTCGGAGTGGGTGCAAACGACAACAGGATGAGCGAGACGGGCTGCTTCCTCAACGTGTTGAGCGGATCGACGCTCGACGGCGGCTCCACGCAGCTTGAGGTCGGACCTGTCGGCAACACGTCGTTCAGCGGAATTAATGTCGATAACGCAACGGTGAACTGCGGCGTTATCTATCTGGGCTCGAAATCGTCCGAAACATGCAGCTCCAACGATCTCCTGCACGTCTCAGGTGCGGCTCCGCGCATCAATCTCGCCAGCGAAGCCAGCACTTCGCTTCAGCTGCGCATGGGTACGCGGCTCAAGTTCACGATTCCCGAAAACGGCTTCGCGGCGACGCCGATCGTCACTGCCGGCGGTGTGCATGTGGAGTCGGACGAAGCTCAATACGCCGTCGATCCCGTCAAGCTGGTCATCGACGCCTCGGCGTTCAAGGGCGACAGGCAGACGCTTGTCAAGACTGCGACGGATTCGACGGCGGCGTTCCAGAAGCTCATCGGCAACATCAATTTCGTCGGCAGAAAACGCGGCTTGCTCACCATCGAAGCAGGTGGCACGGAGCTGGTATATTCCGTTCCCGGCGCACTTCTGATAATCCGCTGATGTCGGGCAAAGCGCGGCGTCCCAAAAATGACAAAACCGCCGGAATCCGTCGATCGTGGAGACGTTGAAGACATCACGCCGTAATGGCGGGCTGAAGAAAATCGTGCGGGAATCCGGGTCGGCGATGCTGCCCCGGGAGAAGTTGCTTTCCGGCACGAGCGCCGCCGATCTCACCGACCAGGAGTTGTTGGCCGTCCTTTTGAAAACCGGCACGCACGACTGCAACGTTCTCGATCTCGCCGGCAGAATCCTCCGGCAGTTCGGTTCGATTTTCGATTTGTCACTTGCCGACTGGCGCGAGCTGAAGGAAGTACACGGGCTTGGAATCGTGCGCAGTCTCGAGCTTTACGCGATGTTCGAATTCGGGCGTCGCGCAATCAAGCAGCCCGTCCGCGATTTCCGGCGCGAGCCGTTCGATTCCCCGGACAAGGTTGCGCGGCTCTTGAAGCCATACGTCATCGGGAATCCGCAGGAAGAGTTCTACGCGATGTTCCTGGACGCCCGCGGCTATCTCCTTTGCGAGCCGAAGCCGATGACGCGCGGATCGCGCCGCGAGGCGACTGTCGGCGCGAGCGATGTGTTCCGCGAGGCCGTGAAGCGCAACGCAAGCGCGGTCGTAGCCGCGCACAACCATCCGGGCGGCGGTTCGTCGCCAAGCCGGGCGGACATCGAAATCACGCGCCGGTTGATCGAGGCGGGAAGGGCTCTCGACATCGACTTCAAGGACCACGTGATCATCGGAGGCGCGCCAGACGGCGACGACTGGACCTCCATCCGCGAAAGCGGGCTTGTGGACTTCACCGGCAAAAGGCAACGGCAATGACAGACGCGGACATCCAGACTCTTGAAAAGAAACTTTGGAAGACGGCGGACGACCTTCGACAGGGCGCAGGGCTCAAGGCGTCCCAGTACGCCCAGCCGATCTTCGGGCTCATCTTCCTCCGCTTCGCGGACAACAAGTACCGTCGCTTCGAGCCGCAGATCAAGGCCGAATTCGAAAAGCGGAAAGGCAAGCTGACCGAGCGCCCCTTGAAGGAAATCGCCATCAGTACTTGCGGATTTTCGCTCCCCGACTGCGCCCGCTACGACTACATTCTCAGCCAGCCCGCCGCCTCCCTCGCCAAAGTCATCCACGACGCGATGGAGGCCGTGGAAAGCGAGAACGAGGATTTGCGGGGCGTCCTCCCGAAGAACGTCTATTCGCAGATCGGACAGAGCAAGGACGAGAACCTTCTCAAGAAGCTCGTGCAGAATTTCAAGGACATTCCCGACGACGTCGAGATCGACGTGTTCGGCAAGATCTACGAATACTTCCTCGGCGAGTTCTCGCTCAAGGAGGGACAGGGCGGCGGCGAGTTCTTCACGCCGACTTCCGTGGTGCAGTACATGGTGAAGGTCTTGAAGCCGACCGGCGGCAGAATCCTCGATCCCGCCTGCGGCTCGGGCGGCATGTTCGTGCAGGCGGCGCGCTACATGCACGCGAAAGGCGGCATCGACCTGAGCGTCTGCGGCGTGGAGAAGGACGGCGAGACGGTGAAGCTCGCCCGCATGAACCTTGCGCTCAACAACGTGAACGGCACGATCTACAACGCCAACACGTTCTACGAAGACCCGGCAAAGTCGTTCGGGAACTACGACTACGTGATGGCCAATCCGCCGTTCAACGTCGATGGCGTAAACTATGCGTCCGTCCAGAACGAGCCGCGCTTCAACTCCTACGGCATTCCGAGGAACAAGTCGAAGCAGAAGAAGGGCACGGACGAGACCGTGCCCAACGCGAACTACCTGTGGATCAACCTTTTCGCGACATCGCTCAAGCCGAAGGGACGAGCCGCGCTCGTCATGCCGTGCGGCGCGGAGTCGGCGGGCGACAGCGAGCTTGAAATAAGGCGGCGTCTCGTCGAGGCCGGCATCATCAAGCAGCTGACGGTTCTTCCGAGCAACATGTTCAACACGGTCGTCCTCCCGGCCATGCTCTGGTTCTTCGACCGCGCGAAGCCGGATACGCCGAAGCGGGACGAGGTGCTTTTCGTCGATGCGCGGAAAATATACACGCAGGTCGATACGACGCACCGGAAGTTCACCGAGGAGCAGCAGCGCTGCCTTGCCTTGATTACGCGCCTCTACGAGGGCGACGGGGAGGAATACGCCGCACTCCGGGGCGACCTCGACGCGGCGGTCGCCAAGGCGAAATCAGATGCTTCCTCCCGATGTGCGGCAGAAGAGGCGTCCTTTGCGGAGGCAGCCGCGAAGATCGGAGAGGGCAAGGCGAACGCGAAGAAACTTGCCAAGGCGAAGGAGCGCCACGAGAAGACCATCGCGGAAATCAAGAAGGCGGCCGAGACGGAGATTGCGCGCCTCGAAGGGCATCTTGCGTGGATCAAGGAGAATTTCCCCGAAGGCAAGTACCGTGACGTGACGGGGCTTTGCAAGGTCGCGAAGATCAAGGGCGAGGGCGGCATCGAGGAAAACGGCTGGAGCCTCAATCCTGGGCGCTACGTGGGCGTGGTGCAGGAGGTCGATACGACCACCCCGGAAGAGTTCAAGGCGAAGATGCAGGCGATGTATGGCGAATTCGCCGCGCTTTCGGCCGAGGCGCACAAGATCGAGAAGCGCATCGCGGAGAACATTTCTAGAATCGCTAGCGGGGCTAGTGATTCTAGGAGCTCTAGCGGCTCTAGCGGCTCTAGGAGCTCTAGCCTTTCTAGCAATTCTAGCAGTTCTAGAACCTCTAGCTCATCTAGAAAGGGGCCCGCCCGATGAGCACCATCGCAGAGCGCAAGGCCAAGGGTGCTCCGCCCCCCGCCGCCGAATGGCGCAAGGTGCGGCTGGGGGAGATTTGCTCAAAGATTGGTAGCGGAGCAACTCCAAGAGGAGGTGCTCAAGTTTATATTGATTCAGGTGTGTCTCTAATAAGAAGCCAGAATGTTTACAATAGCCATTTCAAGTATGAAGGTCTTAGCCACATAAGCGAAGAAGCGGCAAACAAACTCAAGAATGTTACGGTAAAGCCCAATGACATACTGCTCAATATCACAGGTGATTCTGTAGCGAGATGCTGCATTGTTCCGGATGAAATACTACCAGCTAGAGTTAATCAGCATGTTGCAATATTGCGGCCGAATATACATGAATTATTGCCAGAATATCTTCAGAGAGTCATGGTTGCTCCTTATATGCAGGCGTTTATGGTTGGGTTGGCATCAAGTCAAGGAGGCTCTCGCAATGCATTGACGAAAGGGAATATTGAAGAATTTGAAATCTCCCTTCCCCCTCTTCCCGTTCAGCGGCGGATTGCGGAGATTCTGGGGGCGTATGACGATTTGATCGAGAACAACCGGCGGCGCATCGCGCTACTCGAAAACATGGCCCGCGAGCTCTACCGCGAGCGGTTCGTGAGAAGGGCGGGAGATGGGCGGAAGGTCGCGCTGGGGGAGGTATTTTCAATTATAAGAGGACTGTCCTATTCGTCAAAGGAAATAGATGCTGATGAAGGTGTGAATCTCATCAACCTGAAAAACATCAAGGCGTTTGGAGGTTTTCGCGAGGAGGGTACGAAAAAGTATTCGGGCGCGTACAAGGTTGAGCAATCGGTAAAGCAGGGTGATTTGGTGATGGGTGTAACCGACATGACCCAGGATAGGCGAACTGTGGGCGCGGTTGCGCTTCTTCCCGACGTTGAAGGGGAAAGCGTGATTTCCGCTGATTTGATAAAGATCATTTCGAATGTTGGCAATCATTTCCTGTATTGCATGTTTTGCTTTGGGGGAGTTTCGCGGCAAGTTGGCCAATTTGCAACAGGCGCAACCGTGCTGCATTTGCGCCCGCAGGCGGTGCTTGATTTTGCAGTTGCCTTGCCAAATTCAGAAGAGATTGCGCCCTTCGAGGCACAGGTGGCGCCGCTTTTCGACGAGCAGGCGAATCTGCTGGCGCAGAATCGCAACCTTGCGCGGCAGCGGGATGCGCTTTTGCCGCGATTGATGCGGCCCGGGGAGGGGCGATAGATTGGCTAGAGAAGCTAGAACTGCTAGAAACGCTAGAAACGCTAGAATGGCTAGAGAAGCTAGATTTGCTGGAATTTCTAGGTTTTCTAGAACCTCTAGGTCTCCTAGAATCTCTAGACCTTCTAGACCTTCTAGACCTTCTAGAACTTCTAGCCCCTCTAGCCTCACAGAAAGGCCTTTCCATGAAACCTGAAATGCCGATACTCAAGAAGCAGACCAACTGGCAGAATCTCTACTTCTACCAGAAGACCGTCGTGCTCTACCAGATGACAGTCGTGTTCTGCCGACGGTTTCTGCCAAAATTCGGCGACCGCACGGTCGATCAGATGGTGCAGGCGGCCCGGAGCGGAAAGCAAAACATAGTCGAAGGCTTCGCCGACGGTGTGACTTCCACGGAAATGGAGCTGAAGCTCCTGAACGTTGCCCGCGCGAGCATCAAAGAACTCAAGGAAGACTATCTCGACTATCTCCGGTCGCATCAATTGACCCTTTGGCGCCCGAAGATTCACCCTCGCTACGACGGGATGCTGAAATTCTGCCGTGCGCACAACACGCTTGATGACTACGAGCCTTATTTCGCCAAGTGGAGCGACGAGGAATTCGCCAACTGCGCCAACACGCTTTGCCACATGGTCGACAAGATGATGAGCACGCACATGGCGAAAATGGCGGCAGACTTCAAGGAAAACGGCGGCATCCGCGAGCGCATGACAGCCGCCCGGCTTGGACGCCGCCAGACCCAGAACGAGGAAATCGCCGCGCTCAAGGCGGAGAATGCCGCACTTCGGGCCGAAATCGCCAGATTGAAAGGAAATCTAAATGGCTAGAAAATCTAGAATCTCTAGATTGGCTAGAACTTCTAGAACTGCTGGCATAGCTAGTACTCCTAGAAAGGAGCCCTGCTGATGGCTAAGATCCTCACCGAGGACGACATCGAGAAAGCCCTTGTGAAATTCCTGACCGGCGCGGGCTGGGGCTATTCCGAAATCAACGCCATGACGGCGGTGCGGGAAAAGCTGTCCGACGGCACGGGTCGTGATGACAAGAGCCAGTGCGTCCTGCCGGCGATCCTGCGCGAGAGCCTGAAGGCGCTGAACCCGGAGATTCCCGAAGCGAAACTTGAAGAGGTTGCGAGCGAGCTGAGTGAATATCGCGGCGCGGACGGCGTGAACATGACGGTGAACCGCGAGTTGTACGAACGCATCCGCAATGGCGTCCCGGTGCAGTTTGTGAAAGATGGCGAGGAGAAGAGCGAGACGGTCCGGCTGGTGAATTTCGACGAACCCTACAAGAATGATTTCCGCGCCGTCCGGCAGATGTGGATTCGGGGCGTAAACGACGCGTGGAGGCGTCCGGACGTGCTCATCTTCGTGAACGGCCTGCCGCTCGTGTTCATCGAGCTCAAGAACGCCGACAGGAAGGTGGAGAACGCATTCAACGACAACCTCGCGAACTACAAGAAGGACATCCCGAACCTCTTCGCCTTCAACCAGGTTTGCGTCCTCTCGAATGCGGGCGAGACGCGCGTCGGCGCGTTTGCGAGTCCGTGGGAACATTTCTTCGAGTGGTTGCGGCTGGACGAGAAGGGCGAGCGCGCCGACCGCGAGACGCTGAGGAAGAACGTGACGGACTACGCCGGATGCTCGCTGGAGCTGCTGGCGAAAGGGCTTCTCGATCCTCAGCGGCTTATCGACTACGTGGAGAACTTCGTCCTTTTCGACGGACTTGAGGCGAAGGTGAACAAGATACTCGCCAAGAACCACCAGTACCTTGGCGTGAACGCGGCGATGGCGAGCCTTGCGAACCGAAAGACGTTGAAAGGAAAGCTCGGCATCTTCTTCCACACGCAGGGCAGCGGCAAGAGCTATTCCATGGTCTTTCTCGCGCGCAAGGCGATCCGGAAGCTTCGCGGCAATTTCTCGTTCCTTGTCGTCACCGACCGCGAGAACCTCGACGGGCAGATCGCCAAGACGTTCGTGAGGTGCGGCGTCGTGAAAGCGGAGGACGAGGCGCGTCCGAAGAACGCGGAGAAACTGCGAGAGGCGCTCTCGGACAACAAGCTCTTCACCTTCACGCTGATCCAGAAGTTCCGATACGACCCTGGGCGCGAATATCCGGTGCTGTCCACGCGCGACGACATCATCGTCATGGTGGACGAAGCCCACCGCACGCAGTACAAGGACCTCGCGGCGAACATGCGCAAGGGATTGCCGAACGCAAACTACCTGGCGTTCACGGGAACGCCGCTCGGCAAGACGGGCGAATGGTTCGGCGGGACGATTTCCGAATACAACTTCGCCGACGCGATAGCCGACGGCTCGACGTGCCCGATCTACTACCGCAACATGGCTCCGACGGTCGATTTCTGCAAGAACATGATGGATTCCGACGTCGAGGCCATCGGTGACGAGGAAGAGCTTTCGCTGGACGAACGCGAGAAGCTCGAGCGCAGGTTCGCGGCGGAAATCGAGGTTCTGACGCGGGACGAACGGATTACGGACAACGCGAAGAAAATCGTCGAGCACTTCGTGACGCGCGAGTGGCGCGGCAAGGCGATGGTTGTTGCTGTTGACCGCTATACGGCGGTGAAGTACCACAACGCCGTGAACAAGTACTGGCCGGAGTTCCGCAAGGAACTGAACGTGCGGCGCATCCATGCGGCGACGGCGGAGGAGCGCGACCGTTGGCAGAAGGCCATCGACTACATGGACAAGGTCGAACGGGCGGTTGTGATCTCCGGGGACGCCAACGAAGAGCAGCAGTTCGCGAAGAAGGGGATTCCCGGCATCAGGGAAATACGCGAGCGCATCGACAAAATCGACAGCGAAGGTGCTGACATAGAAGACAACTTCAAGGATCCAAACCACCCGCTGTCGCTTGTGTTCGTCTGCGCGATGTGGCTTACCGGCACGGACATCCCCTGCATGAGCACGATGTACCTCGACAAGCCAATGAAGGGGCATACGCTCATGCAGACCATCGCCCGCGTGAACAGGGTGTTTCCCGGCAAGAACCACGGACTGATAGTCGATTTCGTCAACATCTTCAAGTACGTCGAAAAGGCGCTGGGCATCTACGTCAAGCCAGGCGCTGGTATCACAATGCCGGTCAAACCGATAGACGATTTGATCGAATCGCTCAACAAGGGCGTTGAAGACACGAAAGCCTTTCTCGGGACAATCGGAATCGATCTCGGCAAAGTGTCGAACCTGCCGAAGAACCAGAGTTTCGACAAGGTCGAGGCGTTCAACGATTTCCTGGACAGGATTCTGTCCAAAGACGACTGGCGGAACAGGTTCTTCATCTACACAAACAAAGTTGACGCGGTCTGGACGGCGTCGAAACCCGAAGTGTTCGATTTCCTGGGCCGTGTGAGCAAGTATCTCTCGCCGGTTCTTTATTTGCGGAAGATGATGGACGCACGGGCTGATTCGTCGCGGCTTGAGAAGGCGATAGCGAGGCTCGCGGCGGAGCTGGATTCGCGCGTCACGATAAAGGTCTCCGGCGTGCAGAACGGAGAAGGCCGCGAAATCGACCTTGCAAAGATCGACGTCACGAAAATCGACGAGAAGCTCAAGCAGACGAACTATCCGAACCTCATGATCGACGACTTGCGCAAAGTCGTCGAGGACGAGCTTGCGAAACTGCTTGGAAAGAACAAGACGCGAACGGTGTTCAGCGAGCGGTACCAGAAGATCGTCGACGAATACAATGCCGGGAGCGTCGAGTCGGAAGAGGCGTTCAAGCGCCTGATGGAGCTTCTGGACCGGATGAAGGAAGAGGAGAAGCGCGCCGAACGCGAAGGGCTCACGGAACAGCAGCTTGAGATATTCGACCTTCTTTGCTCCGGCAGGAAGCTGACAAAGGCGCAGGAGCTGGCGGCAAAGCTTGCGGCCAAGGAGCTTGTCGAGAAGATCGAGGCGAATGTGGACGCGGCGTTTCCGCCGGACTGGTTCAAGTATCAGGCGCGGAAACTGCAGGTGAGGGATTTCATAAGCGAGACGTGCGCAGACCGCCTCGACGGACAGTTTGACAAAACGATGTTCGACGACGGCATGCGGCGCATCTACCGGCTTTTTCTCGATCGTGCGCTCAACAACGAGCCGATACTGCACGTGGCGTAAGGTTTTCCTCGCCATTGCATAGCCGTGAGTTTTATGCTATTATTCGCGTAGAAAATAAAACCAAGGAACAATTCTCATGAAGAAGGTCTCGCTTCTCGCCGTTGTCGCCGCTGCGTTCGCAGTTTCGGCGCATGCCACCCCATACACCAGTGCGAGCTACGTGCAGAGGGAGCATCTGATCGCCCAATGGGACGCCATCGACAACGTCGGCACGGGAACGCACGACCCGAACGCGAAGGTCTGGAAGAACCTCGCCGGTACCGGCAGCATCTACGACCTGACGCTCACGAACAGCGCATGCTGGAAGAACGGCGACAGGCTCGTCGTCAACAAGACTTCCGCCGTCGGCACGAGTACCATGCCTGCCTACAAGACCATCGAGGTCGTCTTCAGAGCGACGATGGCTCCCGGTGCGAACAATGGGCGCATTCTCTTCACCAGTGGAGACGGTGATAAACGTCAACTTGTGGTGTTCGACTATGGTGACAATGCCACGAAGGGTTATTTCTCCGGTACGAAGGCGTATCATCAATGCGTCAATTGGCATAACGAAGCCGACAACCTGCGTTCGCTGCGCTCGATGGCGGGCGTGTTCGCCAACACCAGCGCAAATACCTCAGCCGTGTACGGCGATGGCATAGAGCGAACCACTACGATGTCCAACGACTTCTGGTCTGGTTCCGTGATGATGATCGGCGCCCGGCGAGGCAGTTCTGGCGAGGAATTTGGCTGGTACGGCGAAGTCTCGACAATCCGCATCTATGACTGCGCACTGACGGCTGAGGAAATCGCCCAGAACCACGCGATCGACGTGGCGCGTTTCGGTGAGCAGTTGCCTTCAAGCGCGGACTACGTTCAGGACGGACTTCTCGTGCAGTGGGACGGCATCGACAACGCAGGCACGGGCGTCCACGATCCGGCCGCGACGACGTGGAAGAACCTTGCGGGCGGCGGCTACGACCTGACGCTCACGAACAGTGCAACCTGGAATGCGGAGGGTCGGGCACTTGTGATAAATGGCGTTTCGGCGGTTGCGGATGGCGTCACGCCGGAGTACAAGACGATCGAGGTTGTCTGCAAGCGGACGAGTTCGGGTGCGCGCATGATGTTCCATAGCGGACATAAGACGAGGTTTGTCCTTTTCGATGCTGACGGCGGAAATCAGCGCGCCTATTTCTCTGGCGACACGGCAGACAACCAATCTACCGTAACGAAATATGTCAAGCAGCCGTTTTTGGGATCTGAAATAGACTTTCTTGCCGGACGGTATGACGATGACGGCAAGGTGACGGATGTGTTCAAGGACGCGAATCAGCGCGAAGACGGTGCACGCGGAAACAGCTGGGGCGTAGGGACGGGCATATCGATTGGCGGGCGCTTGAACACGTCAAATCCCTATCTGTGGTACGGCGAGGTGTATGCAATCCGTCTCTACAGCCGACGCCTCACTAAAGCCGAACTGGCGCGTAACCACCAGATCGACTGCAAGCGGTTCTTGACAAGCTCAAGCTATATTCAGGAAGGGCTGACCGCGCATTGGGACGGCACGGACAACGTCGGCAGGGGACAGCACGACTCGTCCGCGACCACATGGAAGAATCTTGTTTCGGGCGGCATGGATCTGACAATCGGCTCCGGCGTGTGGACCGATACGGCGTTGATGTGCGTCGGCAGCAGCACGATGGCGGCGACGGGAACCAACTATCAGGCATACAACACGCTTGAAGTCGTGCTTATGAACGCCAATCACGGTGCCGCATCCATGCCGTTCAGTGCCGGCCTTGCCAACAGAGTTCTTGCGTTAGCGGGGAATCGTGTCCAGTGGCGGAGCCAGTGGGCGACAACCAATTTCACGCAATCTACGGTCGGGCGTTATTCGCTGACGGGAATTCTGACAGACGGGAGTGAGGCGGCCTACGCAAATGGCGCAAAGATTCAGTATGGTGCGTATAATGACAACTGGGGCCAAGGGGCGAGCTATGTTCAGGTCGGCGGACGAATACAGTCGGGCAGCTATTATGCCTTTACGGGCGACATCTTCGCCATCCGCACCTACAACAACGCATCAATTCCCGAACGGGTTGCCTACAACTACAAGGTTGATCGTCGTCGCTTCAGCCTTGATGCGAACACCTTCACATGGGCGAGCGCAGGCGACGGGTTCTTTACGAACAGTAACTGGACGGTTTACGGGCAGGCCTCGGTGAAAGCTCCGGGCGCGTCGGATGCAGTTGCGTTGCCGGACGGAGACTACACGGTGACGCTGGACGAGACGGTCGTCGAATCGCTTTCCGTCGGTGCGGGGGCAAAACTTAAGATGTTGCTGCCGTCCGGTGCAGATGCGACGAACGCGGCGATGCTCACGGTGGTCGGCGGCATGACCGCTGCGTCCGGCGCTGGGCTTGTGCTTGATGCGCAGTCGTTCGGCAAGAAGCATCCAGAGGAAAGCATCACGATTGTCGAGTGCGCGAATGATTCTGCCGCCGCGCTTCAGGCGTTGGCCGACAACCTCTCCTTCGACAATACCGACAGTCTGCATCAGGGTACGGTTGCAGTTGTCGATGGCAAGAAGCTCGTCTATACCGCACCGGTCAAAGCTGGCGTGATTCTCATTATCCGCTGATTGCTCTTGATCCAGTGCGTCATAGCAATATGCGCCGCAGTCATGTCGGCTGCGGCGGTTGAGCCTCGGCTCGAGGCTCCAAATGACGGTTTCTACAGTGTCCGCAAGAGTGACAGCGGAAGATGGTGGGTCGTCGGACCGGACGGACGCAAGGTTTTTCTGCGCGGCGTTGACCATGCCAACTGGAATGGGCATTTCTGCGAGGCGCTCGGGGTCTGTCCGTACAACGAAGAGATGAAGAAGCGCTTTGCGGATCGCGGCGAGTGGGAGGCCGAGACGCTCTCGCGCCTCAAGGCGTGGGGCTTCAACGCACTCGGCGCGGGATGCTCCCCTGAACTTCGAAATCGCGGTCTTGTGCACATCGAGTTCCTTGGCGTCGGTCAGAGTTTCTGCGCAAAAGGAGGCGATTGCGCGATCAGCAAGTTCGAAGGGACTCCCGGCTCGGCCTTTCCCAACGTGTTTCATCCAGACTTTGCGGCGTACTGCGATCAATGTGCGGCACGGCTCTGCGCACCGCAGAAGGAAAACCGCTCCCTTCTCGGCTACTTCTTCGACAACGAACTCGCATGGGACGCGAGGGGAGCGTCTTCGACCGGCATTTTTGACGCCGTGGCCTCAATGCCGCCTTCGCATTCGGCGAGAGCCGCGCTTGACGGTTTTCTAGCAGGGCGGAAAATCGCCGCCGGCTCCATTCCCGAGTCCGTGAAGACGGAATTCCTCCGTCTCGCCGCCCGCCGGTATTTCGAGACGATAGCCGCGGCAATCCGTCGCCACGACCCCAACCATCTTCTTCTCGGTGCGCGGTTCGCCGGTCTCAGTTCGGCGCACAAGGTCGTGTGGGAAGAAGCGGGCCGGACATGCGACATCCTCACGTTCAACAACTATCCTTGGGCGGACTTGGACGAGAACGTCGTTTACTTCTCGCGCAAGGACGGGATAAAGGCGGCTGATGCATATGCGCTTCGCTATAAATGGGCGAAGAAGCCGATGATCATTACGGAATGGAGCTTCCCTGCGCTCGATGCGGGGCTTCCGTCGTCCAGCGGCGCAGGCCAGAGATTCCGCACGCAGGCGGAACGCACAAAGGCGACGGAGCTCTTCGCGCACACGCTTCTCGCCTTGCCATTCATGGTCGGCTACGACTATTTCATGTGGGTTGACGAGCCCGCGCTCGGCATAAGCCGCAAGTTTCCCGAAGACTCGAACTACGGCCTTGTCAACGAGCGCGGCGAACCATACAAGGAACTCACCGGGATGTTCGCGCGCATCCACCGCAACGCGGAGGAACTCCATGCGCGCGGCGAGATGCCAATGGCCAGGTCTGTTGACAGGCAGACAATGAAAAAGGCGGCCGTCTTTCCCGGAAACGCAGCGGTGCCGGCATCCTCCGAATTTTCGCGCGACGGCGATGCGTATGCGCTTGCGACCAAGTCGGGACTTGTCATGAACGGAAAAGTCGGGGGAAACAATCTCTTCGACTCGATTGTCGCCAACGGCATAGACATCGGAAGATTCACCCTTATGCTCTTCCACGGAAGATATCAGGACATCGACCGCGTCGAATCCGCCGAGTGGTTGCAGAATCGCGGAGTCCTTCGCGTCGCAACGGCCGGCGCAAGTGGAGCGAAATCGTTCAGGATCGTCTGCGAAATCGTGCCTTTTTCGGACCGACCCTGGTTCGCCTGCAACATGACGAGCGTCGAAAACACCGGCAGCGAGACGTTCGACGACGTCAAGGTGTTCTTCAGGCAGTATGCGCCATGGGCGGCAGACTGGACGAAGAAAGGCGGATTCAAGGCTCCGCAGAACGTCTGGAAAGCGCCGTCCTCGTCCGTCTGGATCCGCTCGGACGATGGCGCGTGGTGCGGCGCGGCGACTTACGCCGAAACGGTCAGGTACTTCATCTACTGGATCTCCGGCGACGGCGCAGCCCATCCGGACGCGATGTTCTCGCCGATCGGCTCCACCCGCCTCGTTGGTGGAGAGAAGTGGGAGCCTCATGGACGCGTCTGGATGGTCGCCGCGGCAGGCAAGGGCGGACCGGACGGCTGGCGCCGCTTCGTCAACGAATTTATCGATACGCAGTCAAAAGGAATAGATCTTAATTGAGGCTGTATCCTGCCGACGAATGTAAAACGTGCAATAAGATCGGCAAAGTCATTGCCAAAACGTGCAGGCATTTGGTATAATGCCTCCAAATAAAGGATTTGGAGTCAAATAATGAACATAAACGGCAAACTGCTTACAGCGATTATCACCGTTGTTGCGGGGACGATGCTTTACGGGGTGGACGTTTCCGACGATCTGCCGGTAAGCGTTGTGCAGTGGGTCTGCCCGGACGAGCCGTTCACGGACGGCATAGGTAAGTCGCGCTACTACCGCAAGACGTTCGAGACAAAAGAGGGGCTGGTGAAGGCGACGGCCCGCTGGTGGGTGGACGATACGGGCACGGTCTTTGTCGATGGCGAGAAGATGCCCCATTCCGCCATGCTTGTCGATAAGGCTGCCGACCTGACCGTGCTTCTGAAGAAGCCTGGCCGCCATGTGCTGGCGATCGAGGGGCAGAACCTTGCCGCCGCCGGGGGCGTGTGCGTCTCGCTCGACCTGGAGTACGCCGACGGACGGCACGACAGCGTCTATACGGACAGCAGCTGGCTCTGCACTACTTGCCCACCACCAGCGACTAACTGGACTGCAATCGACTTTGACGATTCCGAGTGGAGCCGGGTGAAGGTCTACGGAGACCTGTTCGCCGCGCCTTGGACGTCCGTCGCCGACATGACGCAGATGGAGCTTTACGGCGAGCGCCGCCGCCGGGCCAAGGTCGAGGCTGCGCGCGAGGCCCGTGCCAAGAAGGCGCTGGCGGCGATGGAGCGCGAGACCAAGCCGGTCTGCAAGGTCGCTTACGAAAACGGCAAGTCCTATTTCGACATCGGCGGGAAGCGGTTCGAGACTGCGTATTACAATGTTAACGAGAACTGGAACGGCGGCAACCGCAGCCTGCGGCGGCAGGTGGCGGCGTTCCGCGACGCCGGCATGCACGTGTACGGGCTAGGCGTCCTCACGCCCAACGTGTGGCGGCCGGACGGTTCCATCGACTTCGCCGACGCCGAACGCAAGATGCACGACGTGCTGTCCATCGACCCGGAGGCGCGCTTCCAGTTCTGCATCACGACCAGCTTCCCGCCGAAGTGGTGGATGGACCGGCACCCCGATGAGTTGGTCGCCTACGCCAACGCGGAGGTGAACCCGACCGAGTGGGACCACATCAAGAACTGCCGTGCGCCGTCGTTCGCGTCGAAGCTGTGGCGGCGCGACATGTGCGACTACATTTCGCGCCTCGTGAGCCATCTTGAATCGACGCCCTACGCGAAGCGCATCTTCGCGTATCGTCCGGACTTCGGCGTCTACCACGAGTGGCACTACTACGGCATGGCGACGTGCATGCCCGACACCGGCAAGGCGATGGCGGCGGCGTTCGGCAAGCTGATTCCGTCGAAGGAGGAGCGGCTTCGCACTTCTGCCGGCGTTATGCGCGACCCGGTGAAGGACCGCGCCGCGCTCGACTTCGTGCGCTTCATGGGCCGGGAAGTGCGCGACTGCCTGCTGGAATTCGACAAGGCGGTGAAGGACGCCTGTGGTGGACGCGCCCTCGTGGGCAACTACTACGGCTACTTCTTCGGCATGCCGTTCCGCGCCGAGGGCTGGCACATAGAGACGGACGCGGTTCTCGACTCGCCCTACGTCGACTTCCTCTGCTCGCCATACGACTACGCGGTCGCCGCGCGTGGCGGCGGAAACCTGGAATATGCACGGTGCCTCCTTGAGGGCTTCCGTCGGCGCGGCAAGCTGGCCGTTCTCGAAGCCGACACGCGCACGACGCTGCACAAGGCAGTCGGCGACAACCTGCATGCGAAGACGCGCTCGGACGACATCGCGCTCTTGGCGCGCGACTTCGCCGGGTCGCTCTGCTGGGGGTGCGGGTTCTGGTACTACGACTTCGGCTATGGCTGGTACGACGCGCCGGAGTTCACGGAACTGTTCAGTAAGATATATCCTATCCGCCGCGAGATCAAGGACTGCCGCAGCGTTGCCGAGGTGCTTGTCGTTGGCGACTTCGAGAGCGTCCTCTACACTAACGCCGACTCCGCGCTGTTCTGCCACGAGCGGACGAGCGGACTCGTCTACGCGCTCGGGCACACCGGCGTGCCGTTCGACTCGGCGTCCGTCGCGGACGTCGCCTACGGCAAGCTGAAGGACTACAAGATGTACATCTTCTGCAACCTGCACCATATGACGCCTGGCAAGGAGAGGCTTGTCGCGAATCTGCGGGCGAAGGGCAAGACCGTGCTTCTGCCGGAGAAACCGATGACGACGGCGGAGCTGCGGACGATTTTCGCGAAGGAGGGCATTCACATCTGGAACGACGACGCGGATTCAGCCGTCTACGCCAGTGCGGCCTGCGTGGCGCTCCACTGCGCGACGCCGGGTGAGAAGACGATCCGCCTGCCGCGCCGGGCGAAGGTGACGATGTTGTACCCCGAGCGGCGCGAGGTTTCCTCCGGCACCGACCGCATCGTCTTCACGCCACAGGGCGACGGCATGTCAACTACGATCTTCCGCTACCAGTAGCCTCAAGGCGCATCGGCGTAATTCACTGCCTTAAGCGTGGCTGGACAGTGCGGAGCGCGAGGCGCAGCGGTAGCGGAGCCACTTTGCCAGACTCGGAGTTTCTTCCCATATGGTTGAAAAACGTCGTAAGTTTGGCAACGATTTTAGACGATAAGATTTTTCCGCATAGAATTCTCAAAATAAGCGGATTCCTGTCTTGTGTGCGCCAACTGCCGGGTCGGTGTGCACCTGTCTATACAGGGGTTGCGGCAGGGCGGTACATTATGGTATATTGCGAACATAAGGAGAAAACTACAATGAAAAAAGTTGCTGACAAACAGATTCTTATGGCTGCGGACTTTGCGGGCTACCCGCTGAAGGAAGCGATAAAGGAGTATCTGGAAAAGAAGGGCTGGACGGTCACCGACATCGGCGTGAAGGCCGATTCCGACCCGAACGACACCGAGCTGATGTTCCACCGCATCGGGCTTCGCGTGGGCGCAATGATCACGGAGAAGGAGTTCGAGCGCGCGCTCATCTTCTGCGGCACCGGAATGGGAATCCACATCGCGGCGTCGAAGTGCCCGGGCGTGCATGCGGGCGTCGTCGAGTCCGTGCCCGCCGCGTTCCGCGCCATCACAGGCAACGGCGTGAACGTCCTTGCGATGGGAGCGTTCTACGTGACGCCGGAGCTGGGCAAGCAGTGCGCCGATGCATTCCTCTACAACGACTTCGGCAGCGGCTGGGAGTGGTGGCCCGACTTCGACAAGTTCCACCAGATCGCCATCGACGAGCTGAACGCCTTCAACTACGAGGAGTACAAGGCGAACGGCTTCAAGGTGAAGCATCTCGGCGACTGCCACTGCGAGCTGTACGACCGTCCGGAGGGCTTCTCCTCCGTGCCGCTCATGTGCAAGCGCTAAATCAAAGTCAAAAACAAACAAAAGGAGCCGCAGTCATGAGAGCAAACGAACAGACCTGGGAACTTCTGTCGGGTCAAGCGCAGTTTACCCGTTTCGCTGTCGCGGCAGCTTGCATGGCTGCGGCTCTTTGCGCGAACGCCGCCGAAAACTTCATGTGGCGCGGTACGACGGAGAACGCTGTTTGGGATACGACGTCACTGAACTGGGCTTCGGACGGATCGACGACGGCACGAAAGGCTTGGGTCAACTCGTCATCCAACTCCAATCCGCGCTTTGACTCGCAGGGCGCGACGGACATCACGGTCGTCTCAGAAGGCGTGGAGGGCTTCGAACTCGACATCTACGGCGGGAATCATACGCTTTCGGGCGGTCCAGTCACAGTCCATGTCCTCGACACCGATGGTGGCAATCTCACGATTTACAACCGCTTGAATTGCACCGACACCGGATCCAACCTCGGCTTCCGCATGCATGGCGGCAATGGGACGTTCACCGTCGGTGACGGCGGTTACCTCGACGCCTATTTTTCGCCGTGGAATGGGGATTATTCGGGCAAGGTGATCGTCCTCACGAACGGCACGTTCCAGGCGACGTTCAACACAGGCGCCCTCAACAACAGCAACAAGCCCACGATCTACTTCAACGGCGGTGCGCTGCTTCATACATGGAACGACTGGAAGAATCATGTCACCTTTGGAAACACCAAGATGGTCATTGGTGAAGGCGGCATGGTCGTAAAAAGCCGCGCGACCTCCGGCAACACTTATCTGCCCCGGCCGATCGGAACGGATACCAGCCTTCCGACGGACGGCGGCATCATTGTGTCGAACCTCACAAATTATCTTTTGTTCGAGAACGGAGCCAACCACACCTACCGCGGCGGGTTGCATATCAAGAGCACCTCTTGGCAAATTGGAATTGAGGGAAGTGATTCCTCCACCAGCTGGGCCCTTGGCGCAAAGCCCGCTACGCCGACGGACGACATCTTTTTCGAGAGCCCGTCAAACACGACTTCCTCCGTGCTCGTTGGCCATGGTAGCGGCGCGACGCTGGACGCGAACCGCAACCTCCGTATCGGCAACGGCGTCACTGCTAGGATCGGCGCCTACAACAGCGGGTCTTCCCTGACAATCAAGGGGACGTTTTCGTGCGAAAATCCTCAAACAGGATTCCTGCTGGTGGAACACTCTACAGGAACCACCACCCTCAATCCGGGGGCGGGCCGCACCAACCACATCGGTCGGCTGTGGGTCGCACAACCGCTCACCATCGCCAGCGGTACGACGCTTCTGGAGGGCAACACTGGAGTCGTCGACCAAGACAACTCGCTCCATGTCCGCAACGGCGGAACCCTCACGATTTCGGGCGGCGAAGTCATTACGACGGGAAGCGGTTACTACGCCACGCAGAACGGGACGCTTGTCGTTTCCGGCGGCCTTCTTGATTTGGGGGATCGGGATTTTCTTCATGCCCATAAAAGTCCTGCTACGACAACGGTCCGGAATGGCGGACGCCTCCACGTGAAGGATATCCGCATTGCCGATGATGGATGCGGGTCTGATGCCTCGAAGTCTGTCCTCAACCTTGAAACCGGCGGCGTCGTCCGTGTCACGCGCGACATCTACATCCATAATGTCCATTCGACCTACAAGGCGACGATGAACTGCAACGGCGGAACGCTCGAATGGGCCAACACCGCCAGTTCGCATAACTGCCCGGTCACTGCCGGTGGCGACCATAGCCTCGACAACACATTGAACGGACTCACATGGAACGTCAAGGAAGGCGGATTCGTCGTCTCGAACGACTGCCACTGTTACTTCCGCCCCGCGCTCATCAGTGCTGCCGCGAACGACGGCGGCGTCACGAAGTGGGGTTCGGGCACCTTCGCCCTCTTCAGCACGGGCAGCACCTTCAACGGGCCGCTGACGGTCATGCAGGGCGATTTCAGGCTTGGTGCGTCGGGGGTAATCCCGGCGACCTGCACGATGCGTGTCGCCGCCGGCGCAAACTTCATCATGAACGGCGCCAACTACTGCCAGACGTTGGCCCGTATCGAGGGCAGCGGGAGCATTCACGGCACGTCGAGCAGTGCGGTCCTTACCGTGACCTCGGCCATTGCGCCTGGCATGGGCGCGGACTCGCTTGGTACGTTGACAGTAATGGATCATGCCCTCAACCTTGCGGATGATGTCGTGCTGGAGATTGACGTCGATGCAGCGGGCAACAGCGATTGTCTCCAGTATGGTGTGAACTATGCGGAGCAGATCGACCTCTCGAAGATGACGCTTCAGGTGAACGACCTCACGAAGCTGAACAGCGACCATCGGTACACGATAGCCAAGCTTAACGGCGGCATCAAGGACGGTGCGATGTTCAAGTCCACCAACCTGCCGCCTGACAGCAACTGGATGCTGCATTACTATTCGGCTACGCATGAACTGAAGCTAGTCTACGAAAAAGGAACGAAGATCATTATCCGCTGATGCGGCGGACAGGGAAAGGAGGCCGGCATGTTCACGCGAAAGGATTTTCTGAGGGGCGGCGTCGCGATGGCGGCGGCGGGCGGAGTCCGCGGCACGCTGGGCGCGGAGCCATCTCCGGCTCGGCGGGACGCCTCGCCCCACCAGTTGCCTGAGAAAAAGGCGTTGACGACGCCGGACGTCGTCTTCAAGGACCTCCAGACTGTCAAGATGCTTTCGGGCGGAGGGCGCGTCTATGCGCTCTCCAGCCGCATTGACAGCATTTCGCTCTCGACGGTGTTCGTCTCGCCGGAGGGCAAGATACTCGTCGTGGACGGAGGGCATCTCTACCTTGGAGGTGACGGGAAGTTTCTCGGAGATTTCCTGCACAAGCTGGGAGGTCATGTCGATTACTGGTTCCTTACCCACGCGCACGAAGACCACTTCGGCGCGCTCGTCACGATGGCGGAGCGGCCAGACTTCTATGGAGTGAGCATCGGCGAGCTGATCTACAATTTCCCGGATCGCAAGTGGATGGAGTCGCTTGAGAAGGACATGGTGCCGCATTTCAAGAAGTTCTATGACGATCTCATCGGTGGACGGCTTAAGGACGTCAAGCACGGCGACTGCTCCCCGGGGCGCATCGTAAAGTTCGGCAGCTGGTCGTTCGAGATCCTCAACGCGCCGTTCAAGTACAACGGGAACCCCATCAACAACTCGTCAGTGATGATTTCCGTCAAGGCGGGCGGCAAGACTTGGCTCGAGACGGGCGACATGGGCGTTGAGGGCGGACGCGACGCGATGAAGAAGCTCGGTTCCCGCCTGAAGCACGACATCGTGTTTCTCGCGCACCACGGGCAGAACGGAACGGACAAGGACTTCTACGCGGCGGTCGCGCCGGAGGCCGCGGTGTGGCCGCTCCCGAGCTGGCTCTGGGACAACCGCGTCACTAACGGCACCTACGGCTCCGGCCCGTACCGGACTAACTACACGAAGTGCTGGATGCAGGATCTCGGCGTGAAGAAGAACTACGTGCTTCTGAAGGACTATCTTTTTACGTGAAGAAGCGTTTGGCGAATTGCCGTGCGGCGGCGCTTGCGGCCGCGTGTTTCGGTTGCGTGACGGCGGCTTCGGCCGCCGTCACGTTCGATGCGCCGGGGCATGTCGCCGTTGAACGCTCTCCAGTCACGGCGTGCGGCGGCGAACCGAATGCCGCATGGACGCTTCTTAACTGGCGGAACCGTCCGACGAATGTTTCTGGAACCTTTGACGATGTCGGCAAGGCCACGTTGCCGCCGCTCCCCTCCGGATACTATCGGCTGGTGGGCGCGGCAAATCCGACGAATGAACCGCGATGCCTCGCCTCGCTCGCCGTCGTGCCCGACCCGAAGACGCGTCCGAAGGTTTCCGGATCGTTCTACGGTGCGGATTGCGCTGCAAGCCAGCTTGCCGTGCCGAGCGCGATCGACTGTCCGTGGAACGGTGGCGACAGGCGGCGCACCGTCGCAGACCTGGCATATTTGGCCGGACTGACGCATGTCCGCGACCGCATGAGCTGGCGCGCCGTGCAGCCTTCGCCAGACGCCGCGCCGGGCTTTTCGTACTACATTGACACGGCAAGGCTCTTCAAGGAGCGCGGCATCGGCGTTTCCGGCATATTCCACGACACTCCGGAGTGGGCGGGGCGGCTCCAAAAGCTGCCGGGCGACTTGAACGCGCTCTACCGCTTCTGCCGCGCCGCCGCAGGCGCGTTCGGCGACACGGTGGAGGACTGGGAGTTCTGGAACGAGCCGGACATCGGGTTTGCGCCCGAGCCGGTATGGGACTACGCCGCCGCGCTCAAGGCCGCGTATCTAGGCGCGAAGGCTGCGCGGCCCGGTTCGCCGGTTCTCGGCGGCGCGCTCTGCCAGATGCCCGACTCTCCCTACGAGCGGACTCTTTTCGCGAACGACGCCGCCCGCTATTTCGACGTGTTCAACTACCACACCTACGTAGCGCCGGCGCAGTACAAGGAGATGTTCGCCGCGATGCGCGACGCGCTTCGCCGCGGCGGAGCAGCCGGCCGCCCCGTCTGGCTTACCGAATGCGGAACGAACTTCGAGGGCCCGTCAAAAAAAGAGAGCGTCCGCAAGGGCAACAAGGCCCATTCGTACGAACAGGAGATTGTCGTAGCGGAGTTCTGCGCCAAGTCGCAGGTCGCGTTGCAGATGGAAGGCGTCGCGCGCAACTACTTCTTTATCCTTGCCGCCTACAACGAGCGCGGCGGCGCAAAAGACTGGGGAATACTGCGCCGCGACGGAACGGCAAAGCCAGCATATGCCGCCATGAGCGCCATGACGCGCGAACTTGGAGACGCGCGTCTCGCCGGAGCCCTTCGCGTTGAAAAGGGTCTTCGCGCATACCTCTTCAATCACCCCGATGGCTCCCAGACCGTTGCCTTCTGGTCAGAATCTCCCGTAGATACCTCGACGTCGGGATCCGCACTCGTCAAGGCCACGCCCGGCTTTGCACGGAAGTTGCAGCTGAAGCTTCCGTCGGCGGGCCGCGCATTCCGCCTTTCCGATCTCTGCGGCTACGTCTCTTCCGTCACGCCAGATGCGGGAGGAACGCTCTCGCTCTCAGCGACGCGCTTCCCCGCCTACGTTTCGGGGCTTCGCGGACTTCGCGCCGACGAACCGGCGCGTTCGATGGAGGATGGAACGCCAGATGTGCCGGACGAGGATATCTCCGTCGTCTTCCGCGTGGATCTCTCGCCCGGCGACTTCGAGAAGACGAAGACGCAGGCCGTAGCCAAGACGGATTCGCCGCGCCTGTGCGTTCAGGTCTGGAACTTTGGCGATGCGGCGAAGACAGGTGTCGTCGAAGCGGTCGGTGCGCGGCTTCGCGGACTCCCCGCCGAACCGGTCGTCCTCGGCCCTTGCGGCTCTGCGCCGGTCGAGTTCGACTGCGTCCTTGAGCCGGGGGACTCTTCGGCGGACGCGATGCTCGTCCTGCGTGGCGTCTTCGGCGGACGCCGGACGACGCGCCTCACGATGCCTGTCCTTTTCGAGAAGAGGTTCCTTGCCTCGTGCGTATCCGTTCCGCTCGGTTGGAAGGATCCTGCCGTGTGGAAGCGCAACGATTCTGCCGCAGAGTATTCCGTAAGATGGGACGAGGAGGAACAGGCTGTGCGCTTCGACGTCGCATGGACCGATCCCGGCGTAGGACGCTGGTTCTACCCGGTGCTGCCGCTCTCGCTGCCCCGTGAAAGCATGAAGGGTGTCCTTCGCGTTGCGTTCGAGGTCAAGACCGCGCAGGACAAGGTTGAGAACGACTTCGGGCGCAGATACCTTATGCTGGTGCGCGGCGACAAGGGCGGTTCGTCGAGCGACTGGTTCTCGTATGCCGCGCCGTCCGGCTCGTGGGAGCGGCGCTACGTCGAGCTTCCTTCACTCGCCGCCGGAGACCTCTCGGACGTTACCGCGATACGCCTCGGCGGCAATCCCAACGGCATGCGTCTCACCTTCTGGGTGCGTGACATCGCAATTCTGAAGGCTAAGGGAGAATGAAGGCTCATGAAAAGACTTAAGGCTGCAATTGCGGTGGCGATTTTCGCGGCTGCGGCAGGTGCGTCGGCAGCGGAAATCGACCCTGCGTTTTCGCCCGGCTATTTCTGGATGTGGAACGCGAAGCTCGCCCCGGCCGTGCTCATCGTGCAGCTGGAAGACATGCGCGCGCATGACGTGAGAAGCGTGTGCATTCATCCGTTCCCGAAGGGTTTCCGCAGGGGCATCATCGAATCGCACATGGATCCGGACTACCTGACGCCGGAGTATCTTGACGTCTTCGCCAAGGTCGTGAGGCGTGCGCGCGAACTCGGCATGGACGCATGGCTTTACGACGAGGGCGGGTGGCCGTCGGGAGGCGCGTGCGGCCTGGTCGCCAAGGCAGATGCCAAGGGCGCGTTCTGCCGTCGGAGGCTGGCGCTTTCCGCCGACGGCGAACCGAAGGTGGTCGTCGAGCAGCACGGCGGAAATCCTCCGTATCCGTCGATCGCCGAGAAGGGGACGACGGAGGCGTTTCTCGCGCTTACGCACGACGCCTACGCAAAGGCGATGCCGGACGACATCGGCAAGACGGTGCGCTTCGCCTTTACCGACGAGCCGAGCATGCCGTTGGCATGCTCGGCGGATCGTTCCAGCCTTGCGTGGACAGCAGACTTCGACCAGGTCTTCAAGGAGAAGAAAGGCTATGACCTGCGTCCGCACGTGAAGGAGCTTCTCCAGCGCAAGGACGAGACGGACGACCGGCTTGCGAAACTTCGCATCGACTACAACGATGTGCGCGCCGACCTGTTCCTGGAGCGGTTCATGCTGCCGATCCGCGACTGGTGCCGCGCCCATGGAATGATTTCCGGCGGCCACCTGAACGTCGAGCACCGCATCGAGGAAGGAGTCGAATTCGGCGGGCACGGCGATCTCATGCGCTCGCTCCGCGCCATGGACTGTCCCGGTGTGGACGTGATCTGGCGCCAGCTGTTCCCGCCGACTGACGGACGGGACGCGACGACGCTGCCGTTCCCGCGCTACGCCGCCTCGGCCATGCACCAGAACGGCGGACGCTTCGCGCTCTCGGAATCCTTCGCCATATTCGGGGACGGCTGCACGCCGGACCAGATGAAATGGGTCGTCGACTATCAGCTCGTGCGCGGCATCAACCGGTTCGTCTTCGGCTACTATGCCGTATCGAACGCCCGGCAGTGGATGCTTCTCTTCGAGCCGCATTCCGGCCCCGTCACGCCTTGCTGGGATTTCGAGCCGCACTGGTTCAGGTACATCGAGCGGACGGCGGCATTCATGGCGAACGGGCGTCCCGGCGCGGAAACTGCCGTCCTTTTCGATACGCGCGGCCTGTGGGCGGGTGGGGCGGACAGGGAAGCCGCCGCCGCCAGCCACTACGCCGTCGCGTCCGCGCTCGACAGGATGAACCGCGACTATGATTTCGTGGGCGACGGTTCGCTTGCCTCGGCGGAGGTGACAGGCGACGGCGCGATCAAGGTCGGGGCGATGAAGTACCGGGCATTGGTCCTGCCGTCCTCGAAATGGATGTCCGATGCCGCGCGCGCCAAGGTTGAGGCGTTCCGCAAGGCGGGCGGAATCGTCGCCGACGGCTCAGATCTTTCCCGGCTGCCTGAAACGCTGCGGATTCGCGGAATCGGTGCGTCGCAGCTGCGGGTGATGAAGCGCGTCGACGGGGAGAGGAACATCTACCTTGTGGTGAACGAATCGAAGGACGCCCAAAGCGTCCGCATCGAATTCAAGGAGAGCGGACCGATTTCCCGCTATGACGCCGAGTGCGGCAAGCTTGTCGCAGTCGCTTCGAAGGGTGGCACGGTCGAATGGGGCTTCGCCGGTTGCGGGTCGGCCATGTTCGTGACGGGAGCGGAACCGGAACTGCCCGAGCCGAAGAAGTACGACGAGACGTTAGCCGCGCTGACCGGTGGCTGGACCGTCAGTCGTGTCTTCTCTCACGAGGCGGGCAAGGAAGACTTCGTCGTCCGCGCCGTCGACGACGCTCCCGCGCCGGTTCGGCTAGGGGACTGGAGGGCGCAGCTGGGCGAAACCTTCTGCGGAAAGGCGGTCTATCGCATTGAGTTCGATTCCGATGCCGCGCGTGAAGTTCAGGTTGACCTCGGACGCGTCTGTTGGTGTGCAGGCGTGCGGCTCAACGGCGAGGATCTCGGAAACCGTTTCTTCGGTCCGTTCCGGTGGAATGCGACGCTTGCGAAGGGAAGGAACGTTCTTGAAGTGACGGTTGCGAATCTCCTCTCGACGCTGCTGGGCGACAGGGTGGTTCGCGCGCGCATCGCGGCGGATTATCCGCCGTGCTCAGGCTACGAGTCGCGTCAGGCGCCGGGTGACCTTCAGAACCGCGAGAGCGGCCTGTTCGGCCCCGTAAGAATCTTGACCGCAAAAGGGAATTGATCGGCTTATGAAGAACACTGGTATCACGCGCAAGAACTTTCTCATCGGATCCATGGCCGTAGCGGCGGCAGGCGCACGGCGGATGTTTGCCGCGCCGGCGGGCGCGGTTGGCGGCACGCCTCTGCTCAAGCTCGCCGTGCTGAGCGATATTCACGTACGAAACGAGAATTCGCAGGCGGACTTCGTGAAGGCGCTCGAATGGTACCGGGCTCAAGGTGTTGACGCGGTGCTGGTCGCGGGCGACATGGCCGATCAGGGGCTCGTCTCGCAGCTCCAGCTCGTGGCGGACGCCTGGTTCAAGGTGTTTCCCGACAACAAGACGCCGGAGGGCCGTCCCGTGGCGCAGCTCCTGGAGTACGGCAACCACGATGTCGCGAACTGGATGGAGAAGAATTTCCCCGATCCGGCCGAGCGTGCCCGCAAGCTCATAAAGTTCGACCCCAAGGGATGCTGGGAACGCGCGTTCCACGAAGAGTACAAGCCGCTCTTTTCCAAGACGGTGAAGGGCTACACTTTCGTCGGCGCGCACTGGCCGGGCATAGGCGGCCTGGGGGACTGGCTTGCCGCGAATGGCAAGACGCTCGATCCGGCGCTGCCGTTCTTCTATTTTCAGCATTCGCATCCGAAAGACACCTGCTACGGCGCATGGGCGTGGGGCCACGACGACGGCGCCTCGACCAAGGCCCTGTCGCCATACGCGAACGCGATAGCGTTCTCCGGCCATTCGCACTACACGCTCACGGACGAGCGGTCGGTGTGGCAGGGTGCTTTCACGTCGATCGGCACAAGTTCGCTCTCTTATACCTCGCTCGACTACAACTTCCGCGAGAATGCAGGTGGAAACGGCTTCGGGCGGGTGGAGCAGCGCCAGCGCCAGATGTCAAAAATCCCCACGGACGACGGCAAGCAGGGGATGCTGCTCACGATTTGCGACGACCATATCCGCATCGAGCGGCGCGAATTCGTCTGGGGCGAGTCCCTCGGCGACGACTGGATCCTGCCGATTGGCAAGGCGGCCGAGAAACCGTACTCCTACGCAAAGCGGATTCCCGTGCGTACTGCGCCGGAGTTCGCGGCGGGCGCCGCCGTGAAGGTCGCGCTCGTGCCGCCAAAGGCCGAGAAGGACAAGCCCGCGCCTGAAAATCCGACACAGGTGGAGGTGACGTTCCCGTCCGCCGAGACGCGTGCGAAATGCCGGGTGTTCGAATATGAGGTGCAGGCGGTCGTCGTGGAAGACGACGTGGAGATGGTGGCGGCGACGCGGCGTGCACTCGCGCCGGACTTCTATCTGCCGGCATCAAAGGCCGGCAAGCCCGGGTCGTGCGTCTTCGCCCTTTCCGAGTTGCCAAAGGGCGTCCATCTCCGTTTCGACGTGACTCCTATGGAGTGCTTCGGCAAGAAGGGCAAACCCATTCGGTCCGCCGCGGCGTTCGTGGCGTGACGGGAATATGGTATAATACATGGCAAAGTCTTAATTGGAGGACATGAAGTGAAAGGTGTCAGATTGGCGGCTGCGGTTTTGCTGGCGATATTTGCGTTTGCGGCAAATGCCGGCATAAAGTATTGGGACAATCCCGCATACAAGGCGTTCGACGTGGGCGATTACGTTTCGGGCGCGGTGTGGAACTACGACGGCATCCGCAATGTCGGCGCGGACCAGCCGCATTCCACCAACGCCCTCACATGGGTGAACCTCGGCTCGGCTGGCGCGAACAACAACGTGTTCCTTCAGAAGGCGGTGGCTAATTGGCCGGCCGCTTCAGCCGAAGAGCTTGCGTCTGGCACCTACGGCGAATGGACGGAGAATGGTTTCGTCTTCAAGGGCACCAGCCGCATGCGCTGCGAAACGGGGCGCATTGATGCTGGCACCAGCTATTCGCTGCAGTTTCTGCTGGACGCGCAAAGCTCCGTCCAGCAAGAAGGCGACGGCGGATTTGTGTTGTCCGTTTCTTCCGCTTATTTCGCCCTCTGCATCAACAAGGCAGACAGCAAGCTTTACTGGCGAACGAAGATGTCATACAATGATTCCAATAACTACTCTTCCCTGGACGGCAGTTCGCTTGACTACGTAACGGCGATCGTCAACGGCAGCGACAACACGACGGCGTTGTTCGATGGCATTGTGCCGCCGACATCGGGCGACGGATTCAGGCAGTATGCTTCGGTCTCGGGACACTCGGAAGGCAAGTACTGTCTCGGCTGTACCTTGTCCGGCGGCACTGCCTTCATCGGCACGCTTAAGTTCTTCCGCTACTACAACCGTGCCCTTTCAAACGAGGAACTGGCTTGGAACCGCGTAGTTGACGAGGCGCGCTTCTTCGGGCGGCAGGCTTCGCTGCCCGTAACGAACGTCGTGGTGGCGTCGCAGGTCCCGTTCGTGAACGCCGACCAGCCAAACGGCTGCTATGCGCTCGACGCGAATGGCTTCACCTTCACCGCGCCGGCGACGACGGTCGCCCGCCGCCGTACCTACTCCTGCACAGGCTTCACGGTCGAAACGTGGGACGGCAGCGCGTGGAGCGCACCCGTTGCGCATGACGGCGAAACCTCCTACGCGGCGACGGATGGCGCACTCGTCCGCCTCACGTGGCAGTGGACGGCGGGGGATGGTCTCGTCACCTACGACATCAACGACTACGTGTGGGACGGCCTCGTCTGGTTCTACGACGGCATCAACAACGTCGGGCGCGACCAGCCGCACTCCACGACGGCGACCACATGGAAGAACCTCGGCTCCAGCGGTTCGGCCAATGACGTGTTTGTCCAGCGGTTGAACGCCGCGCGCACCGGATGGGACACGGCAACGAATCTCGACACGGTGAACGGGCGCAACCCGGGATCCTGGACGGAGAACGGCTTCGTGTTAAATGGCGAAGGGCGCTTTCGCTGCTCCGGCGGGATTGCGACGGGAACCAGCTACACCTTCCAGCAGCTTATGGATGTGAGGGCCAGCGATCAGATTGCGGGGAGTGCTTATCCGTTCGGATTGAGCAATGCCTATATGGCCTTTCAGCTCGGAAGGGATTCAAAGCTCCTTTTCTGGAGAACGCAGGTTAACAAGGCCGAGTTGGCCGCAAACTACCCATACATTAACGTGCCTGCGTACGACTATGTGACGGCAATCTTGAACGGCACGGACAAAACGGCAAGACTTTTCAGCGGAACGACGCCGCCGGATTCCGGGAGTGGCTTCAAGCAGTATGAATCCGTGATCGGGCATACCGAAAACGGGTACTGCTTTGGTGGCTACGGATCCAGCACTGTGGAACATCGCCTAATCGGTACGCTCAAGAATTTCCGCTACTACAGCCGAGTGCTCAGCCAAGCCGAACTGGTGCAGAATCGCGTGGTTGACAACTGGCGCTATTTCCATGCGCCCGCCACGACGAACATCGTCGTGGCCACGACAAACCCCAGGCTTCAGGGCAACGAGGAGGATGGTGCGTATGAAGTCGTCGGCTCCTACACCTTCACCGCGCCCGCGTCCGTGACTGTCAATAACATTGCCTACACCAACGACGGCTATACGGTCGAGACGTGGAGCGCGGCTGGCGGCTGGGGTGTGCCTGCCGCGTATGCCGGAACATCCTACGCCTACACCACGGCGGCTGGCAAGGTTCGCCTGACGTGGCACTGGAAGTCGGTGCGTGGACTGCGTTCGGCGTCGGACTACTCGTTCGACGACTACTCCCAGGCGGGTCTTTTCGTGAACTACGACGGCATTCTCAACGCCGGCCGTTATCTGTCGCGTTTGACCAACACGGTGAATTGGGTGAACCTTGGTTTCGCGGGTTCGGCCAACGACTTGTTCGTTCAGCGCCTGAATGCGGGTGCCACCGCTTGGGATACGGCGGAAAGCCTTGCGACGGTGGGCGGGCGCGATCCGGGCGCGTGGACGGAGAATGGTTTCGTGCTTAAGGGCGACAGCCGCTTCCGCTGCGCAGCCGGTGCTGTCGGGCCTGTTTCAAGCTGGTCCATTCAGAGCCTTATTGATGGGGACATAGCCGACATCAAACCCGACGACCCCTGTGCATACGTTCTGGCCGTTGCTTGGGCCAATTTCTCCATCGTGCTCGGAAAAAATTCTCTGCCACGGGCGAACTGCTTCTATTTCAACACGCAGGGTGCCAACAATCGGCCCAACTTCCAGAACGAGTCCGGAAAATATGACTACGCGACGGCGATTTTCGATGCCTCCGACAAGACGGCGAAGATGTTTCAGGGAACGACGATTCCCACGTCCGGCGGCATCAACGATGGGTTCTACCAGTTTGGCACGGTGGGTTCTTTCCAGGATACGGCCTACTGCATCGGCGGTTTTGGCAAACTGGACAGGAATCAGCTGTTTGTCGGTACGGTGAAGAGCTTCCGCATTTACGACCGTGCGCTGACGGAAGAGGAGATCGTGCGCAACCGCAACATCGATGCAGTGCGCTACTTCGGCGAGCTGGGCGTGACGAACGTTTATGTCGTCGCCGGCGGCGAAGGCGCGGTACAGGCCGAGGCTGGCGCTTACAAGGTTGAGGGCGAATGGACGTTCACTGCGGCGACCACTGTCGACAGGAACGGTGAAACAGTGCCTGTGGAGCGCTATTCGATCGAAACGCTTTCCAATGGCACTTGGTCGAGCAGGGAGTATCACAACGGCAACTCCTACACATACACGGAAGGGACGAGCCCCGCGACAGTTCGCCTTACGTGGCTTGGCCAGTCGACAGGCACGTTGATTGTTGTGCAATAAACTGACGATGACTTTTATCCTTGCTGCTGCGATCGCCATCGTTTCGCCTGATGTGCCGAAGCCGTATGAGGCGACGGCTGCGAAGGAGCTGGGCGCGTATCTCGAGAAATGCGTGCCGTCGGGAAAGATAACGGTCGGCGGCGCGACGGACGTCGTGTTCCACGTTGGCGACACGGTGCTGGCGAGGGCGAAGGGGCTTGCGGCTGAGCAGATCGACGAGGACCGCTGGATCGTCCGTTCGTTCGGCAAGGACGTGGTGCTTGTCGGCGGCGGTACGCGCGGCACGCTTTACGCCGTATCGCACTTCCTGGAGGACTTCTGCGACGTGCGGTGGTGGAGCGACCGCGAGGAGGACGCGCCCATGCATGATTCGCTCGCCCTGCCCGCGCTTGACGTTTCGGGCAAGCCCGCGTTCCTTTACCGCAGCATACACCGCAGCCACAACCGCGCGGAGGCCGATCCGCGCCTTGCGATTCGCCGCCGGCTGAACTCGAACGGACTTGTCCCGATTCCGGCGGAGTGGGGCGGCGGCGTGGAGTACGGCCCGCCCGACCATGCGCACACGTTCGACATGTACTTGCCGTGGAGCAAGTACGGCAAGGAACACCCCGAGTGGTATTCGCTCGTCGGAGGCAAGCGTATCGGCGGGCAGTTCGACGGGCAGCTCTGCCTTGCAAACCCCGACCTCAAGGCGGCGTTCCTCGGCAAGCTGCGGGAGATGATCGCGAAGGGCGACGCCACGGCGCGTGAGAAGGGGCTTGTGCCGCCGCGACTCTACGAAATCTCGATGAACGACAACGGCAAGGCATGCGAATGCGAGGCCTGCAAGGCCGAGTACGAGAAGTGGGGCAAGAGCGGACAGTACCTTAGGTTCGTGAACGCGCTTGCGGCGGAAATCGCGAAGGAGCGTCCGGAAATATTCCTAACGACGCTCGCCTACCTTTATACGGACGAGCCGCCGAAGGGCGGGGTGCGCGCGGCGGACAACGTGATTGTGAAGCTGTGCGACACGCGTTCGAACGCGGCGGCGTCAATCCTCGAGCCGGGCAATGACGTGTTCGTGAAATTGCTGGCGGGTTGGCAGGGAAAGTTCTCGCATCTGTTCGTGTGGGACTACGCGATCACCTTCGACAATCGTACGCTGGGCTTCCCCTATGCGAGCGAGTTCCATTACGCCGACACGTACCGTCACTACATCGCGAACGGCGCTTCAGGAATCTTCTGGGAGCACGAGTATCCGCTCGTCTCCGACCTGTGGGAGATCAAGTTCTACATCGAGTCGCGTTTTTTCGAGGATCCGTACCTTGACGAAGCGACGCTTATACGCGATGCGTTCCGGCGGTATTTCGGCCCGGCGGCGAAGGCGGTGTTCGCGGCGCGGCGACGTCTGGAGGAGGCGCGTGTCCGTGCCAAGGCCGTTGTCGGATGGTCGAACGAGTTCACGTTCATCAGCGACGACGACCTTGCGGCGATGTCCGCGCTCTGGGACGAAGCGGAGAAGCGAGCAAAGGACGCGCCGACATACTTGCGCCGCGTAAAGAACGCCCGTCTCGGCACGGACAAGCTTGCGGAGTACCGCCGAAAGATGCCGCTGCGCCGCGCGGACGGCACCTATGTTGCGGACGTGAGCCACCTCGACCTGTCCCACGTCAACGAACGGGGGCGGCGCGGCGGCGTCATCGACGACCCGGAGTCGCCGATCTGCGGCAAGGCAGTGGCGTTCGAGACGGAACCGAACGCGCACGGCTATCTTTCGCTGCCGTTCTCGTTTGGCGTCTATGATACGGGAACCAAGAAAGTGACTGGCGGTCGCGAGTTCAAGAATATCGACACTTCGCCTGGCTACCATTGGTACACGCTTGAGAACACGACAATACCTGACAACGCGATGCTGTTCTTTACGCGGGCGTGGCAGGTACAGGCGCCGTTCGGTTATCCGCTTCTGTCTGGAAAGAAGTTCGACATCAGGGTCGCGGCGAAGTTCGAGGGACCGGAGTACATTCCCGGCTCTACGGCGACAAACCGAATCTTCATTGCAGGATACGAGCTGGTGCCGAGATAAGAATTGAATGGCCACAGATTGAATCTGTTCGTCGGCATAAAGTGCAATTGATGGAGGATATTCGTCGGGATAAAGTGCAAGATGATGCCTGTGTTCGTCCGTAATAAGTGCAAACTCCCTTGCGGCGTTACCGCATAAAGCATATAATACTCGTTGTTCTTGAGAAATTGTTCAAAGGAGTTGGATATGGTTACAAGAAAAGGTTTTCTGACGGGCGGCGTCGCGCTCGCTGCTGCGGGCGGAGTCCGCGGCACGTTGGGTTCACCTTCCGCAGGCAATGCGGCGTTGACGACGCCGGACGTCGTCTTCAAGGACCTTCAGACGGTCAAGATGCTGTCGGGCGGCGGGCGCGTCTATGCGCTCTCCAGCCGCATCGACAGCATTTCGCTCTCGACGGTGTTCGTTTCGCCGGAAGGCAAGATACTCGTCGTAGACGGCGGAAATCTCACTCGTGGCGGGGACGGAAGGTTCCTCGGCGATTTCCTGCACAAGCTGGGCGGCCATGTCGACTACTGGTTTATCACGCATGCCCACGGTGACCACTACGGCGCGCTCGTCACCATGGCGGAGAAGCCAGACTTCTACGGCGTGACCATCGGCGAACTGCTTTACAACTTCCCTGACTGCGAATGGATGCTCAAGCGCGAACCAGGTTCTAGGCCATACCTGACGAACTTCTGCGACAACGTGCTCGGCAAAAGCCTGAAGGACGTGAAACGCGGCGACTGCTCGCTAGGGCGCGTCGTGCAGTTTGGCAGCTGGTCGTTCGAAATCCTTAACGCGCCGTTCCTCTGCGACGGGAACACCATCAACAACTCGTCCGTGATGATCTCCGTGAAGGCGGGCGGCAAGACGTGGCTTGAAACGGGCGACATGGGCGTGGAGGGCGGACGCGACGCGATGAAGAAGCTGGGTTCGCGCCTGAAGCATGACATCGTTTTCCTCGCGCACCACGGCCAAAACGGAACCGACAAGGAATTCTACGCCGCCGTCAAGCCTGAGGCGGCAGTTTGGCCGACGCCCAGCTGGCTTTGGGAGAACAACAGCGGCGGCGGGCCGGGTTCCGGCACGTGGCTCACGAACTACGTGAAGTGCTGGATGCAGGATCTCGGCGTCAAGAAGAACTATCTCCTGCTGAAGGACTATCTCTTCGTATGAAGGTCGTGTTGACGCTCTGTGCCGCGTGGGTTGCGCTGGTCCTGAATGGAGCAAGCGGCGAGGCCTCGTGGATCTGGTATCCCGGCGACTATGCGCTCTGGCGCGGGAACGACCTTCAGGCGCGGCGCATCGAGTACGGCGGCGGCTATCCAGTTTTCTGGCCGACGTATGCGCCGCACCCGCTCGTCGACTTCCGCAAGGACGTCGACCTCAAGGCGCCCGAGACGGTGGAGCTTGCAACTGAGGGCGTATGCCGGATAATGGGCCTTGGCCTTAGGTCGCCGATGCCGGGCGTGGTCTCCAACCGGTTCGTGCTGCCCGCCGGACGCTACACGCTTGTCGCCCGCGTCTATTCGCAAGGCAGGCCTCCCGCGCTTTACATGAACGGCCCGACCGTCAGGACCGATTCCTCCTGGAAGGCCGACTGGCGCATGTCGGCGGCGTGGCAGCCGGGTATGGTTTCGCCGCCGGCCGAGACGCGTGCGCAGTTTGACTCGCCCGTGACGCGTCCGGCTTCCGTCACGCTCGCCGTGCGCCATGCGGAGCCTGTGTCGCAGAAGCGGATTCTCGGCGGACACGTCTTCGCCGACTTCGGGCGCGAGACGTTCGGCTTCCTAAGGCTCAAGGGCGTGAAGGGCAAGGGACGCATTCGCATCGTATACGGCGAAAGCGAGCCCGAGGCCATGTGCGAAGACTTCAACGGCCCAGACCAGTGGGAGTACGTCGAGGCGGAGCCGGGCGACGAGCAGCGGCTCAAGGTGTCGCGCGGCTGGCGTTATGTGCACGTTATTCCCGAAGACGGCGTGTCGGTGGAAGGCGTGGCGATGGACGAGGAGCTTTGTCCGCTTTCGCGCGTCGGCGCGTTCCGCTGCTCGGACGAACGGCTGAACCGCATCTGGGAGGTGTCGGCGCGGACGCTGGAGCTTACGACGCGCGAGATCTACATCGAGGGCGCAAAGCGCGACCGCTGGACATGGAGCGGCGACGCGCGGCAGAGCTATCTCATGGGCTATTACCTTTTCGGCGAGAGCGGACTTGCCAGGGATACGCTCTTCTACCAGCGCGGCGGCGATCCGGTCGTGATGCACGTCAACCAGATAATGGACTATACGTTCTACTGGTTCTTGTCCGTTCGCGAATACTACCTCTACACTGGCGACCGCGTCTTCCTGGAGCAAGCCTACGATCGCATGGTCTCGCTGATGGACTTCGCGATCGGACGGCTCGACGCCAATGGGCGTCCGCACGACCGGCCTGGCGACTGGATGTTCATCGACTGGGCGCCCGAGACGCTGCACAACACCGGCGGCGTGACGAGCTTCGAGCAGATGCTGCTCGTGGAGGCGCTGGAGGCGCTGGCGTACGTGTCCGATACGATCGGGCGCGGCAATGCGGCGTACCGTGAGCGGGCGGCGAAGCTCCGCGCGGAGATCGTGCCGCTTTTCTGGAGCGACGAGAAGGGCGCTCTCATGCATCTGCTGAAGGACGATGGCACGCTCGACGCGCAACTCACGCGCTACCCCAACATGTTCGGCCTCGCAAGCGGTTACTTCAACGACGGCCAGCGCGAGTCCGTGCTGAAGAACGTCATCTTCAACGATGCCGTAATGAAGATACAGACGCCCTATATGCGCTTCTACGAGCTGGAGGCGCTCTGCCGTCTGGGGTTGCGGGAGCGTGTGCTGGACGAGGTTCGCGCCTATTGGGGCGGAATGCTTGACGAAGGGGCGACGAGCTTCTGGGAACTGTACAACCCGGACGAGAAGGGTGCCGCGAAGTACGCGATGTACGGGCGTCCGTTCGGCAAGTCGCTCTGCCATGCGTGGGGTGCAAGCCCGATCTATCTCTTCGGGCGGTATGTGCTGGGCGTGGAGCCGACGAAGCCCGGCTACGCCGAATATGTGGTCGCTCCCGACCTTGGCGGGCTAGATTGGGTTGAGGGGACTGTCCCCACTCCGCACGGTCCGATAACCGTTTCGGTGAAGGGCGGCGTCGCTACCGCTACCGGTCCTGCGAACTGCGCCGGCACACTGCGCTGGAACGGCAAGTCCGTCAGGATTCCGGCGACGAAATAACCTGGTTTTCTACCACGCGTATGTGCGCAGGCCGTCTGCCGTGAGCCAGCGGCTTGGGACGGAGGTTTCAAGCCAATCCTGCGCCTCGGCAGTCTTGCGCGTCTGGGCCGCCCGGCGGAATGCGGCGGAGAGCGTCTCGCGCACCTCGGCATCGGCCAGCGTCCGCCGCCATGAAATGAAAAACGGCATTCCGCTGCGCGACAGCAGGTCGATCCAAAGGCGGTTTTTCTCCCACGGTATCGCACCTTCCGACGCCAACCCTGCGCAATCCGGATCGGCGGCGAAGAGCGTTCCGTTCTCAATGCCCTTGAAAGCCACTGCGCCAACGCCGTTGCGCTTTGTCTGTTCCCAGTCTTTGCCGCTTGTGTCCGGCCCCACCCGCGACGCCTCGAACAGTCCCGCGCACAAATGGTTTACCGCATTGCAGCCCAGAATCACCATGTCGTCTCCCGCCGCCTCTCGCATCGTGCGGTAAAGGCCGACGATGGTCTCGGCGGTCGTATGCTTCGAGTCATTCCACCGCCGCTTGTCGCGTATGAGCCGCCCCGTATCGTCAAACCCCTTGAAGTGTCCGCACCAGTCGAACGTAAGGTAGTCGATCTTCACGAACTTGAAGCCCCACTCGCGGAAACGCCTGATGTCAGCGCTGATGCGCGCCAGCACGGCGGGGTCTGACGGATCGCACATGTTTCCCTCTATGCAGAGCGGACGGTACCATAGCCCCGGTCTTGCGCCGAGTGCGGCGATCTTCGAGCAGAACGTCTTCATGTCCATTCCAAACGAGCTTGACGACTCTTCCCACGGCCCGTAGCCAGAACCGAAACTCCCGGTCAGCCGCTCGATTTCCGGAGGCGAGAATTTTTGCCAGCCGTCGTCCATCACAACGTATGGCTGTGCCGCAGCTCCCTTGCACAGCGACACGACAAACTCCGCATCGGCGAGAAAATTCGTCGCCGTGTTTCGTCCGTAGGCGGCGTACCAGTCGTTGAAGCCGATCATCGGCTCCTTCAGAAGGTGCGGCTTCGGGCACATGAGCGAGCAAAGCCGCCGTCCGGTCGCATACGCGCTTTCGCCGGGAGCAGATTCGCACCGCACCACTTCGCACGCCTCAAGCGTGCGCGCTCCCAGTTCGAGCGGCTGCCCGCCGGCGCGGAGGTCAAGCAGCAGTTCCACCTTGCCTGGCTTGACGCGCCAGGCGCACATCGCGCGCGGCTGCACCTTGACGCCGAAGCCATATGTCTTTGCGCCGTCATGTAGCAGCACGTACCAAGGCACGGTCTTCCCGCTGCCGACGGGGAGCCACGCGCGCCCCGCCCTGATACCCTCGCCTGTCTGAGCCAGGACCTTCCAGTCCGCCGCAACCGGCAGGTCGAACGCGACCTTCGCATGCTCGGCAAGTCCGTCGGACGCCTTCACACGGACCTTCGAGTCCGCCCCGACGCTGGCTTCTTCCGCATGGACGGGTGTCGCTTCCCACTTGCGCAGCTGCTTGTAGAATTTGCTGTAGACGCTGTGCCCCATTCCTATGCCATGGATGATCTCCTTGTCCTTGGAAGGAATGAGGTTATAGGCGGCATAGACGCCTGCCGGAGCGCAGACGCAGTCGGCGAAGCCCACCACGACGCGCACGGGGCACGTGATCCGCGCCGCGAAGTTGACGCCGTCGAAATAGGGCGCGTTCTTCTCTGCGGCGGCGCGGTTCTCGGGCTGCTGCGCCTCGATGATGCGCGGCCAGCCGCTCTGACGTCCCTCATGGCGTGAGCCGAGCAGGTCGGTTATCGCCGGCACGAAAATGCAGCTCTTGGTGAAGTGTCCGTTGAGCGCCGTCAGCATGAGGCCGAAGCCGCCGCCCTGCGACGTGCCGGAGTAGGTGAACATCTGGCGGTTGACCTGAGGCTGGTTCCAAAGCCAGTTCACGGCGCGGTTGATGCCGAGGATCGATGCGTAGTAGAAGTAGTCCTCTCGCGACAGGTGGATGCCTGCCTGACAGTAGCGCGCGACGCCGCGCGGAGCAGCATACTTTTCGTCCTGGGCCTTGTAGGCGGCCTGGCGTTCGGCGTCCGTGTCCGGCTGGGGATACGAGTGGACGTTCATGGTGAGCGAGATCGTCTCATCGGAAATTTCCGTGCCCAGTGCTCCTATACCAGCCCCCGGCACGTTAACTCGCACGGGAAACGGCCCTTCGCCTGCGGGCATGTTCAGCCACCCCCACACGCGCCGTCCGCCGCTTGTCGCAAAGCTGATGCGGTAGTAGGTGTTGCTGTCCGAGCTCTTCGCGTCGACCTTCTCAAGCCGCACGTCGGGGGGAACCGTCTCGTCCAGCTTCTTCACCGCGTGCGCCCAGAACGAATCGAAGTCCGCCGGGTTCTCCGCGCCGGGACGTATCTTCTCCGGCTCGTAGGCGACGCCCCAGCAGAAGACTCCCTGCCCTGGCGTCTTCGGCAACTTGAACTCGTTGGTGTCAGCGGAAAACGAAAGGCGCATGAAGCCTGGCGAGTCTTTCGCGGCGGCGATCGTGAACGGATTCCCTTGCGCAAGGTCGAACTCCTTCTCGGCCAGCACGCGTTCGCCAAAGTTGTCGAGCTTTGCCTTGAAGCGTCCCGCCTGCAGCGCCTTTCCCGACTGGTCGGCGACGGTGACGGTGAACGCCGCCTTCTCGCCGCAGCGGTAAAGGCAATTGGAATGGTCCGTAGAGACCTTGAACTCGACCGGCACGGCGGCCATCGCCGCGAAGCTTGCCACGGCGACCGCGCCCATCAACGCAGTTGATTTAAGGAAATCTCTTCTGCTGTGTGTCATGTCACATGTTCCTTCCCTTCGACTTTGCGGTAACGATACCATCGCTTATGCAACTCTTTCCGCCAAACGTGCCGCTTCATGTATGATTTCAGGAAGCCTGAAAGCACACCATTGCGGGAGCGTCAGGATGCGGTTCTCGAAACCGACATTCCCGTTCACGAATTTGATTCCCCAGCGGATATCTTTATAAACATCCCGCTCGATTAACGTCCGGAGACTTTTCGCACGGTTGTTCTCCGCTTTGACCTCTATCGGAACAATGCAAGAGTCTGATCGCGCAAAGAAGTCCATTTCAAGCGTCGAGTTGTCACGCTTGAAGTATGCAAGAGGCATCCCCGCTTTGGCCATCGCCTCTCCGACGATATGCTCAAACAGGCCGCCCTTCCACGTTCCAAGGTTGCGGCGGATGCGCACGTCTTCCTGAACTTCCTTTTCAAGCATGGACAGCAACAGCCCCGAATCGCACAGGTAAAGTTTGTATGCGTCATTGTCGAGATGTGCGCCAATCGGCAGTTCCGGCACGTCCATTCTCCTGCATTTGTTGACAACACCGGCATCCTCAAGCCATTCGACGCAACCCCAGAAATCCTTGTGCGTCGCACCTTTCGACACAGACGACCACTGGAACTTGCGGTTCTCTTTTGCAAGATGCACAGGGATGGAGTCAAAGACGGCTTGAATCCTGACAGGGTCAAGACCTTCGGCATACTTGCGGATGTCCATGCGGTAGTCGTCAAGAATCCGTTGCTGCGTTTGAGGAATGCGCTCGAACGTCCCCCTGACAAAGTATGTTTCAAGGACATCCGGCATCCCTCCCGTAACGCAATAGTCCAGAAACAGCCGGTCCATCGTATTCTTGACCGCAACGCCGAACGGACGGCAGGAAAGAGCGGGTTCGAAGATTTCCGCAATCTGGCCGTCACTATAGCCACATCCCCAGAGGAACTCCCCGAAGTCCATGGAATGCATCGTCACAGTCTCCTGGTATCCGACGCTGTGGCTCTTGACGCGCTTAACCTGAATGCCGAGCATCAAACCGCTGCATATGACATCATACCGCCCATCCTGCGCAAAGAACTTCAAGGATGTGGCAATTTCCGGAAACTCCTGCAATTCGTCAAAGAAAATCAGGGTCTGATTTGGCGTAAAACGCATGGCCGGATCTATAACCGAGATATTGCAAATCAAGCGTTCGACGGAATAACCGTCACGAATAATCTCTTTGAACTCCGGCCTCTCGACAAAGTTGATTTCCACAAAATCCGCATATTCGGTTTCTGCGAAATGGCGAACGGACTCCGTCTTTCCGACCTGTCTGGCACCTTTGACAATCAGCGGCAAACGATCCTCACGTGCCCGCCAGTCACGAAGGATCGAATCCAATTTTCGACGCAGATACAAGCTTGGCTTTTTTGCCTTCATTTGCAAGAATTATATCATATTTGGCCCATAAGAAGCAAACCTGCTAAATATTTTATGAGCGAACTTTACTATGTTCCCACTGTTTTTATGAGCGAATTTCACCCGCAAAAGCAACTTTTTATGAGTCAATGCTTTATTCATCTGTGATTACCAAGGCGGTGAAGAGTGAAAACGCCTCGCGGGCGACCCTCGGTTCTGGGTCCAAAGCCGATAACTTCACAAAATATCGCATTCTATGACCTAAAACACAACCGCCACAGGGGTCTCACCCCATGAATTCATCCCAACTCCACTCTCATTGCGGCATCAAAGAACGTACGTATCACGGCTGCGCAAGGTCTCCAGCGCGGACGTCAGAGGACGGGTCCTCTGGATTGCGTGCGCGGTTCTGGTTCTGGGCGCCGGAGAGGAGCGGCGCATTGACGACTGCGTGAAGCTGTGCGGGCGTCAGTATCTGCGGCGGATTGAATTCGTCGCTAGCGGTATACTCCATAAGCCGTGCGCGTAGCCACGCCGCCGCAGGGTCGTCCGCGTGGAATGCAAACGAACACACGAGCAGCCGGCCTTCACCGACGCGATACTCAAACATCCCTGCCTGGCGGATAGGGAACTTCACGGACGACGCAATGTCAATGATCGGGTCGAACGGCACGTCCGCCTCAAGTTGCACGGCGTGTCCATCTTCCATCAGCCGTCTGAACTGCCAACCGCAGAAACCGTCGTGCGGCATCCCCGTCAGCGCAGGATGTCCTTCTTTGATCACCGTCGCATAGCTCCCCGATGTGCGTCCAGCCATTCCGATGCGGTATGTCGTGGGCAGCGACCTGAACGGCCCCTCTCCCAACAGCAGGACACGCTCGCCGCGTTCCATCGCGGAGGCAAGCTCCGCTTCGCCGATATTCTCCACGACCTTCACGTTCGGCGGTGCGGCCACCGCACTCGCCGTCTTCGGGAATGCATATATCTCCCACTCGTTCTCGACCGCTTTTTCGCCATCCGACAGCGTTGTGCGCAGAACGTACTTCGCCGCCTGTGCGGCATCCGGAATCTTCACGGCGAATTCGCCGAGGCCGACAAGTCGTCCGTTCAGCACTTCGCCAGCCGTGCGCCGCTCCGACCATGCAACGCCGCCATCCGGTTCGACGAGCGTGACGCAAAGATTGGCCGTGTTCATCGCCGCATCATAGTTCGAAACCGAGAAAGCCACGCGCTTCGTCTCACCTGCCGTCACGTTGAAGTCGCTGCCGAGATCTGAGAGCAGCACGGTGGCGGAATTGTAGCGCAGGACGTTCTCCACCGTTTCGCCCGGCTTCAGGCGGTAGAACTCGTCCATCATCCCTACCGAGTAGCCGAATGTATGCCAGTGCGTGTTGATGTCGCCGAGGAAGTCGTAGCCCGCCACGCGATCTGCCGCACGGAGCTTCTCGAACGTGAACTTGCGGATACGCCGCATCCATTCGCACGAGTTGCGGAAGTATGCGTCAGCCCGCCCTATCAACTCCTTTTCCGTGAGCATGCGTCGCGGCTCAGAGAAGAGGCCGACCTTCAGGATCAGTGAGTCTGACGGATACATCTTCTCAAGGGTGAAATCGACGTAGCTGGAGTCGATGCATATCTCGTGCGAGGTGCGCGGCTTGCCGCAGTATGCGTTGCCCCATGCATCGAGATCGGCGGACGTTCCCGTGTTCAGGGATTCGTAGCTAGTAAGCCCCAGCTGGTACGAGGTGAACATGTCGCAGAACGGCGCGATGCGCGCCATGCGCTCGGCGTTGTGCGGGAACGGTTTCTCGACTGTCGGATCCTTCCCCGGCACAAGCATGTACTCAACGCCGCGCAACGCGCTCATCGGCGAGAAGAGCGAGTCGGTGCGCTCGTGCACCATCTCCGCCACGTCGCGCAAGTACGCCTCGGCGATCCGGTCAATGCGCGTCTCGTTGCCTGTACAGTAGATGACCACAGACGGATGCCTGCGCGCAAACGCGATGATTGCGGCAAATTCCGGCTCGGGGACGAAGTTCGGGGACTCGATATGAACCAGCATGCCCAGCTCGTCCGTCGCCTCCAGATACTCCACCGGCGGAACAAACGTGTGGAAGCGCACGAAGTTAAAGCCCAACTTCTTCCGCTTCGCGGTGACCATGCAGTAGTAGCCGAGATCGCGTGGCAGATGGAGCGTCTTCGGGAAGTAGCAGTGCTCGGTGACGCCACGCAGGTAGACGGGTTTCCCGTTCAGGCGAAACTTTTCGCCGTCCGCTGCCAGACGGCGAATGCCGAACTTCTGGCGGTACGAGCCCTGTGCAGTCGTCAGGACGAGATCATAGCGTTTCGGGCTCTCCGGCGACCAGAACGTGAACCCGGCCGTCGGGAGCGTAAAATCGCCCGTGGCGGAACCTTCAGCCATAACCGCACCGCCGTCGGAAACCTCGTAGGAGAACGAGGTGTCGCCCGCTACATGCACGGTGAACGTCTTGAGGTCCCTTGCCGTCGTCACGTACACGTCACCCAGACCGTTCTTCAGGAAACGTAGCTCAAGGTGCCCGTTCACGCCGCCCGTCGAGCGGAAGGTCGAGCGCGTAGTCAGCCCCGAAACGTAGTCGCAGTAGCCGAGGTTCGGGTTGTTCGAGACGGCGAGGACGATCTCGTTCGTACCCTTCCTCAGCACGTCTTTCGGAATCTTTAACTCAAACGGCGTGGAAAAGCCGGCACGGAACGCAACGAACATCCCGTTTATCCACACGTGCACCTGATTGCGCACGCCCTCGAACGCCAGCACGGAGTCGCCTATGCGGGATAATTCGACCGAACGGCGATAGAAGAAACAGCCATAAATGTTCGGCAAGGTGGTGTCGCTTGCCCAGCCTGTGATCGGGAAGCGCAGGCTCTCGAAAAGCGGATTGACGCGGAACTCGTCCTTCATCCCAGCCGCGCGGAACGCCGCAACCATGTCCTCCCAGTAGCCAGGAACCGCATCGGCGACCGTCACGCCCTTGAACGCCGGATAGTCCACCGTCTCATTGGCATATGGCTGGTACGCCATCTCCCACTCTCCGTCAAGAGGAACGGCATCGTAAATGATATGCTCGTATTGTACACCGCCAAGCACGACGGCAACCAGGATAAGCTGCGAGAAAACCGTGAAAATCAGTTTCATCCGTCAGTCTCCGTTAGTCTCCGTTTCTACATCATTTTCAGTCCGCCATCTCAAAGACAAGTTCGCCGCCTTTTACAAGGTCAGCATGACGGACATGCCACTCCTTGAGTTCAAGCCCGTTCAGGCAAGCGCATTTCACCCGCCATCTGGATGGCGAATAGTTCTTCACGACGATCTTCAGCGTCGCCCTCGGATACGGAGTTGCGAATCTCAATGTTGCCGAGCGGACAAGCGGGGATCCAATCTCATACTCGCCCGTGGTCGGATCAATTGGATAGAAACCGAGTGCCGACATGATATACCATGCACTCATCTGTCCGCAGTCCTCGTTGCCGTCAAACCCCCTGCGGCCAGATGAATAGCTACGGGCGAGAATCTGCCGGACCCGCAACTGGGTCTTCTCTGCCGCTCCGAAGCGGTTGTAGAGATAGGCACAGTGATGGCTTGGCTCATTTCCATGGATCGAGCGATTGCCGCGTTCTGCCTTCCAGAACTCGCCGTCGAAGAAATCATCCAGCCGACGGACAGCCTCGGCCTTTCCCCCCAGCAATCGAACGAGGCCGTCCGTGTCGAACGGGATTCCCCAAACCGCCGTTTTTTCCGTCTGCTCGCAATACGCCCCGTGTCCCCAGCCATGAACGCCCTTGATCTCCGTCGAAGGAGAGTCGAAGCGACCGTCCGCTCGCCTCGGACGAAAGGACGACGTTGCCGAATTCCAAAGATTGGTATAGTTGCACGACCGGCGCCGGAACATCTCCGCATCATCCGAATGTCCAGATGCTTCCGCCAGCACAGCCGCCGCACGGTCATCGAAGCAGAAATCCTGGGTGCGCGAAACGGATTCGGCTGTCTCATCGCAAGCTACATAACCGCGCCGCATGTACGAACCGAGCCCTCCGCGAGTCTCTGGTGTGCGCCCAAACATGCCGCGATCTTCCCAGACGAATGATGCGTCGTTTTTCTGGGGCTGCATAGCGTTCTTGTACACCGCCTCATAGGCGAGGCCGATGTCAAAGCCGCTGAACCCCTTTGCACATGCCTCCGCAAGCACGATTTCAGCAGGGGCTCCAATCATGATTCCGGTATAGGACGGATTCGGCCACTTAGGAAGCCATCCGCCTTCTTTGTACATTTCAAGCAGCGACTGCATCATTGCGTCCACCCGTTCTGGTGCGATTAGCGTCAGCCACGGATGTTCGGCGCGATAAGTGTCCCACAGCGAAAAGCACGTATACATATCTCCCGAATGTATCTTGTCGTCGAACGCCGAATAGTATCGGCCGTATTCTCCAATCTGCCGAGGGTACAGTAGCGTATGGAAGACGCCCGTGTAGAAAATACGCTTCACATCCTCGGGGGCGTCAATGTCTATGCGTGAAAAGTATTGTTCCCATTGCCTCCTGACGCCGGAAACGACCTCTTCGAAGGTCTGCGTACCGATTTCGCGTTCAAGATTCGCTTTTGCCTGTTCAAGCGATATGAGCGACACGCCGATCTTAAGTTCGCATTCGCCTGGATGCTGCAGGACATATCGCCAGCCCCTGAAATTCGGCAATGGGTATCCCAGTCCGGCGTCGTCGCGGTTGGCATCATACCCGCTGGGAAGCCACACCCCGCTGAAATCGCCTCGAAGCCAAGCGGCATGAGCGGTAGCCGTATATTCATAGACCCTGCCGGCGACTCGCATCTTGCCGCAATACGGCGTCGAGTCCAAGCCCTCAATCTTCCTTGGCGTCAAAGGAATACGAACGGCACCCCAGTCTCCCATCCAGATGGCCGGCTGCCTCGTCAGGTTGAATCCTATGAGACTGTCATCAGCCTGATTGTAACTCAGACGTCCGACGCCATTCAGCCGCGTCATCGGCACGAGATGAAAGCTTCCGAACGGAACCCCGACATAGGGCATCATTCCGCCATACTGCGTTCCCTCCCCCTCCGTGCCTATCAACGCGTCAACGTAATCAATAGGTGCGTGAGAGTCCGCCCCTTCCGAAGGCAAGGTCAGCCCACATGCAACGACGCAAAAAAGCAGGATCTTCGCCATGCTCGCAAACCTCATTCCAGAACGGCAGAAACATGAAATGCCCCGAGAGGCAATCCCATTTCATTGTAGAGGGAGCCGAACCACGGACGCGCATGCAGATATCGAACGGCCTTGGGATCCGCCACCCCGTCCGCCGAGATGACGACGTCTTTCCCTTCGAGTGCGCCTTCGTATCGCAACGCACCTTCCGTCCGTCGCGTTTTCGCAAGGTTGAGTATCTTCGCCGGGTGCCATTTCCCGTCCGCCCCACAGCTCTCAAAACCATTCGTCATTGAGCATGCCTCATTGTAGACATACCAGCTCTCGGCACCGTCAAACGACAGTGTTATCCGAGCGCCATTGACTCTGCAAGCTTTGAACACAGGAGAGTCATCTTTCAACCATGAATATCCATAGTCACGACGCAAGGCGTGCAGCGCAAGCCGCTTAGCGACAGTGCGCTTGTCGTTCGGGTGCACGTCATGCAGGTTGCCAGTGTCGTTGATGATTGCGATCGCCGCATTTTTCTCCTCTGCCGCAAACCTCGACTGCGCTTCCTGCATCAGCGGCACCAACGGATTCCCCCATGGCGCCAGCTGGACGAAATAAAGCTTGAGATTGGGATTGCGGAATTCCTTCGCCCATCCGTTGTAGAGCGCATGCATCTTCGCGGCATACCGATGATGCTCCCCCACATTCTGGCAACCTTGATACCAGAGCACGCCGCGCACGGACATCGGCACATAGGGCGCTACCATGGCGTTCCACAATGCGCTCGGCTGCTCTTCGGCCGCCGTGATCATGTTCGTCACCATGGTCTCCTTTCGGAATTCCGACTTCGGCAAAGTCTTCCAGTTTCGTTCGAACGCCAGTTCTTCCAACCCCTCATATCCGACGTGCGGTACCCATGGGTCGATGTGCGTTCCGCCCCATGACGCATCTATTAGGCCTACTGGAACGTCAAGCGAATTGGCCACTTCCAACGCATAGTAGTAGCCGACCGCCGACGGCATCTCCTTCCCGCTTTCATGCAGGCACATCAGGCTCGGAGTCATCATTCGCCAGTCGACGGACACCTCGTGCAGTGGAACCGCCGACATGGACTTAGGCGTTTTTACGAGACGCACATGCGGCTTGACCGTGCTGCAAACCGTCATGGCTCCCCATGCGTCGCGATAGCGAGGCGAAGCCCCCCAGATCGGACAGTCCATGTTGGACTGTCCGGAGCATATCCAGACCTCGCCTACTAGAACGTCGGAAACAGTTTGTTCGACTTTGCTAACCAGGAACTCGGCGACAAGATCACGACCTTTCTTGCTCGCCGGCATAGGATCAAGCATAACCATCCATAAATCATCAGCTGTAGCTGTCGTTGTCCTAATCTGCCCGCCGAAAGAAATGCGAACTTTTTCTCCGGATTTGGCCGTTCCCCATATTCGGACAGGCTGATCGCGCTGAAGGACGGCTCCCTCTGAAAAGACGGGATTCATCCGACACCCACTGCGGATTTGACGGTCCAGTGCTCGCCAACCAGCGCGAATTTCCTTCGCAAATGCAGGCCAAACGCCCATCGTCTCCAGCATACATTGAGCCATCATCTCATCTCCGGCCTGAGACATGTGGACACCGTCCCATGTTAGCTTGTTGCCTTGACGGGGCTCGCCTTGTCGTCTGTCGGCGAGTGTCTCGTGCATGCGCCTGTTCATGTCGGCAAGAGGAATCCCTCGCTCGTGCGCAATTTCCCTGATCCATGCATTGTAAGGAGCCAACTCAACGTTCCTCGGATCGGCATCGTCCTCCTGAATCATCGTAGCGGTCAATAAAATGACTTTAACGCCCGCCGCCGCGCACTTGTCAAGGATTCCCGTCACGTTGCGCTTGTACTCTTGCAGCGCCACGCCATGTGGAGGTTTTTCGAAACTGTGCCAGACGTCATTAACACCGCAGGATAGTGTCATAAGCTGAGGCTTTTGCGACAGGACGTCACGTTCTAGTCGTGCCAACATTTGGCTTGAATTGTTGCCGAGAACACCAGCCTTTACACATGACGTCTTTATTCCTGCACTCTTTAATCCGTTTCGCACCAAGTTGACATAGCCTAGCGGTTTCCTATGCCCATGCTCGGTAATTGAATCGCCCAAGTATGCAATCCTATCTCCGTTTCTGACGATTGATCCGCCGTATGCAGGCTTCAACCCCGACACTCCCGCCGTCGCCAGCAGGCAAATGAACAATGGTAAAATCATTTTATCCCTCTATTCCAAGTCAATTGCCTTCTTTTTTCTCCAACCACTTGTCCAGCATCAGATAGTATTCACCACGGACAAGATGTGTCATGCCGATGCCGTTTATAATTGCCTTGTCGGACGACGCCAAGTTGTTATAAGCCGCATAGACTGCCGATGGAGGACAGGTCATATCCGAGAACCCGACGACAAAACGCACCGGGCACTTCACACGTGCCGCAAAATTGGCCGCATCGAAATAAGGTGCATTTGCGGTGGCAGAATCCTTTTGCCCATCTAGTTGTGATTCAATCAATCGAGGCCAGCCGCTCATGCGCCCAACCTTAAAGCCACAGAGATCCGTCAAGGCCGGCACACAAGCCACCAAGCGACAAATTTCAGGGCACAGCGCAGCCATATAAAGTCCAAACGCCCCGCCCTGGCTCGTACTTGAATACGCGATGTCTCGCGCATCGACATACCATTGACGCATAGCCCACTTGAATGCCCGCCGCGTCGCCAAGATTACGCCATAATAGAAATACTCCTCCCGACTTGCGGCGATGCCAAGAATCTGGTATTCGTCGCATCTGGCTGGATAACGCTTCGCCCATTCGGCGTTCTCCTTTTTCTGCCGTTCGGCATTGTCTTTCTTGGACGATCCGGCAGGTGCATCATAGTAGTGTACGTTCATTTCCAAGGTCACCTGACCAGGTCTCCCACAACGTCCGAACGACGACGGACCAGCACCCTTCCCCCCAAGGCGAAGCGGGAACGGCCCCTGTTCCAGAGCCTTTGGCCGCGAGAAAATGCCGTAGATGCGTCGTCCGCCCGCCGCCGATAGCGAAATCTTGAATACATCAAGCTCTTCGGCGGACAATGCAGGCAAAGGCTCCAGATGAATGTCTTCCTGAATCTCTGCGTCATAATGCGAAACAGCTGTTCTCCAGAAATCATCAAAATCGCGGGGAGAAGGCATTGCAGCACGAATCTGTTCGGGAGCGACAGCCACCGACCACACAAAATTTGTCACCTTCGCCATGTCGACAGAAAGACGCATGAAGCCAGGTCTCGCCATTTTCGCCTTAATTCTGACTGGGTTTGACAAGGCAAAATCATACTCCTGACGTGGTACGATTTCCTCCGTGCCGAAATTATCGACGCCTGCGCGAAGCTTCCCTGAGGTCGTGGGCGTCCCATCGTCATTTGTCGCCGCGATAGACAGGACAGCTTCTTCACCAATGCCATATACTGCGTTTTGATGATCACAGGAGACGCTGACTGTAACACCTGAAGACGAAAGGCAGCAGGCCGCCGCAAAAGCAACTAGGAAAACAGTCATTCGCATACGAGCGTACCGGCCGGCCTCAAGTTCAGTCTGGAAAGGAGAACCCGATCTGTGGCAGGATTGGTCACGACGGCGGAAAGACGCTTTGCGCGCGAAGGGCATGTTCCACGTCCTCGGATCTCGCACCGGACGTCAACACTGCAATCGACGGTCTCAGAGAAGACGGATTCCCCGTCCGCATAAAATGACACCGAAATATTCCGAATGCTGTCCGACAAGGTGCGCAAATCAATCTCGCACTTGAAGGGACGGCCAGCCAGTCTCGACGACACGGGGACATCGCATGAACTTCCCCCTTGTCCAAGCGAAAGACCATCTCGACGCACCGTCACATCTCCCTTCCAGCGGACAGATGGATCTGTCACAAAGTCTTTGGGAAGCGCCCTCAGGCATCCGTCGAAAGCATTGTCGCATCCCTCGGAATCCAACATCTCCAGACCACACGGTGCATCGGCGACGGCAAATAGACTCGTCGTTCCTTTCGGCACAGAGAACCGCAGAATCAGCCCCATGGGATTCGTCGATTGAAGGCATTCCGCAGTAATGAGCCGACGGCACGAGGAGGCGTCCGTCGCGGCAACGGCGAAAGCCGTCCATGGTACCTTTGCGCGGCATGAAGGCGGAGACAGCTTTCCCTGGGCAGCCAGGGACGCACAGTCCAATTCAACTTCGTACGGAACATCAATGCGCGCAGAGGGATTCCATCCTATTGGGATCTGCTTCGGACGCGGAGCAGTCGCAGGATCCGTTGTAAGACGCACAAGCTGATCCACGGGAGTCACGCAAACATTCATCCGTCGTTCGTCATCATTGGCCGTCATAACAAGATACCGATCTCCGCAGACGAACTGAGGATGAGCATCAGGGTGCAGGTGAGACTGTCGGCTTGGCGTTGCAATTGCCGGGCGTTTGGTGTGGACGTAAACGCCGCGGAACGTCTCCCGGTTCCAGAACGCCACAGACCAGGGACGGCCCCGGAACTCGTTGTGTCCGCGGTCGACGACAACCCACTTGTTGTTCGCACTCAAGTATGCGTGATTGTTCGAATATGGACATATTCGACGTTGGCGCCCTGTTTCAAGATCCATCGCGCAAACACCTCCATCAGGGCAACAACACCAATAAACCAGCTTCCCATCGTCCGAGAAGTTTTCGTGCGTTGCTCGGTTCCAGATTTTCGGCACGACAAGACGCGACCCGGCTGGCGAGCAGAGCCATACGCGCGGGAACACATCGCATTCGGGCCGCCACTGCGTCCGCACCTTGCCATCCGGGCCGACAAGCCGCCTGTCCCAGCATCCTTCGTAAGCATAGAGGCCGAGGTTCGGATCAGACGGGTTCAGGCTGCCATGGTTGCTGCAGAACGCCGTCACCGCCCAGTCCGTCACCTTGCCTGTTTCCACATCCAAAACGCCATCGTGGTACCGACGATCGGGGGCCGACCCCTTGAGGGAATAATCCAGGAACGCCCGCTTGCGATCGGGCGACATTGTCAGATGCGTGCACATCCGGTCGACCGAGGCGGCACCATCAAGCAGCGAACGGTCAAACGAACAGAGCTTCACACCGACATCCGGATTCGCCACCAGATCGCGCATCCACAAAGACATCTTATCGGCTCCGATGTAATAGAGCCTGTTGGCCTTGACATCAAGAAACGGGAATTCGCCACCAGAATCCCAGTCCTTAAGCCTGTGAACTTCATCCTTCAGGAAGTCGACCATCCAAAGGGGCCTGGACCAGATGTCCGGCGGCGACTCCTGCGGATCGCCCTTAGCATCTTTGCGCACGGTGGCAAATTCGTCGTAGGCCGAATAAAACAGGAGAAAGCGCCCGTCTTTAGTCATTGACTTCGCGGTGAAGTAGAGTGACTGCTGGTGAAACCCCGTCAGCGCGGGCTTAAGCAAGTAACTGGCGACTTCCGTCTCCGGATCGACCTCTTTAACGAAAAGCCGACTCGTTTCCGGCGTTTTTGGACTGGCTGCCGCCACGCCAACGGCGACAACGACCGCAAGGCATCCCAGTCGAATTCTCATCGTCTGTCGCATCAGTTCACGAACACGGCGAGCGGTGCCCACAGTCTGGCGCCCTCATCCTGATTGCCCGACTTGTCATAGCGCCCCTGCGTGCTGCCCTTGTTGCGCACGCCCGGACGACAGACGGTGTAATCCTGCATGTAGCTGCCGCCGCGTGACACGCGGTTCGCGCCAACGCTGATTACTCCATCCTGCTGATAAGGGCCGACCGGATCGGTAACGGAATCAGACGACATGTTCGAATGATAGTCGAGCGTATGCTCGAAAACATTGCCGAGCATATCATAGAACCCCCAATGGTTTGGCGCGCGCGTCCCCACCGGCTGCGGCCCCGTTGCATTGCCACTGTTCCATGCGAACTTGCCAAGGTTGTCAGCACCTTGGGACGATCCGTCCGGATAGATCGCCGCCACACCGGCGCGGCAGACATACTCCCACTGAGCGTCCGTCGGCAGGTCAAAGAGAACGCCCGTACGTGCGCGAAGAAGACCAAGATAACTGTCATTCGCCACATTGTGGCCGCAATTCGGCCAATAGCACTGATAGCTCTGCGACATCGGCCCACGCAGATGATCGTAACTGAGCGCGTTCATCGGAAGAACGTCTGCATCGGCCCGTCCGAGAAAATCGCTGTACAGGTAGTTCTTCTGCAGATGTCTGTACTGACGTTGCGTAATCTCATATACGCCCATGTAGAAGTCGTTCGTAAACGTAACGTAATGGAGAGTCTCGCGACTCGAATTTCTGCCGGTCTCCCCGGAAGGCGTCCCCATGCGCCACGTCACGCCGTTCGCGCAGACACGTTTCATAAGGATGAAATCAGTTTTGTAACGGATGTCCGTTACGCCTCCCGGGACGGCATTCGAACTCGCATAGAACTTCACGCGATTCGTGAACCGCAGATCGGCCGACATGAATTCCGGCGGGTCAAGGACTGAACGGACCGTCACCTCAGCCTGCAAGGCCCCTGCTGGGAAATCTCCTGACAGGTCGGCATCTGCATTCCAGACAAAAGTATGGTCGGTCGAAAGCCCCGTGACAAGCTGATTGACCTCGCCCCGCAAGGTCACGACCGATGCCTCTGGAACCAGATTGCCCAAAGCGTCACGAAAACGTACCGTGACGATGCCCGATGTTTCGTCCCCAGCAAGCCGATACGTGACCATGACTTTGCGCGTCGGTGCCTCCTGTGACACCATGACGGATTGAACGGTGATGGCTGCCTGGGACAAAGGCCCCAACCCCGCCAGAAACAGAAAAAGCACGCCTTTCATTTTCATTAGCTCCTTTCTTATCTTACAGCCGTTGCAGGACAAACCAACCGGAAGCCTTGATACGACGCACCTGAATCTTGGCCACACATGTTCCGCAAGGCCAAAGAGCAGTCGTGAAGGCTTGCAGCCGCATCCGTTGCAACGGACGAATAGCAGCCTCCTCGAACGATCCGGGCACTACCTATCGCAGCGTTCGGGCCCCGTGGGTCAATCACTTCGGCACTTGTCATGTTTCCATGCACATCCAAGCACATTTCCAGTACATTGCCAAGCATATCGTAAAGACCGAATGCGTTGGGAATCTTCGCGCCAACGGCATGAGTCTCATTCTGCTGACCCTGTTCATCAAAGGAATTCTGCGCACACCAGGCGATGCTTTTCAAGCTGCCAAGAGAGGTCTCGCCTGTATAGAACAGCGTTCTCGCTCCCGCACGCGCCGCATATTCCCACTGCGCATCGGTCGGCAGGTCAAACTCGATGCCTGTACGATTCCTGAAATTGTGAAAAACAGAACCTGCAAGAACATTGTGGCCCTCTTGCGGCCAGCCCAGCCATTCCGCCGACGAAGTGCCTCGCAACGTCTGGTAGGCGATGGTCTCGACCGGGCGCAGATCCTTGTCCGTCCTGTTCTTGAACGTTGACGGGCGCTCGCCGGTCATTTTGTAGTACTGCCCTTGCGTCACAGGATAAACGCCGATGTAGTAATCAGAAGACAGCGTGACCTTGTGGGGTACCTCGCGTGCCGCAATAACCGGATTGTTCACCAAACTTTCATATGTCGTGCATCCCATGATCCAACTGACATTAGCCGCTGGGATCAGGCGGAAAAGCATCTTCTCGGTCTTATAAACATCATTAGTGGTCCCGCCTGGAACTCTATCTGCGGATTCATAGTATCTGACATCACAAGGCTCGGCAACATCAACCGTCATGAAATCAGGCGGACGATCAAGGGCATAAGCCCTTATCTCGACGCGGACATTGCCTAAGCTGTCTCCAGCGTAGCCTTCTTTACGCGGTTTCCATGAGAAGGTATGGCGTCCAGCCGCGACGCGCTGGTTGGTCTCTCCCGCGAACGTCTGCCTCTGGGATGGCGGGACCGGCTCGTCATCAACAAGAATATCGGCCACGACCACCGCCGGTTCGTTCAGGACGTAGGATACGGTCATGCGCTTCGACGCATCTTGCGAGACTTGTTGTTCGGAAATACGTGGATATGCCTGAACCCAAAGGGCAAGCATCGCAACGACCACCATAATAAGTTTTTTCATGATTAAGCCTCCTTCACTTCACCGAAACCACGGCCGGGCAGCACAATCTCGCAGACACCTTACGCCAACTGCTAGAGTTCGAGCCGTTGTTGCGAGGGTCTCCGAGCGCGCGCATGGATACGTAACTATCAGAAAGGCCGTAATCATATGTCCCGCTTCGAAGAACTCGAGAGCTGCCATTGGACGCTCCGACAGAATCGACTTGTGCTTCGCTTGGCGCGTTCGCATGATAGTCAAGCACCATTTCCTGCGTATTCCCCAAGACGTCGTACAGCCCCCAGGCGTTCGGAGCCTTCAAGCCAACCGGATGCGTCTCCATCTGCCCCCTCTCCTCTATATACGAGTTGCCAGAATACCATGCGATTTCATCAAGAGATTCAGCAGAGGCGCGCTTACCGTTCGGCAGCGGCAGAGAGACGCCGGCGCGCGCCGCATATTCCCACTGTGCATCGGTCGGCAGGTCAAGCTCCACCCCCGTCAGGGCACGGAACTTCTGCAACACGCTCCCATCCTTCACCACATGTCCAGCCGAAGCCCATCCGGCCCAGTCCGTCGTGTCTGAACCTGCACGATACATGTTGTAGCTGACGCCCTCAACTGGACGCGAATAGGCATCGTCGCGATTCACGAACACGGAAGGCCTCGACTGCGTCGCACGGTAGTACTGTTGCTGTGTCAGCGGGAAAACGCCCATGTAGTAGTCGGCGGAAAGCCTAACCTGATGTAACTTCTCACGATCTCGGTTGTTGTTATGATCTCTACCGATGTCCGGCTCCGCCACTCCCATCGCCCACTCCACGTCCGTCGCATGGATCCTACGCATCAGAAGAGCGTCGTGGCGATAGTAGTCGTTCGTGACGGCATACGGGAGGAAGGACGCATCCGCATAGAAGGAGATGCCGTTCGTCACAACCCTAAGGTCTATCGCCATGTAATCAGGCGGACAGTTCGTTGCCCACACACAGACGACGGCTTTTACCGACCCGTCATCGATCACGCGTCCAGCCCACTCGCGGTCAGGCACCCAGGTGAACGAGCATGTGGACAAGGTGTTCGTCACGAGCTTGTTGATGTCGCCGGCAACGCGACGCATGTTCGCCCCGCCAATCGAGACATTGTTCGTCCTGAAATCAGCTGTGACAATTGCCGGTTCCGCGCCAAGCGAATACGTCACCGTTACGACGCGCGTGTAGGGTTCCTGCTCAAGCGCGACGTTTGACACCGACGGAGATCCGAAAAGCGCACTTGCGACAACGGCTGACGCCAAGGTCACCATTTTCTTTTTTATCATCGCAACACCTCCTTATCTGAAGAATATCCAAAAGCCTGGCGCCTGCAAATCAAGGACCTTCGCTTCCGACATCCAAACGGCAAGAAAACGAGAGACAAAAGGGGACAAAGAAGTACCGTAAGTTCCATCGGCGACAAGGTTTTTACTCCCCCATGAATCGAACATGGCAAGGATGCCAGTTCCGGACTGCCCTGCTCCAATCGGCGTCTGTTGAGACTCCACGTCCCTCCAAGCAAGGTCTTCGGCGATTACGGTTGTTTGCACAACCGTGAACACCATCGCACTGATCAGCAATTTCTTCATGTTGATTACTTCCTTCGTTTTCATTTGTTGCCCGTCAAAAGTGCATTTACCGTCCACATAAGCGCGGCCTGCCCATGGGCATCGCCGATTTTACGCGGACGGGCCAGATAGAAGGCATGGTCGTCATGAGCACCCGTGCCCATGCACACCTCGTCGATATTCCCATAAGCATCCAAATGCTTCAGCAACGCCAGATAAGCACGGCGCGCGGCTGGACCGTATGTCGTCGCATCCAGCCAACCGCGCTTCACGCCAGTCACCATGGCACTCGTGAACATCGCAGAACCGGAAGTCTCGCTCCAGACCTCCGGCTCGTTCACCAACTGCGCCCACAGGCCGTCCGGCTTCTGCAACTTCAGCAGTTCCGCCATCATTCTGCGATATCCGGCCATGATCGGCTCGCGATACTGACTCGTCGCCGACAGGTTCTTGAGAATGAGCGTCATACCGCCCGCAACCCAGCCATTGCCACGGCACCAGTAGAACGGTGCTTTCAAGCCATGCTCGAAAAGTCCGTTCGGCTTCTGGAGCTTTTCAAGGTAGAGCACAGCCTCTTTTGCTGCGCGTTCAACATATTCCGACTTCCCCGTCGCTCGCGCCCCTTCTGTCTGCAAAAGAGTGATCATGTACATGTCATCGATCCAGAACCGAGTTTCGGCAGTATAGCCTCGTTTCCAGAGATCCAAGCGTTCCTCCCAAGGAAGGTTGTGTCCGCCATGCACGAATCGCGGCGGCGCGCCCTTGAGGGGTTTCGCCCATTGCGTTGTCGCGAAGTACTCGCCCAAATCCAAACAGCGAACGTCTCCGTTTGCACGGTAGACCGCATAAGGCAATGCTCCAAAGACAGAGAAGTCGACATGATTGGGCACGGGAACAAGATGTATCTTCTCGTCGAAAAACGGCTCGAAATGATCCGTCAGACGTTTGATTAGGTTCTTGTCCCCAATCGTAAGGGCGAAATCTATGGCATTGACCCAAAGGCTCACGATAGCGTACGGCATGACCTTGCCTTCACCATGATAAGCATTCGCGCCTTTGGGTGCATAAGCCTCCGGTGGAGCCGAAAGGAATTGCTCCACAACTTTTCGTCCTATTGTTTCCGGATTAGATCCAGTGGGCCAATTCGTAAACGGATTCGCTGCGATACAAGTCGCCAGCAAAAGAGTCGTCATCATGTTCTTACCTTATTTCCTTTCCGCATTCTTTCCTGATGCAATAGATTTCCAGAAGGACAGCACTTCCTTGTGCCACTGTTCGGCGGTGGCGATTTCGCCGGCTTTCGACCATGCCGCGCCCGCCCAATACGTGAAGGACGGTTTGCGCACCGCTAAAACACGGCAGTTGAGATGGTCTGTCACAAGTTCAATCTCATGCTCCTCGTTCGGGTCGACGAAAATCGCCGTCATCGTTGAACCCTCCGATTCGCTCTTCGCGTCCTCAAAAAGCGAAATGATGCCAAGGGACGCGTCTTCTCGCAGATTGCCGCCATGTCCACGCTTCGGATCGACGTCAAGGCCAGGACCAGGGCGAAACGCCTCCGGAAGACTCGGCGACTCAAAGCTTACATGATTCCTGAAGAATCGTTCGCCCTTTCTTAGCGTGATGTGGTAGGTCATACGTCCAAGCGAAGAGAATGCTGGATAGACAAGCTTGAACTCGCAGAGATCGCCGGAGTCGGTTACGATCTCACACTTCTCCCACGTTTGGTACGTCTTCCATTCCCCGTCCCCGAAAAGTGCTACGCCACCAAGTCCGCGCGATGCGCACATTGTGTAGTTGTCGAGTACACCTTTGTATGGAGCTATATGCCAATTGCCGCATTTGGATGAGTTGCGGAGAAGATCGCCACAGGTGAAGGCAGTGCCGGGCATCTTGTTGAAAAGGTCAAGCCCGCTCCAAACATGGTAGTTGCCTGGGCCATACGCCCGCATCCCGAACTTGTCGTTCTCCCAAAAGAAATCGTTCTCCCTTTCGGGCACAACACCGCAATGACAGACTGCCTCGACACTCGCCACAAAGGCAAGTGCCATCAGTAAAGATACTATCTGTCTTTTTCTCATGTCAACAGACGAGTCCATGATTATTTCATTTACCGTGCGAGCCAGCCACCATCGACCGGTAGCACCACGCCGTTGACATAGTCGGCGGCGGGTGAGCAGAGGAACACGCACGCGCCCGCAATGTCGCTTGCCTCGCCCCAGCGTCCCGCCGGAATGCGTTCGAGAATCTGGCGCGAGCGCACGGGATCGGCGCGGAGCGCGGCGGTGTTGTCCGTCGCTATGTAGCCGGGCGCGATGCCGTTCACGTTCACGCCCTTCGGAGCCCATTCGTTGGCGAGTGCCTTTACGAGCTGCGCCACGCCGCCCTTCGACGCCGCATAGCCGGGAACGGTAATGCCGCCTTGGAAGGAGAGCAGCGAGCAGGTGAAGACGATCTTGCCCCAGCCGCGCGCCACCATGTCCCGCCCGAACTCGCGGGCAAGCACGAACTGCGCGTTGAGGTTCACGTCGATCACCTTGTTCCACCAGTCGTCCGGATGCTCGGCGGCGGGCTTGCGAAGTATCATGCCAGCGTTGTTCACGAGGATGTCGATCTGATGCTCCTTCTTGATGCGCTCGATGAACGCATAAACGGCGTTGCGGTCGGAAAGGTCGCAGTCCTTCGAGCAAGTGCGCACTACCTTCGCGCCCGCCGCCTCCAGCGCATCCGCCATAGCCTTGCCGATTCCGCGGTTGGATCCCGTAACCAGCGCCGTCTTGCCCGATAGATCATAAGTGATCATCTCATCTCCTCCACTGTCACCTTGTCCACGTCGCCATAGTCAAGGTTTTCACCGCCCATGCCCCAGATGAACATGTAGTTCGACGTTCCGGCGGCGGAATGTACCGACCACTCCGGCGCGGTGATCGCCTGCTCGTTGTGCAGCCACACGAGCCGCTGTTCCTGCGGTTCGCCCATCTGGTGGCAGATCGCCTGTCCTTTCGGCACGTTGAAGTAGAAGTACGCTTCCATGCGCCGTCCGTGGACATGCTGCGGCATCGTGTTCCAGACGCTTCCGGGTTTCAGTTCGGTAAGTCCCATCTGAAGCTGACAGCATCCGCCGCCCGCGACCTTAGACAGGACGGGATGCACGATGAGCTGGTTGATTACGCGGTCGTTCGACTCTTCCATCTTCCCGGCCTTGATGTAGTTGCCAATAGTGTAGCCCTGCTTTGTGCAGTCCTGATCGCTGGTGATGCGCTGCGTCACGTATTCCCTGTGCGCGGGCGTAGAGTTGAGGTAGAACTTCGCCGGATTCGCCTTGTCCGAAGAGCGGAAGCGGACGGCTTTCTTGCCCATCCCGACGTAAAGCGCCTCCTTGAAGTCGAGCGCGAACGCCTCGCCATCGACCGTGACAGTGCCAGGTCCGCCCACATTGATTACGCCCAGTTCGCGGCGGTCGAGGAAGTTTTTCGCCTTAAGCGGCGGCGGCGCGTCAAGGGTCAGCTCGCGCTCCACCGGCATCGCGCCGCCGTATACCATGCGGTCGTACATCGTGTAGGTGAGGTTGATTTCGTCCGGCGCCATCACCTTTTCCATCACGAATCGTTCGCGAATCGTGTCCGTGTCGTAGTGCTTCACGTCCGCCGGATGGCAGGCGGTCTGGACCGAGAGATTGATTGACGTTGCAAGCATTATGGCAAACATGTTCATTTTGTCTTGGTGTTTCTGTTTCGGTTGATGATGCACATCGCGATTGCCAGCAGCCCGGCGAGAATGGCTCCAAGCCATTTGAACGTCACGGTGAGATGGAAGACAACCCAGCACCAGAACGCCGAGGCGAAATCGAGAGCCGCTCCGCCCTCGAAGCCGTCTGGCACGGCGATGCCGTCGCAGTTCGCGGCGGCGATCGCCTTTGTGAACGCAGGCGTCAGGTTCGTTACGAAGAAGAGCCCGCACACAAGCGCGACAAGCCCCACGACGAACGTCTTCGGCACGTTTCCCTTCGTGATAGGCAGCACGCACGGGAAAAGGTAGAACATTCCCGCAAGCGACGCGAGAGGCAGGAACTTGTTGCCTGGGAGAAGCACTGAAAGGAAAAGGATCACCGGAATGAGGAGGATCGACACCACAAGCGTCGTCGGGTGTCCGATGACAAGCGCCGGCGACATGCCGATATAAAAGTGTTGTGAGTTGCGAGTTGCTGGTTGGGAGTTGCTGGTTGATGGGCGGGCGAACCCCTTTGACAGAAATGACTGCATCTTGTCGCAAATCGGCTTAAGCCCTTCGATGAAAAGGCCCGTGATGCGTGGAATCAGTTCCATCACAGCGCCGACGGTCACGCCGAGCTTGAGGATCTGCGGCGCGGAATCGGCGACGGCCTTTAGGGAATCGCATCTCATCGCGCCGATGGCACAGCCGATGAGCAGTCCCAGAAACAGCGGTTCGCCGAGCAGGCCGAACTTCCGTTTCATTCCCTCTGCATCGATGTCAAGCCTTGAAAAGCCGGGGATTCGGTCAAGCGCCCAACCGACAGCCACGGCAAACGGCGTGAAGCTCTGGCAGAACGGCTGGGGAATCGAGATGCCTTCCATGTCCTTGTAGTACGACTGAAAGCCCTTTGCGGTGAAGTCGGCCATGCAGAGCGTGATCACGTAAAGGACGATTGCCGCGTAGAACGCCCACGCGAGTGACCCCGTGGCGAAGAAGACGATCGCCCCGAGGAACGCGAAGTGCCAGTAGTTCCAGAGGTCGATGTTGACCGTGCGCGTCGTGCCCGAGATTAGCATCAGCAGATTGATGCCGAGGCACACTGGTATGATGAATGCGCCGACGGCCGTCGAATACGCAACGGCGGCTGCGGCAGGCCAGCCGAGGTCGAAGTACGGGAGATTTAGGCGGTACAGTTCCGTCATGCCTTTTAGGGCAGGGCCGAGACTGGACGTAAGAAGTGCGGTGACCACGCCAAGTCCCACGAAACCCACGCCGACCAATAGGCCGCTCTTTAGCGCGCGCGTGAACCTTATGCCGATGCATGCGCCGAGAATGGTGAAGATGATCGGCATCATCACCGCCGCGCCAAGGCTAATCACGTATGCGAAGAGTTCCTTCACGCCAATAGTGTATCACACGTCCTCTTTCGCGGTCTATTGCCAAATCAAACTTTTACGATTGCTTTTTCTGCAACCATGTGATACACTCCCGATCATGAAAAAAGCCATGCGAATCGCCGTGCAGATTGAGACCAACCGCGCGCACGGGCGCGCCTTGCTGGAGGGAATCGCTGATTATGCGCTCGCGCGGACAGACTGGCGGCTGGAGGCTGTGGAGCCGAACGCCCTGACCAATCCGCACAGTCTTCGACGCTTCGATGGTTTCATTGTGCGCGTGATGGACGACCGTACAGCCGATGCGCTCATCAGGACGCGGAAACCTGTGATCGACACGTACGGGCGGAATGATCGCGGCTCCATTCCGTTCATTCGCCTAGATGACGGTGCGATCGCACGGTGTGCGGCCGACTGTTTCGCCGAACACCGCTACACGCGCTGCGCCTTCTGTGGCTTCAAGGGCCTGAGGTTTTCCGAAGTGCGCGGCGAGGAATTCCGCAAGGCTGTCACGGCAATCGGCGGCAACTGCGCAATGTACGACGGCGGCGGTTCCAGACTGAAGGAGACATTCGTCCGTAAGGAGCGCATGGACGAGACGTCTGACGCATTGGCGCTGCGGCGCTGGCTGAGAGCGCTTCCCAAGCCCGTTGCCGTGTTCTGCTGTAATGACATTCGGGCATTCCAGCTGCTGAAAGCCTGCGCAGACGTCGGCATCGCCGTGCCGCATGATGTGGCTGTTCTTGGCGTGGACAACGACAAGGTTCTCTGCACGTTCACGAATCCGCCGCTTTCCAGCATCGACACCAACCCGTTTGTGCTCGGCCAGACTGCCGCACAGATGCTGGACGGACTTCTAGGATCGCCAAAGAAAATGCCTCCAGCCGCGACCCTCCATAAGCCGCGCTGCGTGGTGGAGCGCACTTCGACTGAGTTCTATCCGATGAAGACCCAGTGGCTTTCAGATGCGCTCGTCTTCATACGGCGGCATCTTGGCGATGGCATATCGGCGAACGATGTAATCGTCCGTCTGGGGTATTCGCACACTACTGTTGGCAAGGCGTTCCATGCGGAACTTGGCTTGAGCGTGCAGCAGGAGATTATTCGCCAAAGGCGTGAACGCGCGTGCAGGCTCTTGAAGGAGACGTCCCGTACGGCGGCAGACATCGCGGCAGAATGCGGCTATCCTTCCGCACAGTATTTCGCCCACATGTTCACTGAGCATTTCGGCATCACTCCCGACGCATGGCGCAAGGGCTGAACGTCGTATGGCGAGGGCGAAACCTGGTACTGGGGAGTGAATGTGCGCCGGCGGTTATGATATAATTTGCACAACATTCACAAGGAGATTTTATGAAAAGAATATTGACAGCTGGTTTTGTGCTTTGTGCCGCCGTAACCTTTGGCGATGGTGCGGCGCGGGCGGTTTGGGTGAAGGGCGCGGAGAAGGAGATGAACGCCTTCTACGGGTTCTCGGCCGCATTCGACGCGAAGAGCGGAGAACGTCCGACGTTGCGGCTCTCGGCCGGCGCAATCGCACGCGTGTGGGTGAACGGCCTGTTCGCCGGGTACGGTCCCGCTCGCTCGCCGGAAGGCTTCATGCGCATTGACGAATGGCCGCTCGGAGACTTCGTGAAGGAAGGGCGCAACGTCATCGCCATTGAGGCGTCCAACCCCGCGATCAACACTTTCTATCTGCCGGAGCAAGAAGGCTACCTTCTCGCCGAGGTTGTTTCAGGCGGTCGGACGCTGGCAGCCACCGGACGCGACTTCCGCGCCGTCCGCCTGCCGCGCGTGGCGAAGACGAGTCGCTTCAGCTACCAGCGCGAGTTCGCCGAGTTCTATAAGGTCTCGCCCGAGTCCTACGCCTGGCGCACGGGCGGCGTGGAGGGTGCGGGACTTCCCCTTGAGGAGCTTGCGCCGCGCAAGCCGCTGGGCCGCGGCGCGCCGTATCCGACGTTCGCCCTTGACGGCACGTTCCGTCCGACCGTGCGTACTGTTCTCCGCCGCGATCCCGCGAAGAATGTCAAGCAGCGCAGTTGCGTCGAAGACGCCGGAAAGGGTTCGTTCAAGGGCTTCGCCAAGGAGGCTCTGGAGGTCAACTTCTCCGACGCCATTCAGCATCTTGTCGCCGAAAAGATAGAGCCGGCGGGCGGCCCGTTCCGCCTGAAGGGGCTCGAGGGCGTAGTGTTCGAGGGCGAGCGCAACACTGCTGGCTTCCCGAGGATCGAGGTAAGGTGCATAAAGCCGACGACGCTGTGGCTCGTTATGGACGAGCTGGCGGGACCGGACGGACTGCCTGACCCCGTCCGCTACTTCAATTGCGTCAACGCCTGCGGCTGGCGGCTGGAGAAGCCGGGGAACTATTCGCTTGAGTGCTTCCAGCCGTACGGGCTCAAGTGCGGGCACGTCATCGTCGAGGGCGGCGAAGCGGAAATCCTTGGCTTCGATGTGCGCACCTACCTGAACCCGGCTGTGACGCGAGCCTCCTTCCGCAGCTCCGATCCCGCGCTCGGCAAGGTGTTTGCGGCGGCGGCTCAGTCGCTCGCCTGCAACGCGGTGGACGCGTTCACCGACTGCCCCGGACGCGAACGCGGCATCTACTTCGGCGACACGGTGTTCACGGGGCGCGGCGCGGGCGTGCTTCTCGGCGACACGCAGATGGAGAGGACGCAGTTCGAGAACTACGCGCTCGCGCCCAGGTTTCCGGACGTGCCGGACGGGCTGATACCTATGCTCTATCCGGGGGACACGAAAATCGGCGAGGCGCACTGGATCCCCAATTTTTGCATGTGGTCCGTCATTCAGCTCGCGGATTACGTCCGCCGCAGCGGCGACACGGCGATGGCGGCGGCGTTCCGAGCCCGGGCCGACGGGATACTTGCCTGGTTCAGGAAGAGCCGCAACGCCGAAGGGCTGCTTGAGAACCTTCCCGGCTGGGTGTTCATCGAATGGAGCGACGCGGCGAAATTCACCAACGGCATAAACTACCCGACTAACATGCTCTACGTCCGCTTCCTCGAAGCATTCGTCGAGCTGTATGGCGCGGCGGACTGCAGGGCCGAGGCGGAGAAGCTGCGCGGCACGATCCGCAGCCTGTCGTGGAACGGCAAGTGGTTTCGTGACCATTCGGTGCGCGGTGCGGACGGAACGCTTTCGACGCCCGGCGACTGCACGGAGGTGTGCCAGTACCTTGCCTTCTTCTCGGGCGTAGCGACGGCAGGCCGCGACCCCGAGCTTTGGCGGCGGCTCGTGGAGGAGATGGGGCCGACGCGCAAGGCCGACGCTTATCCTGCCGTCCACCGCTCGAACCTTCTCTTCGGCTACAGCCTCCGGTTCGTGCTGCTGTCTGAAGCCGGCCTTTCACGGCGCGTGCTTGACGAGGTGAAGGCATGCTACCTGCCAATGGCGGAGAAGACGGGTTCCCTGTGGGAGGCAGTGTCGTCGGACGGCTACAGCTGCTGCCACGGCTTTCCGTCGCTTGCGGCGTGGCTTATCGTGCGCGATGCGCTTGGCGTGAAGGCAATCGACCGGAAGGCCAGGACCGTCCGCATCGATCCGTCCGCCGGCGTTTCGCTCGACTGGTGCGAGGGAACCGTTCCCGTATCGGACAGCGAGGCGATAGCCGTCAAGTGGAGCGGCGGCAAGCCGGATGTCCGCCTGCCGCCTGGCTGGCGCCAGCTTCCGGCGCAAGGCAAATGAGCGAGCCGTGATTTCCATATGCGATGCCATTGATTTGACTTTTCTTGCCCGTGTGTGCGTCTGCACATGGCCGGCGCTCCTGTTCGCGCTTGCAATCCCATGTTGCGGCACGTGCATGGCGGCGGCGGACGAGCCGGACTGGCCGACGGTTAAGGTAGAGCATTTCGACGCCTCGCGCGTTCCGCCGCCTCCGCCCGCCTGCGACCCCGCCGAAGGCTTTTCGGAGCCTGTCGCGGCGGAGGTAAGGATGCGCGACGGTGCACCGTGCGTGTTCCTCAACGGACGTCCGTTCCCGCTCTTCTGGGGCGGCTTGGAGCAGCCTAATCCGCGTCCCGACAAGCGCATGCGCATCGGCGACATTCCGTTCTCTGCGGTCACGGTGCACAACCTGTACTACGAATGGCACCCGAGCAAGGACGAGTGGAGGTTCGGGTGCTTCGACGAGCTCGCTGCGAAGTACGCGGCGGAGAATCGTGGTGCATATTTCATCTGGGACCTCTCGGTGTATCCTCCGGCGGACTTTGCCAAGCGTTGTCCGGAGGAGATGACGCAGGACGACGAGGGCGATCGCAAGCCTGTACAGCGTTTCAGCTGGAGCTTCGCCTCCGAAAAGGCCATGTCGGAGATCAGGGAGATGGTGGACAGGGCAATCCGCTATCTTGAGGCTGCGCCTTACGCGAACCGCATCATCGGCTACCGCGTCAACTCCGGAACGACGATCGAATGGCTGGGGTGGGAGGCCAGGCCCGGGCACGTGAACGACTTCTCAGAGCCGAGCCGCCGGGCGTTCGCCGCGTTCGCGGCCAAGCGTTACCCCGGGCTTGCCGACCCGCACGTCCCGTCGCTCGCGGAGCGCAGCGCGCTCGATTCGCCGAATTCAATCCTTTGGAACCGCGAAAAGCACCTGAACGCGGCCGCCTACATGGACTTCGCCTCGTGGATTGTCGCACAGGACGTCCTGGCGGCGTGCGGCCAGGCTAAGGAAACGCTCGCCGCGCTCGGGCGCAGGAAGCTCGTCGGCACGTACTACGGCTATACCTTCTATCTCAACGTCAACGGACACGACCAGCGGCGCGCGCACTTCGCCCTGCGCGACCTGATTGCCCAGAACGCCGGGCGGGTCGACTTCCTCATGTCGCCGCAGAGCTACGGACAGAGAAACCTCGGCGAAACGTGCGGCGACATGAAGCCGTTCGCGACGCTGGCGGCGAACGGCATACTGTCAGTGATCGAGGATGACACCCGCACCCACAACCATTCACCGGACGTGTACCTCGACTATTTTCAAACGCACAACGCTGCGCAGACCGCGGCCGTGCTCAGGCGCAACATCGGCGTCGCCCTCTGCCACGGCTCGCCGCCGTATCTGTACGCGCTTTGCACCGGAACTGACCTCGACTCGCCCGAATGTGCCGAAGTCGGCCGCGCAACGCGGGCGCTGATGGAGAAGCTTGCGAAGACGGGGGCGCGCCGCACGGCGGAGGTCGCGCTCGTTGCCAGCGAGCGGTCGGTGACGGCATCGCCACTGCTGAACCGCTGGGCCGAGACCGGACGCTGGATCCAGAAGTACGACGGCAGCGGAACGGCGCGCTGCGTCAGGGACAGGCGGGCGGTCTTCAACGGAGAGGTGTTCGCGGCGGCGCATACGCTTTTCGCCCGCACGGGTGCCCCCGTGGACTATCTGCTGGCAGAGGACCTCGAGAACTGTTCCAGGGATTACAAGCTGTACGTGTTCCTCAACCAGTTCGTGTTCGACGACGGACTGCGAAGGGCCGTCGCCCGCATCTACGAGCGCGGCGCGACTGTGCTATGGCTAGTCGCGCCGGGCTGGTCGAACGGCGGTTCTCTCGCGGACATGGAGCGGCTTACGGGAATGCCGTTCGCGCAACTGCCTGAGGGCGAGGCCGTAGTGAAGATGGCGCGGGACGGACGGCACATGGGAATGCCAGGCGTGAAGGTTGCGGAGCGCTTCCGTCCAGTGCGCCCGGACGAGGTGATCGGCACCTACGAGGACGGCTCGCCGGGCGTGGCGGCATCGCGCATCGGCCATGCGACGGTAGTGTTCTCCGGACCATGGCAGCTCGACCTGCCTTTTGCCAAGGAGCTGGTGCGCCGCGCTGGTGCACATGTCTGGTGCGATTCGGGCGACCCGGTGGAGGCGAACGACTGCCTCTTCACCCTGCACGCCCGTGCCCCCGGCAGGAAGCGCGTCCGTCTGCCGCGCAAGGCGGCATCCGTGGTGGACGTCTTCGGCAATCGGATTGTCGCTCGCGACGTGGATGCGTTCGAGTTTGACGCCCCGTTGCACTCAAGCCACCTGTTCTATCTCGAGAAGCCGTAAACCTGCGTTCACACGCCGTTCGGATAATGGAGTTCGTGACAACTTGGAGTGGAGCGCGCATTCCGCGGCCGTTTATGGTATATTATCCATCAGTAAAAAGGAAAGCAGAAGGAGAAATAGAGATGTCTGGAAGAAAAGTTGGTCGTGGAGCATTCAAGCCTGCCGCATTTATGTGTGCGGCGATGATTGGACTGGCGGCGTCTGGCGGGCCGATGAAATTCTGCGTTCTCCAGCCACCGTATCCGCTCGACGCGGAGAAGGTCGGCGAGGGCGTCCAGTGGGAGCTTGACGCTCTGGCGAAATGCGACGCCAGCCTTGACGTGATTGTGCTTCCGGAAGCGAGCGACCGTCAGGCGCGCGTCGGAAGTCGGGAACCGATCGTCGCCGCCGCGCGGAAATACGGCCCGGCCTTGTTTGCCGCCTGCGCCGAGACGGCCCGGCGATGCAGCGCCGTCGTGTTCGTGAACGCGCTCGACTTTTCGCACGGCGACGATCCGCGCAACACGACCTTCGCCTACGACCGGACCGGCCGGCTCGTCGGCAAATACGACAAGCGGCATCTGACCGCAGGCGAATGGAAGCGCTGGAAGTTCGATTCGTCCTACATGTGGGAGTGGAGCGAACCCACTGTCATCGAGATCGACGGCATACGATACGCCTTCATGACGTGCTACGATTTCTACTTCTACGAAGCGTTCGCGAACATAGCGCGCTACAGGCCAGATGTGATTATCGGCTGCTCTCATCAGCGGAGCGACCCGCATTCCGTGCTTGAGACGATAGGCCGCTACCTGGCCTACAACACGGGCGCGTACCTCGTGCGCGCATCGGTCAGCATGGGCAAGGATTCCGCGGTCGGCGGATGCTCGATGGTCGTCGCGCCGTCGGGCGAAATGCTCGGCAACCTCTACAGTCGCGTCGGATCGCTTGTGGTGGAGTTCGACCCGAAGGAGAAATACCTAAAACCGATGGGCTACGGTAATCCTCCCGGACTGCACGCCGAATACATCGAGGTGGGCCGGCGTCCGTGGCAGTACCGTCCGGCCGGAAGCGCAATCGTGCCGGACTTCGAGAACGCGCCGGCGAAGCGTCTGTGCGCCCATCGCGGATTTTCGACGGTGGCGCCCGAGAACAGCCTTGCGGCGTTCGGTTCGGCGGTGGCGCTCGGTGCGTCGGAGATCGAGTTCGACCTGTGGTGGACAAAGGACGGCGAAATCGTCTCCATCCACGATGCCACGCTTGATCGCGTCTCGGACGGCAAGGGGAAGGTGTACGACCACACGTATGAGGAACTGGCGAAATTGGACTTCGGCTCCAAGAAAAGCAAGCACTTCGCGGGGCTCAAGATCCTGCGGTTTGAAGACATCCTCAAGAAGCTCTCCTGCCACACGCTCATGAACATTCACATGAAGGATTGCGGCAAGGCGTGGGACGAGGAGAACGCGAAGAAGGTCATCCGTCTCATTGACGCATACGATGCGCGGCGGCATGTGTACTTCATGACGTCCAACGGAGACCTGCAGGATCAGCTCGCGCGCCTTGCGCCGGACATCCCGCGCTGCATGGGCAATGCCGGACAGGACAACAAGAGCCGTCCCGACATCGTGGATATGGCCATAAAGCACAAGTGCCAGATGGTTCAGCTGTTCAAGCCGTACTTTAGCCAGGACACGATTGACCGCGCCCACGCCGCCGGATTGCGTGTGAACGTGTTCTGGTCGGACGATCCGGCAGAGGCGAAAAAGTTCCTCGAGATGGGCATAGACACCATTCTCACCAACGACTACCAGCCAATTTCCGCCGCAACAGGGCTTCAGTAGGGCGAGGAGCCAGGCTAAGCCATGCAGACGCCGTTCGTGCTTGATCCGGCCGGGCCGGAGACCTTGACCTCGCAGCTGATCGAAAATCTGCGGCAGGCGATAGCCAACGGCGTCTACAAGCCCGGCGACAGGCTGCCAGGAATCCGCGAGATGGCCAAGATGTGCGGCACGAGCGTGCAGGTGCCGATCGACGCGTTGAAGGCGCTTGCGCAGGAGGGCTTCGTGAAGGCGCGCCCGCGCATCGGCTGCATCGTGATGGACAAGCGACGCAAGGTCTGGCGCGGACGCATCTTGATCGTACACGTCGGCGCCTACTCGAACTACAGCCAGAACGTGTTCTGCGCCGAGTCGGCCCGGCTCCTAAAGGCCGCGAACTGGCGTGTCGAACACGCTTTCGTGCCGCGCCTTGGGCTTGACGAATACGACACCTCCGCCTTTCGGAAGGAAGTCGCCGAGAAGTACGACCTTGTGCTGCTGCCGGCCTACGATCCGCCGGTCGTCAGGCTGGTGCAGGAGAGCGGATTGTCGTATATGCTTCTCGCGTCGCAGGTCGGCGAGCGCAATAAGACCGGTTGCATCGGCATTACCGTTCAGTCCTCCAATCAGGCGCTTTCCGATTTTGCGGATCATTGCCGGCAGAACGGCGTCTGGCGAATTCTGTGCATCACCCCCGACGTCTGCGTCTTCCAGTCGTTCGAGGCGCTCAAGGCGGCGGGTGTGACGGTAGATTATGTTGTGGTCCGTTGCGACGGCACAGACAAGACCGCCGAGCGTTTCTCGCGACTGGCGTTTGACGCGGTGGTGCAGCGGTTCCGGGGGCGGGCGCCGCGCCCAGAACTGATCTTCTTCAGTGACGACTATCTTGCGCGGGGCGGCTTGCTGGCGCTGGAGCGGCTTGGCCTGCACGCGCCGGAGGACGTCAAGGTCGTCACGCTCGCCAACACCGGCAACGCGCCGTTCTATCCGAGGCCGCTGACGAGGTTCGAGCACGATCCGTTCGAAGAGGCGAAGAAGATGGTGCAGATGATCCTGCGCTATTTCAGGACCGGCCGCCTGCCCCGTACCGTGCTCTGCAACATACGGTACGTGCGCGGCGAGACGTTCTGACTGTTGGGAACTGGCCCTGCGGGAACGGCGACTGAAAAACCGGGGCTCAAGAACGGCCGTGCGGAAGCGGAAAATTCCGAATGGCAATGCCACGTGCTCTCTGTATAGATTGTACAGATGGTGAATTTAGGTCGGGCTATTGCGGATGGCCGTCGTCTGTGTTATATTTGCCGCGAAAACCTTAAAAAGGAGGTTGCTAAGATGTACAAAAGCGTTGTTCCCTGTGTGGCGTTTATGGCTTCCGCTTGCATGATTCTGGCCGGCATTCCGGGATATGCCGACAGTTTCACATGGCACGGGCCGAATGATGCGGTGGGCAGCGGAACCTTCGGCACCGCCGGAAACTGGTTTGATTCGACGGGCAACAGGACGCAGACGATTCCCGGTTCGGCGGACGACATAACCGTCTCCAATAACGGCGTGAATCTCTGGACGTCGCAGACGATAACGCTGGACAGTGACAGAGCAGTCGCTTCGATGACGGTTGCAGGTGGCAATGTGTGGTCTTTAGGCAAAGTGGCGTATTGCTATCTGGCTCTTGGCGGCCATACGTTAGATATAGCCGGGCAGTTGTATATGGAAGGTATACAGGGCTGGTCAACCTATCGAGCAGGAAAATGCACCATTCAAGGCGGTGGCACGGTAAATGCCGCGTCAGTCCAGATTGGGCGTACAAACGAATCAGGGCAAGGATCGGGTTCGCTGTACGTTCAGGGTACGGGCACTGTGTTGGCGAGTCCAGGACAAATCAAGATGGATGGGCCGTTCACGACATTGCAAGTCTCCGATGGTGCAACGCTTACGGGTGATGATCTTTGGGTTGACTGTTCTAGCGCCCCCCCGTTCGCTCATTGGCGGCACGGGATATGAAAAGGGTACAATCCGTGTTTTAGGCAGCGGCACAAGCGTTTCCGTCAAGGGATTCCGCGTATGTAGAGACGTGGACTTGTCGATCAGCAACGGCGCATCAGTGGCCGTCACGAGCTGGAAGGATAATTATTGGCTTGGATCGCCACTCAGCTATGCGTACTATGGAAATGCCTTTGGCCGCAGTTCTGGGAATTCGTGCGGCAACTACGGTACATTTGTCATTGACAATGCGACACTTACGACAGCAAATAGTTTTGCCCTTGGATGCTCAGTAGCATCATCTGGCGGTTCTGGCGCGACGATGACGCTTCGGAACGGCGCGAAGTATAAGGCGGGCTATCTTTATGTGGGATTTGCCCTCGACAATGCGTCCTACAACTCGACCAACGATGTCCTCAATGTGCTGAGCGGTTCGGAGTTGTCCCCAGATGCGCTTTATGTCAGCTATGTGGGTTGGTCGTCATTCGGCAAACTGAACGTCAGCAATGCGACAGTCAAGTGCGGTACCCTCAAGATTGGACAGGTGATGGCAAATACCGTTGCGTCCAACGCCTGCATTACCGTGGAGGGCGCGACATCGACCGTCACGATCTCAAATACGGGGTCGGAGGCGTTTAAGGTGCGCATGGGGTCGCAGGTGCGCTTTATTCTGCCGGAGGATGGGTTCGCCGCAACGCCGATCAATGTCAGCAAGGGCGGAGTTTCGATTGTCGCGGACGAAATCGACTACGCGGTCGATCCGGTGCGGCTTGTGATTGACGCCAATGCGTTCGGCAGGAAGCACCCGAACGGGACGGCTACCTTGATCGAGTGCGCAACGGCGTCCGCCGAGTCACTGCAGCGGCTCGCGAACAATCTGGAGTTCGTCAATACGCGTGACACGCACAAGGGAACGGTCGCGGTAGTCGGCGGCACGAAGCTCGTCTATACCGCGCCTCCGGCTCCAGGCATGACGCTCGTTATCCATTAATTCGCGCGATAAGGCCAGCGTGTAACATTTATATGTTATAATAGCGTATGTCGGCAACAAGTGAGAAGCACACGAAAGGAGACATACGGCAATGGAAGTTTCACGCAGGAGATTCGTAGGCGAAGCGCTGGCGGCCGGCGTCGTTGGAGCGACGGGGAAGTCGACGCTTGCCGCGCCGGCTGATGTCATCGCCAGGTGGCAGACGGATACGGAGCAGGTTTCTTCGGACGTCTACAGGCAGTATCTGCGCGACGGCGATACGCGCGGCCTTGTGACGCTGGAGAAACTTGAAGCCGCCGCCGAGAAGGTGTTGCGGGAGGTGAAGGATGCGTCCGTTGGCGACGTTCCCGCCGTATGGAGCGTGTACAACATGGGGTACATCGTCAAGACGCGGGAATCGCTCTTTTCGATAGACCTCGTCCACAGGCGGGACGTAGAGTTCGCGAAGATGCTCGATTTTGCGCTTATCACGCACAACCACTCCGACCATTGGCGCGGGGGTTTCTATTCGTCGATGGACGGCGCGGGCAAGAAGGTCATGTCCAACTTCCTCGACAATTACGGCGTCCGCGACTGGAGGAAGAACGGCGGATACACCCGCGCCAGGAAGGTGTTCAAGATCAGGGACGTGGAAGTGCGCACTTCCCTGATCGACCACAACGACTACCTCATCGACTTCACGACGGCCTTCGAGATTCGTGTCGGGAACTGGACTCTCTACCACTCGGGCGACAGCGGAAGGGGAACGGAGCCGAAGCTTGAAACTGTATGGGGGCGTCCCGACCTGTGGCTGTTCTTCCCCGGCTGCGGCATAGACACTGCAAAGGCCGTGGCGAAGGTCAACGCGAAGCGGATCGTGTTCGGGCACCTGTGGGAGCTGGGACACAGCACCGGCCACAGGGGACGGCTCGACGAACCGCTGATACGCCGCGCCCTTGCCGCCGCGAAGCCTGTCGTGGCAAACACCTCGTTCGCCCTGTGGGGCGACAGGATCGTGTAAGCCGGTGCCGTTCTATGGTATAATTGCACTCGGGCACAAGGCAAGCACGTGGAGACATCTTGGCAAACAGGTTCATAGGAATGACTGCCGTTTTGCTGCTGGCGGTTTCGACGGTGGCGGAGGAATGGCAGTTTGAGGTCGCGGCGGACGCGCCGCCCGTCGTGTCATGTCCGGTTGACTCCGCGAAGTGGGTGGAGCTTATGACGACGCACGATCTCGTTGCAGTCGGCAAGGACGGCATCGAGACTGTGGTACCATGGTGGACGATTGACGCATCTGGGCAGAGACCTGAATTCGTGTGGTGGGCCGACGGTCGGCAGCGGTTTGCGCTGCGCAAGCGGCGCGGTGAATTCGTTCCGCCGGAGACTGGCCTGAAGACCGACCTTACAGTGGATTCGAAAGGCGGCGAGGCGATCCGCATCAGCAATTCGTTCTTCTCCCTCCAGCACCCGGCCAAGGGGAAGGGCGGATTTCCGGAGAAGCTGCGCTTCGTGCAGAGCGGCGCGACGGATGACGGCTTCTATTTCATGGATCAGCTTGTCCGCAAGAACGCATCGGGCGGGTTGGACGTGCTGGCTGTGCGCAGCGACGGCAATGCATCGGCGAAGCTCGTCTTCCACTCTCCGCTTCGTGCCGTGGTCGAGGTCAAGGCCAAGGTCGCGTCAGTCGATCTCGTCTATCGCTACGTCTATGAGGCGTCGTCGCCTGTCGTGCGAGTCGATGTGACGGGACGCCAGGCGAATGGCGAGCCGTGGGCCGAGGCGTGGACCGTCGGGCTTGGCTGGAAGAGTGCACGCTACGGCTCCTACTGCACGAGCGGTGGCGACGCTCCTAAGCCGTTTCAGGCGAAGGGTCAGCCGAGCCACGCATTCTCCGGCTACTGGGCGGCATTCACGGACGGCACCAACGCCGTCGCCGCCTCGTCCATCTACGGCGCGGTGGGCTGGGACGCCTCGTCCTCGTTCGTCTATTATCTACTGGCGCAGCGCGACGGGTGGAGTACGGCGTCGCTGAGCCGTTCGGCATTGCTGTATTTCGGTCCGGTCCTGGACCGCACCGGCTTCGACAGCACGTTCGCGGCAGTGAGGCCGCGCGTGAAGGTGCTGCGCGACGGACGGCGGTGGGTAGTGACGAAGCCGCTTGACGTTTCGGGCGATGCCGTGCTTCTCAAAGGCAAGGGCATGCGTCTCGCCTTTGACACGGCTGCGAACGGCTTCAACTGTCTTGGCATCGAGAACCGCGTCAATCCCGACGCGGCGGCGTTCGGCGGCGCCGAGCCGGGGCGGGCTGCGTTCTGGGCGCTCACGTTCTGGAAGGACGGCTCGCCGACGAATGCGCTTGCGATCGACAACCTCGCGCCGTGCGAACGGAAAGTAGAGCGCAGGGACGGTGCGCTCGTCTTCGACTGGTGCGGGCTGTCGCTTGGCGACGAACAGGGCGTGGTGGACGTGCGGGCGAAGGTGGAGCTTTCGCAAGACGGCACGGCTGCTAGATGGCGGCTTGCCGTGAAGAACCGCAGCAAGCGCTGGGGCCTTGCGGAGACGGCGTATCCCGTCATCAGGAACGTAGTCCGTCCGCGTGAGGCGGACGTGCTGCTGCCGCGCGGCAACCTTGGTGGGCGGCTCGTCATGTCCTATCAGGGCGGCGTGGCCTCGCGCTACCCGAGCAGCATGGGGGCGCAGGTCCAGACTTGCGCGTTCATGCTTGGCGACACGGGGCTTCAGGTGACGGCGCTGGACGACAGGGGCCAGGAGAAAGTGTTCGACTTGTCAGGGCTTGATTTTGCCTTGCGCTACAGGTGCCCGGACGAAGGCGTGCCGGGCGCGGCGAACGCACCTGGCTTTGCGGTAGAGACGGCGGCATTTTCTGGGGACTGGTGGCAGGCGGCGAAGCGCTACCGCGCCTGGGCGACGCGGCAGAAGTGGGTGGCGAAAGGTCCGCTCGCCACGCGCGCCGACTTTAACCGGCAGCTTGGCGACGTCGGCTACTGGATGAAGAACGACGGGGCGCACGGCGCGCCCTCGCAGGTCTCGAACATCATGGCGCGTGCGATTGCCGCGCTGCCTGGCATTCCGCTCGGCCTGCATTGGTACTGCTGGCATAAGGGACCGTTCGACCATTACTACCCCGAGCTCTTCCCCGAGCGGCCCGGCATGAAGGAGACGGTTGCGTGGCTGAAGGAGAAGGGCGTGCTGGTGATGCCGTACATCAACGGGCGGCTTTGGGACAACGGCCTTGCGAGCTTCACCAATGCCATTCCCTATGCCTGCAAGCGGCCGGACGGGACGTGCCGCGTCGAGGACTACGGCTCCGGGCGGAAGTTCGCTCCGATGTGCCCGACCGTGAAGCCGTGGCAACTGACTGTCGATGCGCTCTGCGACAGGCTTGAGGACGAGATCGGCGTGAACGCCATCTACCTCGACCAGATTTCCGCCTCCACGCCCGCGCCGTGCCACGACAGGGCGCACGGCCACCCGCTCGGCGGCGGCTCGCACTGGCAGGACGGCTACCGCGAGCTGATGAAGCCGATTCGCGAGAAGGCGCCGCGGCGCCGCGTCGCGCTCACCTCGGAGAACGCAGCCGAGACTTACATGGACAGCTTTGACGCGCATCTCACGTGGTTCGGCCATGCGTTCGACGACGTGCCGGTGCTGCCGGCGGTCTATTCGGGCTACGCGGTCTACTTCAGCAGCGTGGAGGACGAGAAGGATACGCTCGACTCGTATTGCGCACAGCAGGGACGGGACTTCCTGTGGGGCGTTCAGCTGGGCTGGACCGATCCGTGGATCCTTGACGATGCGCACAGGGAACACCTTGAGTTTACGGCGCGACTCTGCCGCGAACGGATTGCACGCAAGGAGTTCTTTCTCAACGGCGAATTGCTTGGCGAACTGCCGACGCCGCCTGGCATGCCGACCGTCGAAGTGCAGTGGCGGCGCAGGGGCAACTACTGCGACGGCTCGCGCTTCAGGGCGCCAGCGGCATTTGGTGCGGTATGGAGCGACTTCGGGCGGAAGAGGCGCTGTGTCATGCTTGTCAACATTTCTGGCGCGGCGCAGACCTTCGCCTATGGCATGGGTGCGGCGCGGAAGTCTGCAGTGCTGCCGCCACGCAGCGTCGTTTCGGAAATTCTAGAATAAACTAGGCAAACAAAGGAAAGGCTAATGACAATGAAAAAAAGTGGAATCGGGAGAAGGGGTTTTCTCGGACTGGGCGCATCGGCCTGTGTTGCGGGATTTACGGGCGGCGTGCCGTTCCCGGCGATCGCGTCGGCGCGCGGGGCGAACGGCAGGCTCCGCCACGCCTGCATAGGCTGCGGTGCGCAAGGCAAGGGCGACATCGCGTCCTTCGCGTCGCACAAGCGGATAGAGATGGCCGCGTTCTGCGACGTTGACCTTGCGATGCTCGAACCGCTCCGCAGCAAGTTCCCGAAGGCGCGCTTCTACCAGAACTGGCGCGAAATGCTCGACAAGGAAGACCTGGATTCCGTCCTCGTCGCCACGCCGGACCACTCGCATTGCGAGATAATGAGCGAGGTGATGCGCCGCAAGCTGAACCTTTACGCCCAGAAGCCGCTTTGCCGCACGTTTGAGGAATGCCGCAACCTTGAGTCGCTTGCCGCGTCCTCTGGCGTCGTCACGCAGCTCGGCACGCAGATTGCGGCGTGGGAGTGCGACCGCCACACGGCTGAAATGCTGCGACGCGGCAGCATAGGCACGGTGAAGAAAGTGTGGCTCTTCTCCAATTCCGGATACTACGCGAAGCTGCTGGAGCGCAAGTGGCCGCTCGAGCCCTCTCCCGTGCCGGACACCCTAGACTGGAAGGGCTGGCTTGCGTCCGCCCCGGACAGGCCGTATGTGTCGGGCCATTACCACCCGTTCGTCTGGCGCGTGTGGCGCGACTTCGGGTCCGGCTGGCTTGGCGACATGGGCAGCCACCTGTTCTCGCCCGTATGGCTGGGCATGGAGCTTGGCCGCGCGGTGCCGCTCTCCGCGAAGGCGTCCGTCTTCGACTGCGGGTGGAGCGACGAGATGAAGCGGCAGTTCCTTCCGCTCTATTCGCATGTGACGTGGCGGTTCCCCGGGGTGAAGGCGACGGGCATGGCGCCGTTCGAGGTAGAGTGGTGCGACGGGCCGTCCAGCGGCAGCCTGCCGAAGGAGTTCCTGCCGGAGGGCAAGACGGACGCGATAGCCGGCAATTCAGTCGCCGCGGCCGGGCGCATACCCGACGAGTTCCTGCCGCCGGCGCGGTTCCGCGAGCTTGCGGCCAAGACGCAGCTCGGCGAATTGCCGGTGCAGGGGCGCGTGATAGAGGGTTCGGACGGGTGGCTGATATCGACCCACTTCAACCGCCCGCCGGTCGTCCTGGACAAGGACTGCAAGCCGAAGCCGCTCAACCTCCCGTTCATCGAGCCGGTGCCGAGCCACTACCACGAATACGTGGACTGCTGCCTTGACGGCGGCAAGGCGCGTAGCGACTTCAGCTGGGCGACCAAGCTGACGGATTGTATCCTGCTGGGCAGGAAGGCGATCGACAACCCGGGACAGGAAGTGACTATCTAGTCCGGCGCGTTTTGGTATAATATGCGGCCGTTCGGCGCAATCGGGCGTCGTGACGGACGGAAAAGAGGGAAAGATGAAGGTCTGTAAATTCGGCGGCTCGTCGCTGGCCGACGCGGCGCAGCTCAACAAGGTGATAGACATTGTGCTGGCCGACCCGGCGCGGCGCATCGTGGTGGTCTCGGCGCCGGGGAAGCGCAACTCCGGCGACACGAAGGTCACTGACCTCCTGATCGCGCTTGCGGAATCGGCGCTGCGGGGGGAGAACGCGGAGACGTCGCTCTCGGCGGTCGTCGAGCGCTATGCCGTCATGGCCCGCGAGCTGAAGCTCGGCGACGAGATCGTCGCCCGCATCGACGGCGACCTGCGAGCGCGACTGGCGCAGAAGGATTCGCTCAGCGCGGCGGAGTTCACGGACCTCATGAAGGCGGCTGGCGAGGACAACAACGCCAAGCTTGTCGCGGTGGCGTTCGAGGCGCGCGGAAAGAAGGCTCGCTACGCGAACCCGAGGGACACCGGCATGATCCTGAAGGGCGACTTCGGCGACGCCACGCTCGACCCGGAGAGCTACGCGCGCCTGTCGCGGGCGTTCTCGAACTTCGAGGGGATCGTGGTGTATCCCGGCTTCTTCGGCTACACGCGCGAGGGAAAGGTCGCCACGTTCCCGCGCGGCGGGTCGGACATAACCGGCTCGATACTTGCTGCGGCCGTCTGCGCCGACGTGTACGAGAACTTCACCGACGTCGACTCCGTCTATCCGTGCGATCCGCGCATCGTCGAGGAGGTCAAGAACGGCGAGGGCATTCCGACGATGACGTACCGCGAGATGCGCGAGCTGGCCTACGCCGGCTTCGGCGTGTTCAACGACGACGCGGTGATCCCCGCGGTGAAGGCGCGCATACCGATCAACATACGCAACACCAACCACCCGTCCGCGCCCGGCACGATGATCCAGCAGTCGCGCCGCGTCGTGCCCGGCACGGTCGTCGGCATCGCGTCGGCGGACGGCTTCTGCAACATCGTGGTCGAGAAGTACCTGATGAACAGGCAGATCGGCTTCGGGCGGCGGCTCCTGCAGGTTCTGGAGGACGCCGGCATCTCCTACGAGCACATGCCTTCCGGCGTCGACTCGCAGTGCGTGGTGGTGAAGGAGCATTTCCTGCCGAAAGAGCGCGAGCACAAGATCATCGCGGCGATCAAGTCCGAGCTGTCGCCCGACTTCGTGACCGTCGAGCGCGACCTGACGATGCTGATGGTTGTCGGCGAGGGCATGTGCTACACGCCCGGAATGCTGGCGAAGGCTTGCCTTGCGCTGGCGTCCGTGGGCATCTCGATGTCGATGGTGAACCAGGGATCGAGCGAGGTCTCGTTCATGATCGCGATCCGCAGCCAGGACCGCGACCGTGCGGTCCGTGCGCTCTACAAGGCGTTCTTTGGCTCGGCCACTTGATTTTGGGGCGCGGAAAAGTGTATAATACGCCCCAAACGTACAGAAAACAGGAGTCGGAACAACATGGCAAACATTAAAGGCGGCCGCGCCGCCCGTAAACGCGATCGGCAGAACGCCAAGGCACGCAAGCGCAACGCGACTTGCAGGGCGAAGCTTCATGACGCCCACAAGAAGCTCTTCAAGGCGGCCGACGCAAATGCAAAGGAAGATGCCGAAAAGAAGCTCAGGGAATTCGTTTCCGGTCTCGACAAGGCCGTGAAGAGGGGCATCATCACCAAGAACACGGCGGACCGCAAGAAAAGCCGCGCTCAACTGAAGATAAACAAGATGGCCGCCAAGTAAGGCGCCAGATTCCCCAGGGAGGTCCGAAAATGGATAAGATGACTCTGCGCGACGTGCAGCTCGCAGGCAAGCGCGTCGTGATGCGCGTCGATTTCAACGTGCCGATGGCCAAGGACGGCTCCGGCAAGATTACCGACGACACGCGCATAGTGGCGGCGCTGCCGTCGATCAAGTACGTGCTGGAGCAGGGCGGCTCGCTCGTGCTCATGTCCCACCTCGGGCGTCCGAAGGGCGTCAAGCTCGGCGCTGCGCCGAACCCCGACAATGCGGCGTTCACGCTTAAGCCTGTCGCCGAGGCGCTTTCGGAGAAGCTCGGGCAGGAGGTCAAGTTCGTTCCCGACTGCATGTCGGCGGACGACGTCGTCAAGGCCCTAAAGCCCGGCGAGGTCGCGCTTCTTGAGAACACCCGTTTCTACAAGGCAGAAGACGGCAAGGTGAAGAAGGACGACGACAAGAAGGGCATTCACCTCACCGACGAGGAGTTCGCGGCGAAGAAAGCCGAGCTCAAGGCGCAGCGTGCCGATATGGCGAAGAAGCTCGCCTCCTACGGCGACGTCTACTGCAACGACGCGTTCGGCACGGCCCACCGCGCCCACGCCTCTACTGCCGTCGTAGCCGACTACATTCAGCCCGCGGTCTCGGGCTTCCTGCTCGAGAAGGAGATCCAGTTCCTCGGCGACGCCGTCGAGAACCCGGTCAGGCCGTTCGTGGCGATCCTCGGCGGCGCTAAGGTCTCCGACAAGCTGGCGGTCGTCAAGGCGCTTCTCAACAAGGTTGATACGCTCATCATCGGTGGCGGCATGGCCTACACGTTCAAGAAGGCCCAGGGCATCAAGATCGGCGACTCCCTCTGCGAAGACGAGCAGGTCGCCTACTGCAAGGAGATGCTCGAGGCCGCTGCAGCGAAGGGCATCAGGATCCTCCTGCCGGTCGACAACATCATCGCGAACAAGTTCCCCGAGACGAAGGACGCCTCCGACATCGAGATGAAGACGATCGAGGGCGACATTCCCGACGGCTGGATGGGCCTCGACATCGGCCCGAAGTCCGTCGCGCTCTTCGCGGACGCGGTGAAGGACGCCAAGACCGTTGTCTGGAACGGCCCGATGGGCTGCTTCGAGTTCGCTCCGCTCTCCAAGGGCACCTACGGCGTCTGCGACGCGGTTGCGACCGTGAAGGCGCACGGCGGCGTCTCGATCATCGGCGGCGGCGACAGTGTGAGCGCGGTGAAGAAGAGCGGCAAGGCCGCTGAGATGAGCCACGTCTCCACTGGCGGCGGAGCCTCCCTCGAGTTCCTCGAAGGCAAGGTGCTCCCCGGCGTTGCGGCGCTTACGGCGAAGTAAGCGGCAAGGCACAGGCATAATGCGTCCCAGTCCTTCGTTAGGAGGGCTGGGAACGTCTTCTTAGGCCGTTCGCATGGGCGAGATTCTTTTCGTTACTGGCATTGGCACCGGCGTCGGCAAGAGCGTCGTGACCGGCGAGCTGGCGCGGCGGTTGCGCGAGGCCGGACGCGACGTCATCACCGTCAAGCTCGTGCAGACCGGGAACGTCGGCCGGTCGGAAGACCTGGAGCTTCATCGCCGCATGATGGGAGGCGTGCGCTTCCCCGAAGACGACGCCGGGCTCACGGCTCCCCAGATATTCGCATTTCCCGCCTCGGCCGAGCTCGCTGCGCGACTGGAAGGCCGCCGCGTGGATCTCCGCCGCATCGTCCGCTCCGTCAACGCCTGCGCCCGCCGCCACGAAATCGTCCTGGTCGAGTCCGCAGGCGGACTGTTCGTTCCGCTTACGGCGAAGACGCTTGCCATTGATCTTGCCGCGAAGGAGCGTTGGCCCGTCGTCCTCGTGACCAACGGGCTTCTCGGTTCCGTCAACCAGACGCTTGCGGCAGTCGACGCCCTGCGGCGGCGCGGACTCGCAATCCGCCGCATCGTCTATGACTGGGCGCCGGACGTAGACCCTGTGATTGACGCGGATACTCCGCGCACGCTTGTCCGCGTGCTTCGCCAGTGGGGCATCGACGTTCCGGTCGAGACGCTTGGCAGGATCGACGTGCCGGCCGAGGAGCCGGCGGTCCGCAAGGCCGAGGCGCTCCGCCGCTACGACCGCCGCCGCATCTGGCACCCATACGCCTCTCTGAAGGATCCGCCGCCAGTGCGCGTCGCGGCGTCCGCATCAGGAACCGACGTTGTCCTTGCCGACGGACGCCGCCTCGTCGATGCCGTTTCGAGCTGGTGGTGCGTCGCCCACGGGCACAACCACCCGGCAATTGCCGAGGCGATACGCCGTCAGAGCCGCGAGATGTGCCACGTCATGTTCGGCGGCTTCACCCACGCGCCCGCCGTTGAGCTCGCCGAGCGTCTGGCTGCTGCCGCGCCACGCGGACTCGACCGAGTCTTCTTCGCCGACTCCGGTTCCATCGCCGTGGAGGTCGCCGTGAAGATGGCGCTGCAATACCAGCACGCCAGGGGACGCTTTCGCCGCACGAAGATGCTCGCGCTCAAGGGCGGCTATCACGGCGACACAGCCTGTGCGATGGCGCTCTCCGACCCGGACGGCATGCACACGCTCTTCGCAGGCATGATGCCGCGCCACTTCTTCGCCGACAAGCCGTCCGTGCCGTTCGGCGGACGGTGGAGCAACGGCGCCGGGGACTCGATTCGCGAGGCTGTGCGGCGCCACCGCGACGAAATTGCCGGCATTGTCTGCGAGCCGGTCATGCAGGCGGCGAACGCGATGAACTTCTATCACCCGAACTACCTGCGTCTCATGCGTGAGCTCGCCGACGAGAACGACTTCGTCCTTGTGTTCGACGAGATCGCCGCCGGCTTTTACCGCACCGGTCCGCGCTGGGCCGCTGAGGCGGCGGGCGTCAGGCCGGACGTGATGACGGTCGGCAAGGCGCTGACTGGCGGACACATCACGCTCGCCGCGACGCTGGCGTCCGCGAAGGTTGCGGACACGATCTCGAATGGTCGCCCGGGCGCGTTCATGCACGGCCCCACCTACATGGCCAATCCGCTGGCCTGTGCGGCAGGCGTAGCGTCGCTCGACCTGTTCGTACGGTCGGATTACGCTTCGCGCGTCAAACGCATCGAAGGCGAGCTGCGCACTGGACTGGCCCCGGCGCGGTCGTTGCCGAACGTATGCGACGTGCGCGTGCTGGGTGCGGTCGGAGTCATAGAAGTGCGGAGCATGCCGACCCGCGCCGACATCGACCGCGTCATCGATGCGCATGGGGTTTGGCTCCGTCCGTTTGCGAACTTCATCTACTCCATGCCGCCGCTCGTCTCTGACACGGCAACGGTCGGTCGCATCGTCGCAGCCATGCTTGACCTGGCGTCCGCCCCGCCCGGCCCCGCCCCCGCCGACCCCGACTTCCACGAGTAACACCCTGCCCCGTCATCGGTAGTAGTTGGTCCACCAACAGTATACGGTCTTAGGCAGTAACTAGTGTATCGGCAGTATTCTGCTAAAACGCATAAATTTTCGAAAACTCCATGAACCTTAGAATTTTCGGGGTTTTACGCTTAGATTTTTTTTGTTTAAGATTTTTCCGCATTAAATTCTCATTCTCACGCAGAACACCAATTCGCACGAATGAATAACCCCAAATTCTCTACGACTTCAACAGAATTATTCCGCAATAAATTCTCATTTAGAATTCCTTGTGCGGCATACACTTTCAAAAATGAGAATTCAATGCGGAAAATTCTTGTTCGGTGACGGGACGGTTTTTTTGCAAGTGACGCTATCTCTTAACAGCGGACGGGTTTAATCGGTGGCAAAGCAGTGGGGGGGAGCTGTTTTTTGCATCGCCGCGCTTGAAGCCAGGCGCGGCGATTTGGTATACTACTGTCATCTGTTGATGAGCTGACGAAAGTTTGCTTGTCGGCGGGTTAGATTTCCCCGCGTAGGAATGGCGATGGCATTTCGCTTGAACTGCGTATGGGTAGCGTCGTGGATAAAGCCTTGGAAACTTGATTCTACTGTGAAGACGCTTGAAGAGGATACTGCCGTCCGTGCAGTTTCGCCTCCTTCGATGTGTCTTCACAGGTTCTTCCAAGGCACCTATCCACGATGCGTCGAGGGAGGTGTCTTGTTTCCAGCACCGCTCTGATGTCTGAAATTGGGAACAGGATGTGTTGTGTCTTCAATCCGCTCCGAGGACGATACATCTAAGCAAAAAGGTGCGGTAGAATAGGGAATGGCATGGGGAACAAGATGCTTTGCGTCAAGCTTCAAAGTATGGAGGAACTTGACTGTCTAAAGGATTTTTTTACGAAGAGATGCCCAGATGTGAAATGGGCATATAGAGGACAGAACAATTCGGAATGGTCACTTCGGCCTACAATAGAACGCATTAAATGGGATTCAACAAACAGCAATGTCGAGAATGTCATAAAAAAAGTGGAGATTTGCATGATACGGCGATTCAAGGAATTACTTGGAATTGGTCGTAACGATATTGGGTGTAGTGACGATTTTGGCTTTTGTAATGATGATGTGTTCGTGTCATATCTTGCAGTCATGCAACATTATGAAATCCCGACACGATTGTTGGATTTCTCATGGTCAATTTATGTGGCGTTATATTTTGCATCGGTTCACCAAGCCGTTGAGGATCATGGCAAAGATAGGGCGATTTGGGCGATTCGCCTTAATCCCATAGAAAAGTGGACGAAGCCGTATAAGGGAGTATTCCGAAGAAATACAGGATGTACTGCTGAACAACTTCCACTGTTGTTTGCCGATGATATTTTACAAAATGCAAAAAAAAGAACCGCGTTAAAACATAGAGTCTTTCCGCTTGTGATTGAAAAGAACAACCCACGAATGATGGCACAGCGCGGGTTGTTCATTATGTCAATATATCCAGGCCGATTTATGCTAGACCTGGGAGTTACGCTTGGAAGTGAATTCAATGCATATGGGGATGCGAAACACGCTAAACGCTTATCGGTTTGCGAGATACAGAAGATGTTGCCAGAGGAAGTTGCAGTTCTCAAGGTAGAGTATCCTGACTCAATGAACGGAGCTGTCATAAATATGCTGAATGACAAGAATATTACATATGAAACGATGTTTCCTGAAATGGAATGCATCAAATGTAAGATCAAGCGTGATTTTTGTTGCCGATGACGAGTGTTGTTATCTGTCATGTCAGTTATCCTAATAGTTGTCAGATTTTCAGGCTGCAAGGAAATATGCAATAGAGGAGGGTAGTGTATGAAAGTAGTAAAAAGTATCCTTATGGGTGCAGCGTTGCTCGCATCGTTGCCAGGCGTAGCCGCCGATACTTATTATACTGAGATGGTGAACGGAGTAACATGGACATATACGATAAATAAGGGATATGCGAGCGTTGGAGGAGGAACAACGTCAACGCGAGCAGTTCTCACGTCAACCTCTGGGGCGATAGCGATTCCGTCCAAGTTGGGCGGATATACGGTAACAGGCATCGGGGACTATGCGTTCTATTTATGCGCCAATCTTACGAGCGTGACGATACCCGACGGCGTTACGAGCATCGGGTCTTCTGCGTTCGCCGGCTGCAGCGGGCTTACGAGCGTTACAATGCCTGACAGCGTTACGAGCATGGGGGATGATGCATTCTCCGGTTGCAATAATGTCAGAAGCGTTGTTGTGCCTGGATCGACGTACGGGGTACCGTTTGACAACGTTACCAATCTTGTCATTTCCGTAGGCACTACCAACATTGGGGCTTATGCATTCTACTACTGCACCAATCTTACGAGCGTGACGATACCCGACAGCGTTACGAGCATCGGGTTTTGTGCGTTCTCCGGCTGCAGTGGGCTTACGAGTGTGACGATACCGAACAGCGTGACGAACATCGGGAGTTCTGCGTTCGACATGTGTACTAATCTTACGAGCGTGACGATAGGCAATGGTGTGAAGTATATTGATTGGTTCGCGTTCGACGGCTGCAGCGGTCTTACGAATGTTATGTTTTATGGTGACGCGCCAACAGTCGGAATTAATGTTTTCTCAGGAGTGCCATCAAGTTGCAAAGCCGTTATCTTATATGGGTCAAGTGGATGGGGCACTAAGATTCCAAGAAAGTGGAATGGATTGAACATCGATTACTTGCGGTGTTTAGTCATGTTTGACGCGAATGGCGGAACTGGTGGAGGAAGCGAGAATATGGCTTGTTATGCGCCTTTTGTTGCGCCGACGGTAACGCGCGAGGGCTACACGTTAACAGGCTGGGAGCCGGAGGTTGCGGCGGCCGTTCCCACGAGCAACGTGACGTATACGGCGCAGTGGGAGATAAACCAATACACGGTGACGTTTGATGCCAATGGCGGCACGGGTGGGACGTGCGGGAATCAGGACTATGGTACGGTCATCGTCGTGCCGACAGTGACGCGCGAGGGTTACACGTTCGTGGGCTGGGTGCCAGAAGTGGCTGCCACAGTTCCTGCCTCGAATGTGATGTACACGGCGCAATGGCAGTGCACCGTCGCGCTTAACGCGAACGGTGGAACGTGCGGGACGGCGGACCTGAACGTCGGATATGGCGCAACGATCGGTGTATTGCCCGTGCCGACACTGACGAAGGCCGTGTTCCTTGGCTGGTTCACGGACGCGGAGGGCGGCGACGAGGTGACGGCCGACACCGTGGTGACCGAGGGCATGACAATCTATGCCCATTGGCTGACCGAGGTGGCGAATCCCGTAATTGCGACTGATGGCAGGACTACGTTCCGTACGGATTCTTGCGAGGTTACGATTACCTGCGCTACCGAGGGCGTGACGATCTACTTCACCGACGACGGAACGACGCCGAAGAAGAACGAAGACTATCTCTACACTGGGCCGATTGCGATCACGGATACCACGACCTTCAAGGCGGTTGCCGTAATCGGGGATATCCAAAGCGGCTATGTGACCGTGATGATAGCGAAGAACCTGTTGACGCTTGAGGAGGCGTTGGACGGCGGCGGGAATGTGGCGGTGGTGACTTCCGAGGCCGCGCCTTGGCGGCCTGTGTTCGACGGCACGGCGAAGGTCGGCGACGCGACGGCGCGGAGCGGCGAAATAGGCAACCGGACCAACACCTGGCTTACGGCGACTGTCGAAGGAGCGGGGACGCTGTCCTTCTGGTGCAAGACATCGTGCGAGCATGACGAGGACGACACGTTTACCTGGGATCGGCTTATGGTCTATACGAACGGCGTGGAGATTGCGGGCTGGCGCATGGACGGCGAAACGCCGTGGACGGAGCGGACGCTTTCGTTCGACGGAGGCGCGAACACGGTCAAGTGGGTTTATTTTAAGGATCGGACAGGAACCGATGGAGAGGATTGCGTTTGGGTTGATGGCCTTACTTGGACGCCGAGTGGGGCGGCAGATCCGATTCCAGATGTCGCGGCAGGGGCGAGTGCAGCGGTTGTTAACGCGGCGGTTGACGACGTGGGCTTTGCCGATGCGGCGGTAAAGGCGGCGATTGGCGGGAGCGCGGCGGAATACGCGGCGTTCAAGGCGTGGGCCGACAGTGTGAAGAGCGCGGCTGGGAGCGCGGCGGCTGGCGAGGCGGCAGTTGTTGCCAACACCAACGCGGCGGCGGCGTATCTGCTGGGCGCGGAGCGGTTGTTTGAGAACGAGCCGAAGATAGAGTTTGGGGAAGTGGCGTTGTTGCGCGACGAGGATGTCGCGCAACAGGACGGCATGTCGGTTTCAGTGAGCGTTACCGTTCGCGATGGCGAGACGGCGGTAAAATGCGCGGCGGAGAAGGTTGCGGCGATGTTCGAGGCGACGAGCGACCTGGGCGACTGGGACGGAGCCGCGAAGCTGACTCCGGCGGTGACGCCGGAGGCGACAGGCGATGCCGCGACGATGCGTTTTACCGTCACGCCTGGTGACGGTACGGCGCCGCAAGCGTTTCTGCGAATCCGCAAGTAGGCGTTGACGAGTTACGCAGGGCAGAGCCTGCGAATCAGGACAATACGCAGGGCAGAGCCTGCGAATCAGGATATGGTTGGGCTAAATGATGGCTTATAGCCCTGCGGTGAACTTCGGGCCGTCTTCTCGCCAGTAGAGTGCGCCGCCGGCGCCGGCCGTTGCGATTGCGGCAATTGCGTCGTTGAGCGACAGGCATGCGTTGCGGCTGAACTCGGTTTCGTCGTTGCCTTCTGCGATTTCAAGGAATCGGCCTTCCGTAATGAGTGGCAGGTAACGCGAGTCAGGGCGATGGCCGATGTTCATGCCGGAAGGCAGGACGTGAACCAGTTTCGCATTGCCATTCGCCAACAACCGGTCACGCACCGCCGTTTCCCCGGGGCTTATGAATCCTGACATGATTGTGTAATCGGCGCGCACGGCAGCTTCGATGCGTGAAATGACGTGTGGCATGGCGGCGGCGGGGGCCTTGCGCGAAACGCGCAGCGCGAGCAGTTTCGCTTCTGGCGCGAGCAGCGCCGTATTGCCGACGCCTTTCCAGTAGTCTTTTTGGTCAAGGCGCGGCGAATCGATTGGTTCCTGAATGCGCAGATGGTCCGGTTGGTTGTACATCAGCTCGTACTTAAGCGGATTGTAGCGGATGTAGCGAGAGACAGCGTCAATGAATCGCCGCGAGACGCAGATGCGGTCGTGATAGCCTTGCTGCCACAGTTTTGCAATGCCGAGGTTTTTTCGTGCAAGCGTTGAGGTGTAAGTCTTGAATCTCCGCATTGCCGCACCCAGCGTCTGAAGTGGGTTGTCGAGGCCAGGCGCAATTCGAAGCATCATGTGGAGGTGGTCTGGCATCAACACGTGTTCGAACAGTGAAATGCCGGGGTTGAAGCGCGGAATCGCTTCCATCGCCTCAAGCACGAGTCGTCCGAAATCGGTCAAGACTACGGTGGCGTTTTTGACGCGGCCGAATAGGGAAGCGCGCGGTTCTGTAGAAAGCGTTATGAAAAGCGCAGCGCCGCGAGAGTAGTCGTAACCGTGATAGCGGCGGTAATATTTGATTGGCTCGGCCATATGGTTGGAATTATAGCATATTACGCAGGGCGGAGCCTGCGAATCAGGGCAGTTGCGACAGGCGGAGCTGTCGAATCAGGACAGTGCGCAGGGCAGAGCCTGCGATTCAAGGCAGTTACGACAGGCGGAGCTGTCGAATCAGGACAGTTACGCAGGGCAGAGCCTGCGAATCAGGAGATGGCAATGTCTTGATTCGCGACCTCAGCGTCGCGTTGACTTCCTTGCCGCGCGCTTGAAGCAGGGCGCGGCGATTTGGTATAATTCTCCCAAAGCTGCGCCGCAGTGGCGCGGTGGGGCCCGAACGGGCCGGAAGGAGCAAAATGAAGAAGTACGTCTGCACCGTCTGCGGGTGGGTCTACGATCCCGCAGAGCATGACAATGTTGCGTTCGAGAGCCTGCCAGACGACTGGACCTGCCCGGTCTGCGGCGTCGGCAAGGACCAGTTCCAGGAGGCATGATCCGCGTCGCCATAATCGACGACCACGTTATCGTCCGCACCGGCCTCAAGTACCTGATCGAGGCCGACCCGGAGCTTGAGTTCGCCGGCGAGTTCGGCGGCGGGGTCGGTGCGGCGGAGTTCGTCGCAGGGGTGCGTCCCGACGTCACGCTCCTTGACGTGCGCATGCCGGACAAGGGCGGCATCGACGTGCTGCGCGAGATCATCACGGCGGATCCCCATGCGCGTGTCGTGATGCTCACGACCTCGGACGTGGAGGAGGACGTCTTCCGCGCGATAGAGGAAGGCGCGCTCGGCTACGTGATGAAGGAGAGCCCGGTCGAGGTGATCGGCGCGGCGATCCGTTCGGCGATGGCCGGCGACGTGTTCATGACGGACGAGGTCCGGCGCATCTACGAGACGCGCAAGAGCGCCAAGGGGCTGTCCGCCCGCGAGGCCGAGGCGCTTGTCCTTGCCTCGAAAGGCGCGGGGAACCGTGAGATCGCCGCCGCGATGAACCTGAGCGAGAACAGCGTGAAGATGTTCATGAAGCGGGCGTTCTTCAAGCTCGGCGCCGCCAACCGCGCGGAGGCGGTACAGCTGGCGGTCAAGCGCGGTCTCATACCGCCGGCCTGATATAATACGGTGCAATGAAGACTAAGCCTCTGTTCATAGTGATGTCCGCGCCGTCCGGCTGCGGCAAGTCGACGCTGATCGACATGCTGCTGCAGGAGTACCATGACATTGTCTACTCGATCTCCTGCACGACGCGCGCGCCGCGCGGCGAGGAGGAGGACGGCATCGACTACCATTTCATGGCGAAGGAGCGCTTCGAGGAGCTTGTAGGGGAAGGCGCGTTCATAGAGTATGCGAAGGTCCACGACAACTACTACGGCACGCTAAAGGCGCCGATAGAGGAGGTGCTGGCCGAGGGCAACTCGATGATACTCGACATCGACGTTCAAGGCGCGGCGAAGGTTCGCGACTACGTGCGGGGGCTTCCGAACGGTGATCCTCTCAAGGTCGGCTATGTCGACGTGTTCGTGAACCCTCCGTCGCTGGAGGCGTTGCGCGAGCGGCTTGAGGGGCGCGGCACCGACGCGCCGGAAGTAATCGAGCGGCGGCTTGTCAACGCCGAGGGCGAGATGGCGCGCGCCGGCGAGTATATGTTTAGGGTCGTGAACGACGACCTTGGAATCTGCTTCAAGCGGCTGTGCGACCTCATTGATGCGCTTAGCGGGCGAATGTAGCAAGAGGCAAGAAAAGGAAGGCGCCCGGAGTCTTTGGGAGCTTGGAATGATGAAGAAGAGACTGAAGTATGCGATGGTAGGCGGTGCGATGGGGTCTTTCATAGGGCCGATCCACCGCATGGCGGTAAGAATGGACGACCTGGCCGACCTGGTTGCCGGGTGCTTTTCGCGCAATGGGCGCACCAACGCCGCGTCGGCGGCAAAGTTCCGCATCGACCCCGCCCGCGCATACGCCGATTGGAAGGCGCTGATCGCGGCGGAGCGCGGGCGCATCGATTTTCTGGTGGTTGCGACGACGAACGAGACGCACTATGCGATAGCGAAGGCCGCGCTCAAGGCGGGCATCAACGTCTTCTGCGAGAAGCCGCTCTCGCTGACGCTCCGGGAGGCGAACGAGCTCGGGCGCCTTGCGGAAAGGTGCGGCTGCGTGCTTGGCATTCCCTTCACCTACACCGGTTACCCGATGGTCAAGCTCGCGCGCGACCTCGTGCGGCGCGGCGAACTCGGCCACATCGACAAGGTCGTGATGGAATACGTGCAGGGGAGTTTCCGCAAGCCCGACCGCCGCACGTCGTGGAAGACTGACCCGAAGATAGCAGGCCCGAGCTGCGTCGTCTCCGACATCGGCGTGCACGCCTTCACGATGATCGAATACGTGACCGGGCTGGAGGTCCGGTCGCTGCTGGCCGACCTTTCGTCGTTCTCCAACTCCACCGGGCTGGACGACGACGCGTCCATTCTTATGCGGCTCTCTGACGGGGCGAAGGCGTCGCTCGTGACGTCGAAGATCGCTACCGGCGAGGAGAACGGGGTGCGCCTCAAGGTTTACGGCGACAAGGCGTCGCTCAGCTGGGACCAGGAGGCCCCGAACTACCTGAGCGTGAAGTATCCGATGCGTCCGGAGATGGTCTACAAGCGCAAGGCGCCATACGTCGGCGACGTCTCCGCCAGGTCGGTCGCCGCGTCGCGCTTCCCGGCCGGGCATCACGAGGGGTTCGTGGAGGCGCTCGCCAACATCTACGACGAGTTCGTGGCGGCGGTGATTTCGGGCAGGTCGCGCGACTTCCCGGGCGCACGCGAGGGCGTCCGCTCCATGCGGTTCGTCGAGGCTGCGCTGAAGTCGTCGAAGGCCGGCTGCAGGTGGGTGCGCGTCTGAGGCCGATGACGTTTGACGAGCATTTCATGTGCATGGCGTTGCGCGAGGCTGAGAAGGCCGCGGCGGACGGCGAGGTGCCGGCCGGCTGCGTGATCGTCGAAGAGCCGGAGTCCGATGACACGCCCCCGTCGGGGGTGCGCATACTCGGGCGGGCGCACAACCAGTCCGAGGGGCTGGCGGACGCCACCGCTCACGCGGAGATGCTGGCGCTCACGTCGGCGTTCCAGGCGCGGGGAGGCTGGCGGCTCAACGGCACGCGGCTTTACGTAACCAAGGAGCCGTGCCCGATGTGCGCAGGGGCGATAGTGCTTGCCCGCGTGACCACGGTAGTGTGGGGTGTTTCGGACCCGAAGCGTGGCGGCGGCACGGTGTTCGGCATATTTGGCCATAGCGGCATAAACCATCACCCACGCATCGTAACTGGCGTCCTTGAGGAAGAATCGAAGGGGATTTTGCAGGAATTCTTCCGTCGGCGAAGGGAAGAGGGTGACAGGGGTGCCTGATTTTATTTTCCGTTCGGCATTGACTGCGTTGAAAATTTACGCTAAAATATATCCGAAACGTGTAGAAGTGAAAGAGAACGCCAAATGTTCGGAAAACTGAAGTCGCTTTTCTCGACAGACATCGGGATTGACCTGGGCACTGCGAATTCGCTGGTCTATGCCAAGGACCGCGGCATCGTGTTGCGCGAGCCGTCGGTCGTGGCGATACAGGCCGGCTCTAAGCGCGTCCTTGCCGTCGGCAAGGAGGCCAAGCGCATGCTTGGCCGTACGCCCAGCAACATCATAGCGATTCGTCCGATGAAGTCTGGCGTCATTGCCGACTTCGACATCACCGAGGCGATGATCAAGTATTTCCTCGAGAAGGTGTGTCCTCCCCGCTTCTACTCGAAGTACACGAAGCCGCGCATGGTGATTGCCGTTCCGGCGGGAATCACCGAGGTCGAGAAACGCGCCGTCGAAGAGGCGGCCCGCAATGCTGGCGCTGGCGACGTGTTCCTCATTGAAGAGCCCATGGCGGCGGCGATCGGCGCGGGGCTGCCGGTGTCCGAGCCGGCGGGGTCGATGATTGTTGACATTGGTGGCGGCACGTGCGAGGTGGCGATCATCTCGCTGGCTGGAATCGTCCACAGCTACTCGGCCCGGCAGGCCGGCGGAGACGCGATGGACGAGTGCATAGTGAAGTACATGCAGCGCGTATACAACCTTCTCATCGGAGAGAGGACGGCGGAGCAGATCAAGATCGAGATCGGGAGTGCCTATCCGACGGGCGAGGAGAGTACGCTGGAGATCAAGGGCAGGGACATAGTGGCGGGGTTGCCGAAGACTTTGACGATAACCTCAGAGGAGATAAGGGACGCTCTCAAGGATCCGGTTTCGCTGATCGTGGATGCGGTGCGCACCACGCTCAACCGATGCGAGCCGGAGCTTGCGGCCGACCTGGTTGACCGTGGACTTGTGCTTTCGGGAGGCAGCTCCCAGCTCAAGGGCCTCGACAAGCTTCTCGCGGCTCAGACGGGGCTTCCCGTCTGCGTGGCTGACGATCCGCTCTCAGCGGTCGCCGAAGGCACGGGTGTCGTCATGAACGAACTCGACTTCCTCGCCAAGAACAGGCGAGCTTCGTGAAGGCGAGAACAACCGGGACATTTGCGATATTGGCGGTAGCGGTGGCCGGGGCGGCAGTCCTGGTCTTCTCGCGTTCCGCATGCAGCGAGGCGGTCTATCCTGTCGAGCGGGCGGCGTGTCTCTTTTCGCAGCGTGTCGTGTCGCGCATCGGCGGAATGTTCCGCGGCGCGGCGGCCAGCGCGGAGAACGTGCGCTTGCGGCGCGAGGTGGCGTCGCTCTCCGTGCTGCGCGGCGACATCGAGCGTCTGGAGGCCGAGAACGACCGGTTCCGGCGCGTGCTGAACTATGCGAGCAGGAACCCAGGCGAATGGCTGGCCGCCGGCGTGCTGTCGTCCGGCGGGGCGGCGGCAGGAGCGCCGAACGTGCTTCGCGTGGACAAGGGATCGCTTGCTGGCGTGCGCGAGGGCGCGGTCGTGGTTGCGCCAGAAGGCCTGGTTGGGCGGGTGACTGCGGTTTCTCCGCATGTAGCCGAGGTTACGCGCATCACAGATCGTTCCATAAAGGTGGCGTGCGCGGTGGAGACCGGTGAGCCGGGAAGCATTGCCGGAATCCTGTCCGGAGGCGGCGACGACCTGCTGGTCCTCCGGCACATGACGGGTGCGACTGAGGTTCCGCCGCGTGCACGGGTCGTGACGTCAGGAATTGGCGGCGTGTTCCCGAAGGGCATAGAGGTGGGTACGCTGCTGGGGGTGCGGACCGATGCGGACGGGCTTTCGCGCGAGGGCGACGTGCTGCCGAGCGTCGATTTCCCGGCATTGGAGGACGTGTTCATTCGCCGTGACAAATGACGTCGTAGTGCTGGTGTTTTCGCTCCTCGTCCTCGTGTTCGGCGCAGGGGCGGAGGTCGTTTTGCCAAAGCTGCTGGGCGTGGGGTTCCCCGTGCTGCTGACGGCAGTGCAGTTCATGGCGGTGAGGCGTCCGGCAGTTGCCGCGGTGCTGTTTGCGATTGCCGCCGGCGCGCTGGAGGACGCCCTGTCTTCTTTGCCGCCGGTGACGAGCGTCAGCTATTTTCTCGGGCTTGCTGCGCTGATCCGGTGGTCTGGCATGCCACGCGCGGCCACGCTGTTCACGTATCCGGTGTATCAGGTCTGGATATTTATATGGACCAGCGGGCTTGGCGGCGGCTTCTTCGTTCGCGTGCTGGCGGCGCTCCCGACCGGACTTGTCACGGCTCTTGCCGTCGGGGCGATCCTGGATTGCATGGAAAGAAAGGCGGCGATCGATGAACAGGGATGAGCAACCTGTCGTGAGCGGCCTTTCCTGCCTGGTCCTGGCTGCTGTGTTCGCCGCCGGGCTTCTTCATCTCGGGGTGCGGCTGAAGGAGGTTCAGGTGGACGATTCCGCCGACTACAGCTACGCCAACGCCCGCCAGTCTGTGCGCAGGGTGCAGACGGCAGGGGTCCGCGGACGCATACTCGACCGCAAGGGCCGGGTTCTCGCCGCCAATCGCCGCTCGGTGTCGATCACGTGCCAGCCGACGGCGTTCCAGAAGCGGACGTGGGAGGCGACGGCGGAGGCCATCGAGCAGGCGGTGTCGAACGTCGCGGCCGCGATAGGGCGTCCGTCGCCGCTCTCCGCGAAGGCGGTCCGCCGTCACATTCGCCAGTCGCTGGCGATGCCGCTGTTCGTCTGGCGCGACATAGGCGAACGGGAGCTTGCGGTCTTTTCCGAGCGGGAGCGCGAGTTCCCCGGGTTCGCTGTCGAAGAGTCGGTCGAGCGCCACTATCCGGAAGGGGCGCTTGCGGCCCACGTCATCGGCTACGTCGGGCGCGACCGCGGCGAGGCGGAAGCCGGCGACGAGAAGTTCAATTTCGTCACGCCCGAGCTGCGCGGACGCTCCGGGCTGGAGGCTTACTACGACAGCTTCATGCGGGGCGTGTCAGGCGAGCGCAAGCTGCTGGTGGACGCCCGTGGCTTCGCCATTCGCAGATGGACGGTTGTGGAGTCGCAGCGCGGGCCGGACCTGCAGCTTACTCTCGACGTTGCCATTCAGGAGGAGGTGGAGAGGCAGCTGCGCGGCGAGATCGGGGCGTGCGCGGTAATCGATCCCATCAGCGGCGGCGTGCTGGCGTTGGCAAGTTCGCCGGGCTACGACCCGAACACGTTCGTGCCGAGTCTTAGCCCGGAAATCTACGCGCGCTACGCAACCGACCCCGCGAAGCCTCTCCTGAACCGGGCGACCGGAGGCCTCTATGCGCCTGGCTCCACGTTCAAGCCGGTCACGGCGATCGCCGGGCTGGAAGCCGGCTGGCCCGAGCACGAGTCGTACGACTGCACAGGGACCTTCGCGCTCGGGTCGATGCGGCTTCGCTGCTCCAGCCGCTGGGGGCACGGCGAGCTTGACGTGCGCCATGCGCTGATGAAAAGCTGCAACCCGTTCTTCTGCAACCTTGCCGTAATTGCAGGGACGAACGCGGTCGTCGTCGCGGCGCGTGCGTTCGGGCTCGGGGCGAAGACGGGCATCGACCTTGGCGTCGATGCGGCGGGCGTCGTGCCTGACGGCGAGTGGAAGATGCGCACTTACCGCGAGCCGTGGTATCCTGGCGACCTTGCGCAGATGGCGATCGGGCAGGGCATGCTGCTGGCGACGCCGCTTCAGATGGCGCGTGTCGCCGGGGCGGTGGGCACCGGCTGGCTAGTCACGCCACGCCTCAAGCTCGATGCGCCGGTGGAGCGCGTGCCGCTGCCGTTCGCAGCTGCGCACGTCGCTGTGGTGCGCGACGGCATGAGAATGGTTGTGGCGGGCGACGGCGAGTCGCACGGCACTGGCTGGCGCGGCGGCGAGGGAGTGCCGGTGCCGGTCTCCGGCAAGACCGGCACGGCCGAGATCGGCATGGGCGAACGGCGGCGCAAGAACACATGGTTCGTGGCGTATGCACCGTCCGAGAGGCCGAGGATTGCCGTCGCGATGGTGATAGAGAACGGCGAGTCAGGCGGCGGAACGACGGCGCCGAAGGTGTGCGCCGTGCTGAAGGCTGCGTTCAGGGAGGGCGGGTCGTGATGCTGGCGAAGCTGAAGAGGTTCGACTGGCTGATGTTCGCCGCGATGCTCGCCCTGATTGCGGTCGGCACGGTGTCTATATGGTCTGCGGGGAACGCCAGGTCGGAGGCGCTGTTCCACGGAATGTGGCGGAGCAACCTCGTGACGGCGGCGGTCGGGCTTGTGCTCTACCTCGTGCTGGCGTTCGCAGACTACCGGCGGTATCTCGGTGCGTTGGCAATTCCGGCATATGCTGTTGCGGTGGCGTTCCTCGTCGCCGTGCTGGCCGTCGGCTCGACAGTCTACGGCGGACGGCGCTGGCTCTGGTTCTTCCAGCCGAGCGAGATATCTAAGCTCTGCGTCATCGCGCTCTTGGCGAGCCTGTTCGGGTCCGGCGGCGAGCGCATGGCGGCGCTGCGTCCGACGTTCCGCGGGTTCGCGCTGGCGGCGGTCCTTGTCGGCGTGCCGGCGATGCTGATACTCGCCGAGCCGGACCTCGGAACGACGCTGACGCTCGTGCCGGCGGCGTTGGCGATGCTGCTCGTGGCGGGAGTGTGGCGCCGGGGGCTTGTGACGCTCGTCGCGCTCGGCGGCATCGCCGCACTGGCGATGCTTGGCGCGGTGTATGAGGCCGAGAAGCCGGGAGCTTCGCCGGAGCGCAGCGAGCTGATAAGGCGCATGCTGCCGCTCAGGCCGCATCAGCTGCGCCGCGTAAAGGTCTTCCTCTTTCCGGAGGCGGACCTCACGGACGCCGGCTACAACCTGAGGCAGGCCAAGATCTCCATCGGGTCCGGGGGGTTCTCCGGCAAGGGGATCGGGCGAGGCGAGACCAACCATCTCAAGTACCTGCCGCAGGCAATCTCGATGAACGACTTCATCTTCTGCGTCTATGCGGAGGAGACGGGATTCGTCGGATCTTCTGCGCTGCTCGCGCTGTTCGGGCTGCTTCTGCTGTCCGGCTGCCGTGTGGCGTTCGTATCGTCGGACGGCCGGGGCCGCCTGTTCGCCGTCGGTTTCACGACGCTCGTATTCGCGCACGTCTACGTGAACATCGCGATGTCGATCGGGCTCGTGCCGATAACCGGGCTGCCGCTGCCGTTCATATCGTCCGGGCGCACGTTTCTCGTAACGGTCATGTGCGGACTCGGAATCATTCAGAGCGTGTCAATTCACAGGGAGAAGACAATATGATAAATCTGTTCGGATGGCTGAAGCGCGCAAAGACGAAGCGCGACATCATCATCAACGTGGAGCGCCTCGAGACGCGCGTCGCCGTAATGGAGAACGGCCGCCTCGAGGAGTTCATGGTGGAGCACCCCGAGGAGGAGCGCCTCGTCGGAAGCGTGTTCAAGGGACGGGTGCAGAACCTGGAGAACGACCTTCAGGCGGCGTTCGTCGACATCGGGCTGAAGAAGAACGCGTTCCTGCACTACTGGGACATGACGCCCGACGCGGACGCGCTCATCGACGAGGAGGACGGCGACGACGGCGCCGGCGGCCGCGGCCGCCAGAAGGGGCGCAAGCCCAGCCGCCTTTCCGACGAGGAGATCGCTAAGCGCTTCCCTCCGGGATCGGAAATCATCGTGCAGGTAACCAAGGGGCCGATCTCCACGAAGGGACCGCGCGTCACGGCCAACCTCTCGATACCCGGCCGCTACCTCGTGATGATGCCGGGAGCGAAGGACTCGCACGGCGCGACGCTGCGCGGCGTCTCGAAGAAGATCGGCGACGCGGCGGAGCGCAAGCGCCTTAAGAGGATTCTCGACAAGCTGCCGCTGCCCGAGGGCGTTGGGCTGGTCGTCCGCACCGCAGGCGCGGGAGCGACGTCCCGAGCGTTCGCGCGCGACCTCAGGAACCTACTGTCGGTCTGGGGCGAGATGCAGGCCAACGTGAAGACGCTCCGCACGCCTAGCTGCGTGTTCCAGGAGCCCGGGCTCTGCGAGCGCGTGATACGCGACTGGCTCACTGAGGACGTGGACACGATCGTCATCGACGACGCTGAGAGCTTCGAGTCGATGCGCGGGGTGGCCGCGCGCATCTCGCGCCGGGCGCGCTCCAAGATCCGCCGGTTCGACGGCGACACCGGCATCTTCGAGCACTTTGGCGTCGAGCGCCAGCTGCACGACGCGTTCGCCAGGCAGGTGCCGCTCAAGTCCGGCGGCTACCTCGTCATCGACGAGACGGAGGCGCTCATCGCCGTCGACGTGAACACCGGCCACTACAAGGGCAAGGGCAGCCAGGAGGAGGCGATTCGCGAGGTGAACCTCGAGGCCGTCGACGAGGTTGCCCGCCAGCTGCGCCTCAGGAACATCGGCGGACTCGTCATTCTCGACCTGATAGACATGAAGAGCCGCAAGCACCAGCGCGAGGTGTGCCGCGCGCTCAAGGAGGCGCTGAAGCGCGACCGCGCGCGGACGAACGTGCTGGACATCTCCGAGCTCGGGCTTCTTGAGATGTCGCGCCAGCGGCAGGACCAGTCGATCCTCTCGCAGCTCACCTCGACCTGCCCCTACTGCCGCGGCAGCGGGCTAGTCAAGTCGCCGATGGCGATCTCGATCGAGATACAGCGCCGCCTTGTCGCGCTGCTCCGCAAGGCGGCGGCGGACAAGCGGCCATTCGAGCCGAAGATCGTGATCGCACCGCAGGTGATGCAGCGCCTGCGGACCGAGGACAGCGCGATCCTGGCCAAGCTGCAGAAGGAATACGAGACTCGGCTTACCTTCGTCTCCGAGCTACACCGCCACCCGGAGGCGTTCTCCATACTGGACGCGGCCACCTCGCAAGTGCTATACTCACAGTCATGATCGCTACGCTCTTCCTCATTGCGGCCGCACCGGCGATGACATTCACCGCCGACCGCATCGCCGCCGACCACGTGACGCAGGCCCTCACGGCTACCGGCCACATCAAGGCCGTGATCAAGCCGCTGACGCTGCTCGGCGAATTCATGACGCGCAACGCCGACGGCACGGTGCACTTCCACGATCCGACGTGCGCGACGACTTGCAGCAACGAAGTCGGCCACACCCACTGGAACGTCACGGGCGAGCTCAGGTACAAGTCCGAGGACAGCGTGCTGCTTCGGAACGCCTGGCTAAGGTTCTACGAGATACCGGTGCTGTGGCTGCCTTACATGTACTACCCGCTCGACCAGGAGTGCGGCTTCAGCTGGCTGCCCGGCTACTCGCACCGCTGGGGTACGTACCTGCTCACGAAGTACTCCTACCACCTGCTCGGCAGCCGCGACCGCGAAGAGGGCAGCTGGAGCCTTTCCGGCGACACGCGCTTCGACGCCCGCTACGAGCAGGGCCTGGCTCTTGGCGAGGACCTCGCCTGGCGGCTTGGCGACTTCGGTGCCGGCAAGCTCAAGGTCTACTACGCGTGGGACCGCAGCGGCGACTACGAGTCCGACGGGCTCTACAAGGGGCGCTGGAACTACAAGAACTGGGGCAGCAACGTGCCGGACGACCGCTACGCTATCGAGCTGTCGCACCGCTGGGAGCCGACCGAGCGCGACGTAGTGCGCGTGAAGGGCTCGGTGTTCTCCGACTCCTACATGCGCGAGGACTTCTTCCGCGAGTCGTTCTTCGGCTTCAAGAACCAGTGGCTCTCGCATGACGGCAACGAGGTCTCTTGGGAGCACCTCGAGCGTGCGTTCGCCACCGGCGTCGGCGTTTCGGGTCCGCTCAACGATTTCTATGGCGGAACGTGCCGCCTGCCTGAGGTGTTCTTTGACGTCGCGCCGCTGCCCGTCTTCGGGCTGCCGGTCAATTACGAGACCGAGAACCGCATCGGCTACCTCGGACGCCGTTACGCGAGGTACGGCGATGGTGACGCCAGCAACCCCTTCGCCTACAACCCCGGGCAGTGGGCCGACTATGAGGCGTTCCGCTTCGACACCTACCACCGCCTCACCGCGCCGTTCAAGACGCTGGACGACCTTGTGGCGGTCGCGCCGCGCATCGGCTACCGCGGCACCTACTGGAACGAAAGCGGCGAGGACAACCTGACCGGCTGGGGTCGCGCGGTCGACGCCGGCACCCTCTACCGCTCCATCATGGAGGGAGGCGTTACGTTCTCCGGACGCGGCACCGCATGGATCGACGAGACATGGCGGCACATGGTCGAGCCGTATGCGGACTTCCTGGCGCAGGAGGCCTGGTTCGCCGGCGACGGCCACCGCCCCTACGTGTTCGACTCCCTCGACGCCTCCGTCATGTGGGAGGATCAGTTCGCTGGCCGCTCGCGTAACCTGCCGTATTCCTACTACGGCGTCACTCCTGGCCTGCGCAACGCCTGGCAGAGGCAGCTTGAGAAGGGCGGCTTGAGGACCGTGATCGACTTCGACGTGTATTCCGCGCTCCAGTTCCGCAGCGCCGACTGGGTCAGTGACCCGACCTACGACAGCCACCGGCACCGCCTGGCCGAGCCGGGCAGCCCCAACTACGGAAAGTCCGACTGCTACGTAATGCCTGGCGCGCGCGTCAAGTGGCGTCCCGAGGAAGACATCTCGCTGATGTCTGACGTGCAGTACGACTCCGACAGCGGCCGCATCGCCTTCGCCGACGCCACGTTCAGCCAGAAGGTCTCGAGCGACTTCAGGTACTACACGTCATACTCACTGCGCGACTTCCGCTGGTGGGACTTCTCGTCCTCGCCGTACAGCCCGACGCGCATGACTTCCGACGGACTTAACCAGATCCGCTTCCACTACATACAGGTAGGCTTCGAGCAGCAGCCGTTCGACTGGTTCGCATGGAGCCCGTTCGTGCGCTGGGACATACGGGAGGGCGAGATCGACACGGTCGGCTCCTGGATCGATTACCTGACCGACTGCCTCGGTTTTCGCCTGCTCCTCGAATACCAGAACAAGTTCACCCGCATCGACGGGCGGACTCACGAGGAGGACTTCTCCGTCGGCTTCTACGTCTATCTGCGCGCCTTCGGTCCCGAAAGCGCCAACGTCTTCAAGCACTGATCCGTGCGCAAGGCCCGACCGAGTTCGTTCGAACGGCTGGAGAGCTATCTCGTCCGGCTGATCCAGGAAAAGGGCGCCGACCTCGACCAGCCCGCCGGCGTCAAGTTCCTGCTGGCGGTGCTGAAGGGTCTCAGCCTGGTGTTCGCCGCCATCGTAGCCGTCCGCGACTTCCTCTACCGTACCGGACTGATACGGCGCCACCCGCTCGGAATCCAGGTGATCTCGATCGGCAACGTTACGGCCGGCGGAACCGGCAAGACTCCAGTTACGGAGATATTCGCGCGCACTCTCTCCGCAGAGGGCCGCAAGGTCGCGATTCTGTCGCGAGGCTACCGGCGCAAGGAAGCCCCGTGGTGGCGGCGGCTCTTCACGCAGGTCATCGACCCGCCGCTCGTCGTGTCGGACGGACGGCACGTTCTCCTTGACTCCACCACCGGCGGAGACGAGCCCTACATGCTCGCCTCGAACCTGCCGGGCGTGGCGGTCGTGGTGGATCGCAACCGCGTGAAGGCGGGCCGCTATGCGATCAAGCGTCTCGGCTGCAACACGATCATCTTGGACGACGGCTTCCAGTACCAGAAGCTGAAGCACTCCGTCGAGGTGCTGCTCGTGGACGCGACGAACCCCTTCGGCAACGGCAACATGCTGCCGCGCGGCATTCTGCGCGAGCCGGCCCGCCGCCTGAAGCGCGCCGACATCATCTTCCTCACCAAGTGCCACGGCGACGTTTCCGCGGTGCGCAATGAGATTCGCCGCTACAACCGCACGGCGGAGATCGTTGAGTGCAACCACACGCCGAAGCTGCTTCGCGACGTCTGGAGCCGCGAGGAGTATCCGCTGTCATGGCTCCAGGGCAAGACCACATGTACGCTTTCGGGAATCGCCTCGCCGAAGGGCTTTGAGAACTCGCTTCGCCGTCTCGGCGCGCGCGTCGTATGGTGCGAGCGCTACGCCGACCACCACCGCTACGATTCGTCCGAGATACTCTACGCCCTGAATCGCACGGCCGACATGGGCGCCGACGCCCTAGTGACGACCGAGAAGGACGCCGTGCGGTTCCCGCGTCTGGAGACGACGCCGGTCCGGTGCCTCTATCTGCGCATCGCCATCGAGATTCTCTCCGGCGCGGAAAGCTTCGACCAGATCATCAACCGCATATGCTTCCGCAAGGGGTAGCGGAACGAGAGGTAATGTCATGCAGGCGTCCAGACGAGATTTCCTGAAATCCGCCGCGGCCGGCGCGGCTGCGCGAGCCGCGCTCTACATAATTCTACATAATATGGTATAATGTGAACAGCTAGGCATGGTGCCTGGCAAAACAAAAAGGACAAAAGACGACATGAACTACTACATCGACTGCATAACAAAGAAATACGTCTGCTTCTCCGGGCGCGCTCGCCGCAAGGAGTACTGGATGTTTACCCTTTTCAACTTCATCGCAGCGCTTATAGTCGGCTTCATCGGTGGGTTTCTCTCAAGTGCGACAGAAGTGTCTGCATTCGCTTTCCTCGGAACGATATATAATCTTGCCGTCCTTCTTCCGGCAATGGGCGTACTTATCCGTCGTTTTCACGATATCGGAAAGAGCGGTTGGTGGTGGCTGATCGGGCTTGTTCCTTTCGTTGGCTGGATTGTCATTCTCGTCTTCTGCTGCCTTGACAGTCAGCCCGGCGGAAACCAGTACGGGCCGAACCCCAAGGGGCTCTGACGTCACGATGAAGCTCGCACGGGACTACCGCCGCGAAGCATGGGCCGCGCTTGGCGAAGGGCAATACTGGCCCTTCGTCGGCGCGGTAGTCGTTCTTATGCTTATCGCCTGCGCGGCAGCGGTGCCGTCGATCCTGCTGCTTCTCATTCCGCTGTTCTACCTAACGGGCTTCATGTCGTGGTCGTATTCCGTGATGGCACTTGCGACGATGCGCAGGCGCATGAAGTTCGAGCTGTTCTCGTCAGGCTGGGGCCACGGCTGGCACATGTTCTGGGTGCTGTGCGTCCAGTGGACTTTTCTGCAGCTCTGGTTTCTTCTGCTGATCGTGCCCGGCATTGTCAAGTGCTTCTCCTACGCCATGACGCAGTACATCGCGGTCGACCACCCCGACTGGACGGCGACGCAGTGCATCACCGAGTCCCGGCGCATCATGTACGGGAACAAGTGGCGCTACTTCTGCCTCAACATAAGCTTTATCGGTTGGTATCTGTTGCTGATCCCCGCGTCGCTTTTGCCTTGCGGCGGCCTTGCGCAGATGTTTCTGCAGCCGTATGTCCAGACCGCCTGTGCGGCCTTTTACGAGGACATAAAGAACTTCTGACTGGCGAATCCGCCGTTGAGGTTCTCAACACATGGCAGACATGGTATAATGTCCGCGGCATGAAATACCAGTACGCGAGTCTCGCACCCTGCAAGAGGGAATGGTCTGAATGAGCAGGCCTGGGTGTAGCACGGCTGCGGACACTACGTCGCGTCGAGGCGTGCTTGGACACGTCTTCACCGTGGGCGGCTTCACCGCGCTCTCGCGCGTGCTGGGGCTCGTGCGGGAGATGATGCAGTCGCGCCTCATCGGCGCAGGCGTCGAGCAGAGCGCGTTCACGCTCGCCTTTGCCATTCCGAACATGGCGCGGAAGCTTTTCGGCGAGGGTGCCCTCACGGCGGCGTTCGTGCCGGTCTTCAAGGGCCTGGTCGCCGGCGGCGAGGTCGAGGCCGCCCGGCGACTCGCTAGGGCCGTCCTTACCATGCTGTTCCTGGTACTTGGCTCGACCACCGTTCTCGTCGTCGCGGGACTGGGCGTCTGGAGCGGCTGTTACGACCTTTCGCCGCGCGCGGAGCTCACGCTGAAGCTCGTGCGCATACTCTTTCCCTACATGATCTTCATCTGCGGCGCGGCGTTCGGAATGGGAGTGCTGAACGCGCTCGGACGATTCGTGGAAGGCGCGGTGATGCCTGCGCTGCTGAACGTCGTGTGGATCGCCGCGCTCGGGACGCTCGCGTTCTTTCCCGGCCTTTCGCTTTCCGTACGCGTGACGGTCGTGTGCTGGGCGATACTCGCCGGCGGCGCCGCGCAGATGGTGTTCCTTTTCTGGTGCATGGCGAAGAGGGGGTATTCGCCGAGCCTCGCGTTCTCCGGCTTTCGCGACTCGAACGTCTCGCTCGTATGGCGCAACACCGCGATTGCCGCGTTCGGTGCGGGCGCGGTGCAGGTTAACTGCATGCTCGACCAGGCGTTGGCACAGTGCGCCGCGCCATGGGCCGCCGGCGTAATAGGCTACGCCGAGCGTCTGATGGACCTTCCGCTTGGAGTCGTCGGCGTCGCGTTCGGCACCGTTCTCCTGCCGACGTTCGCCGGACTGTTCGCGAAGGGCGATGCTGCCGGCGCGCGGCATGCCCTCGCCTCCTCTACGGCCAACCTCATGTTCGTGATGCTCCCGGCGGCCGCCGGAATGTGCCTGCTCGCCCCGGAAATCACTTCGGTCATCTACGAAGGACATGCGTTCGATGCCGTGGCCACGGTGCGGGTGAGCCGCGCCCTCGCCGTTTACGCGCTGGGGCTTGGCTTCTACGGCGTACAGAAGGCGCTCATACCTTGGTTCCAGGCGCAGAAGGACATGAAGACTCCTCTTCGCGTAACGGTGTATACGGTCGTACTGAACGCTGTGCTGAACATCCTGGCTGTTGTTTTGCTGCCGCAGGAATGGCGGCACGTTGGCCTCGCGACCTCGACCGTAGTTTGTGCCGCAGTCGGGTGCGTGCTGCTCGGTTTCGCCGCGCGGCGCGACGGCGGGCTGGCGGCCTTGGCTTCCGCAGTCCCGGCCGTCATGCGCATACTGCTGGCGACGGCAGTGATGACGCTTGCGCTCTGGTTCGCCCGCCCCGCCCTCGACGGACTTTGCCGCATCGCCGTGCTCGCCGCGGAAATCGCGATCGGCGCGGTGACGTACCTGCCTTTGGCATGGGCCTTGCGGAGGATTTCGCGCAGCCGCTGACGCCGCGCCGTCAGGACTTGAGCAAGTCGCCGGCGAACCGCTCGAAATCGGGAATGTCGATCGTCTCGGCCGCGCCGGCGTCGATCGCGGCGGAGAACGAAGGGTCGATCGGCAGGCGGACAGTCTGCGGAATCGAGAAGCGCTTCGCCAGCTCGTCAGCGTGCGACTCGCCGAACACGTTCACCACCTTGCCGCAGTCAGGGCACTTGAAGTAGCTCATGTTCTCTACCAGCCCGATCACCGGCTTGTGCATCATGCCGGCCATCTTGACGGACTTCGAGACTATCATCTCGACCAGGTCCTGCGGCGAGGAGACGATGACGACTCCGTCCACCGGCAACGACTGGAAGACCGTCAGCGGCACGTCGCCAGTGCCGGGCGGCATGTCCACGAACAGCACGTCAAGCTCACCCCAGTGCACGTCCGTCCAGAACTGCTTCACTACGCCCGCAATCATCGGTCCGCGCCAGACGACGGGGTCGGACGGATTCTCGACGAGCATGTTGAGCGACATCACGCGGACGCCTCCAGTGGAAAGCGACGGCTCGATGCCGTCGTCTGAACGGTAGGTGCCGCCGGAGAGTCCGAACGCCTTGGGAATGGAAGGCCCGGTGACGTCGGCGTCGAGTATGCCGACGCTAAGTCCTCTCTTCATCGCCGCGACCGCCAGCATCGTCGTGACGAAGCTCTTTCCGACGCCGCCCTTGCCGCTTGCCACAGCTATGACACGGCCTATGCTGGACGCCGCGTTCAGCGGTGCCGCGAAATCCGTCCCGCCCTTGCGCTCGGCGCAGCTTTTGCCGCAGGACGAGCAGTCATGATTGCATTCTTCAGCCATTTCTCTTGACCCTTTCAAACTTAATTCTCAAGCCTCTCAATAAATCTTGTTCTCGCAGCCCTTGGCCAGCCGTGCGATGTTCGAGCGGTGCTTGATGACGACGAAGACCGCGATGGCGGTTGCGATTCCGCGCAGGAGCGGCAGGCAGTCGACGAACCACACGAGCGTGCCAAGCGTTACGGCGGCGAGTATCGAGCCGAGCGAGATGTAGTGCGAGAGCCAAACCGTAATCACGAACACGCCGAATGCCGCCAGCGTCGGGCAAGGTGCGAGCGCGATCATCATGCCGAAAGCCGTGGCTACGCCCTTGCCGCCCTTGAAGCGCATGAACACCGTCAGCGTGTGGCCGATGACGCAGGCCAGTCCTACGCAGACCGGCAGGTTAGCGTTCCCGCCGCCCCAGCGGAGCGCGGCGAGCGTCGGCAGGCAGCCCTTCAGGAAGTCGCACAGGAACGCCAGCAGCCCCCAGCCCTTCCCGACGGTGCGGTAGACGTTGGTGGCCCCGATGTTCTTCGACCCGACGGTGCGGACGTCCACTCCGCGCGCGCGTCCGATCAGGTAGCCGAACGGCACGGAGCCGGCGAGATACGCCCCGGCGAGCCAGATGGTCCAGACAAGCCAATTTTCCATTGAAGTCTCCCTTAGGTCATTTCCCCGCAGCGCTTTCGCCGGGGTGGTCCCTTCCGATGTATTCGCAGGGCGCGCGCTTGGCGCATAGCCCCTGCACGAAGCGGATTCCGTAAGTGACGTGCGTCGCGAACACTCCCGCCGCCGTGACGAGCCACGTCAGCGGATTCGGCGACAGCGATGTCAGAAGCACTAGCGCCGAGTACGCTATCGCCGGTGCCGCCAACGCCAAGCGCCAGGCGAGAAAGAGCCGGTCCGACATGAAGCCGGGCTGCGGAACGAAGGCGAGTGCCGCAGCGGCGGCGAGATACAGCACGAACAGCGATGGGACGAAGTATGAGAGGTGCGCCGAATTCGACGGATAGCGCCGCACGAAGTAGCCGCGATGGAACGCATAGCGTCCGAGCTGGCGCAGGTGCGGACCGAAGAGCGGACGCCTGTGGTGATAGACCACGACCCACGGATCGTAGACGATGCGGTCTCCGCCGTCCACGATGTCCTTGCATAGCAGCGTGTCCTCGCCCGGCCAGAAGTCCGTGCGATAGCCGCCGATCTTGCGAAGAGTCTCCGTGCGGACCAGCAGGTTGCAGCTCGGGTAGTCGTCCACGTCGCGGCGTATTCCGCCCGCCTTGTAGCGGTAGCGGTAGTTGCCGGAGACGAGCAGGTTGTCATACACGCGGCCGCCGAGACGCGCGAGATACCCATCCCCGGACGGCGTCACGCCCGGTCCGCCAACCGCCGCCACGTCCGCGTCGCCGAAGTACTTGACCGCGTATTCGAGCCAGTGGGCCTCCGGGTACGCGTCGTCGTCTATGAACGCCACGATTTCGCCCCGGGCCTCGCGAATGCCGAGGTTGCGCTTTTCCGCCGGACGCACCTTGCCGGTCGGCACGAACCTGATTTTCGCGTTGCCGTTGGCTCCGGCGGAAGAGGCGTCGCCGTCCGGAAGCACGATCGCTTCCCATTTGTCGTAGGTCTGTTCCGTCAGGGCCTTGAGGCATTCGTCGAGCAGCCGGCTACCGCCGGGGCATGCGATGACTACGGAGACGAGTGGCACATGGCTGAGCCGTGCCGGAACCTGGCAGTGGTCGTAGTACCGCAGCACCCTCAGCCGGTAGAAGACTGCCAACGTGTCGATGGCCATGCTGCGGACGGTGCTCGGGCGGAGGGCGCCGAACTTCGACCCGAATCGTATGACGACCGGAGCCTCTGTTATCTTCGCGCCCCTCCTTGCCGCGATTGCAAGAAGCTCGAGGTCGAAGGCGTAGGTCTTCACGAGCATGCGGTCCAGCGCCTCGCCCAGCATTCCGCGCTTGAAGAGCTTCATGCCCGTCTGCGTGTCGGTTATCGGCAGTCCGATGAACCATCTTACGAACGTGAAGTAGCAGAAGCTGACGATGCGCCTGTGCCAGGGATACTGCACTTTCGAGCGCGGGTGGCGCTTTGAGCCGACCACGATGTCGGCCCCGTTGGAGACGAGCGCGCTGAAGAACGCCGGGGTCTGCCTTGGCTTGATGTCGAGGTCGCCGTCAAGCAGCATCACGTATTTGCCTGTGGACGCCTCGTAGCCTGCGCGGAGGGCCGCTCCCTTGCCGCCGTTGCGGCGGCATATCACCGGACGTATGGTCACGAACCTCAGCGAAGTTGCCCATTCCGGCGGCGTTGCTTCCGCGTATGAGGCGAGGATTCGGTCCGTCCCGTCGTCGCTGCCGTCGTCGACAGGCACCAGCTCCGCCCTGACGCCGTGCCGCTCGAAGAGGTCCGCCACGTCATGGAGATTCGCCTCAGCCGTCGCGGCAAGGTGGTACAGCGGCATGACGACCGAGAGTCGGCCATCACCGACCGTCTCCCTCACGACAGACCATCTCTCGTCAACTGCCATTGCGTTTTTGTGCATTATACCACAAAATCGGCGCGCGGACCGGACCCGTGCCTTGAAAATAGGGCACGATCGAGGCAAGTCCGTGACCCGCTGGACGAATATTTTCGGCATAATGTCCGCGTCTTCGGCAAAGAAGGCAGAAAGGACGGTAGTAGAAGAATGCTTGCGAAATGTTATAGCGGAACCGTGGCCGGCGTGGAGGCGCAGACGGTCGAGATCGAGGTCTTCTCCACGATAGGAACTTCGCAGTTCGCGATAGTGGGGCTGCCCGACGCCGCCGTGAAGGAGGCGCGCGACCGCATACCCTCGGCGCTAAGGAACCAGGGCCTGGCGATGGGCAAGGAGTACGACGTTACCGTCAACCTTGCTCCGGCCGACGTGCGTAAGGAAGGGCCGGTCTACGACCTGCCAATCGCAGTCTGCCTGCTCGGGGCGACGGGGCGCATACGCAACAAGCGCCTTGGCGAATACGCGCTCGCCGGCGAGCTTGCGCTGTCCGGCGAGGTGCGTCGCGTTCGCGGCATTTTGCCGATAGTCATGGAGATGCGGCGCATAGGTCGGCGCGCGGTGCTGGTGCCGGCGGAGAACGCCGCCGAAGCGGGTGTGGTCGACGGCATCGACGTCATTCCCGTGCGCTCGCTTCAGGAGGCGGTTCTCTACCTGAACGGCGAGCGTAAGATTGAGCCTTGCCGCACGGACCTTGCCGGGCTGGTCGCCAGCGGGCGCGACGGCGGCGACGACTTCGCCGACGTGCGCGGGCAGGAGCAGGCCCGCCGGGCCATTGAAGTCGCCGTCGCAGGCGGTCACAACATTCTCATGATCGGCTCGCCGGGCTCGGGCAAGACGATGCTCGCGCGGCGCATTCCGTCCATACTGCCGCCGCTCACCGTCGAAGAGGCGTTGGAGGTCTCGCGCATACATTCGGTGGCCGGCGTGGCGAAGTGCGGCGGCGGGGTCGTGACGCGGCGGCCTTTCCGCGCCCCGCACCACACGGTCAGCGCCATAGGGCTCTTGGGCGGCGGCACCCACCCGGTGCCGGGCGAGGTGTCGCTGGCGCACCGAGGCGTACTGTTCCTCGACGAGTTCGCCGAGTTCCCGCGAAATGCGTTGGAGGTCCTGCGCCAACCGCTTGAAGACGGGCACGTCGGCGTCTCCCGCGCGGCGGCGGCATGCGACTTCCCGTCCCGCTTCATGCTCGTCGCGGCGATGAATCCCTGTCCGTGCGGCTACTACGGCGACGCCACTCACGCATGCCGCTGCTCGTCGCGCGCAATCATGAAGTATCAGAGCCGAGTGTCGGGTCCGCTTCTCGACCGCATCGACATTCAGATCGAGGTACCGCCAGTGCCGGCGCGGCAGTTGCCGCTTATGGCTCCCGGCGAGCCGAGCGCCGCGATACGCGAACGCATCGTCCGCGCACGTGCGGTCCAGGAGGCCCGCTACCGTGGCCTGGCGGCGGTGCACACCAACGCCGACGTCGGAAGCCGCTACCTGTGCGACGCCTGCCGGTTCTCGACGGCCGACAAGGAGCGGCTCGTGCGCCTGATAGAGCGTCTCGGCCTGTCCGCTCGCGCCTACGACAAGGTCCTGCGTGTCGCGCGGACGATGGCCGACCTCGACGGATCTGAAAGCGTTAGGGAAAGTGACATTCTCGGCGCTCTTTCTTACCGGAAGATGGACGAGCAAGACAGCGCTTTCTGGGTATGATGGCCAACTGAACCGCGTGATGCGTGGCGGCGTTTACATTTGCATATGAAAAAAGCCATACTGTGCATTTGTCTGTTGTCGGCCGCTGGCCTTTGCGCCGCCGACAGTGAAACCAACGTCGTAGCCGACCTCGGCACCGTCGTCGTGGAGGGCGGTGCACTGTCGCGGTACCGTCCCGAGACCGTTAACGGGGCCACGTTCACCGACCTTCCGCCCGAGTTGTCGCCGACGGTCGTTGACACGCTTACGCAAGACTTCATACGCGAACGCAACCCGACGGACATGAACGACCTCATTCGCAACGTGCCCGGCATAGAGACCGGCGGAACGTCGCTGCTCGTGCGCCAGCCGGGGCTTTTCTCGATACGCGGCATGGGCGGCACGGAGCCTGCGTTCGACGGCATCATTCCGGTCGGCCGCGGCGCCGGGCTTTTCATGGATCCGTACATGATGGAGCGTGTCGAGGTGGTGAAAGGGCCGATAGGGTCGCTTTCCGGCGGCATGGGCGCCCAGCAGAACAACAACGGCGCCGGCGGTTCCATCAACATGTACCTGAAGGGCGCGAAGCTCGACAGGAGCGTGCGCGAGTTCCAGGAGAATACGTCAGTCGGAAACAGCACCTGGCGGCAACGCGGGCTTATCGACGCGAACGAGGTGGTAGTGGACGACGCGATGGCGCTGCGCCTCGTCGGGTCGTTCGACCTCTATTCCCCGCAGTACCTCTCGCACGGTTCGCAGGATGGGGCACGTCCGCGCCAGGCGTGGACGCTCGCCCCGTCGTTCGTCGCCAAGCCGTCCGAAGACGTTACGTTCGGCGTCAAGACGATGTTCGTCGACGCCGATTCGCCCAGCTACATCGGCGTGCCTGTTTGGCGGGGCCGCCCCGCCGGCGGCTTCGGCTGGCGCGAGTCCTCGTGCCGTCCGGGTGACCGCTCGGAATACTCCGGCATGATGGTGAACCCCTACGTCGACTGGCAGGCGACGGAGGACTGGTTGCTCAAGTTCGTCGGCGCATTCATGTATTCGCACATGGAGCAGACTACCCGCGAGCCGTACAACGGAAGCGGAGCCGAACTGCAGAACTTCTACAGGACTGGCGAGTGGTCTTCCGGCAACAAGTACATGACGAGCGGCTTTTCGGAGAGCCGCTGGTTCAACCGCAGCTTCAACGCTTACGCGCGCTCGGTCTATACGAAGGAAGAGCTGCCGTGGGGCTTCAGGAACTCGTTCGTCGTCCAGCCTGACTGGTACTGGCGCGACTCGTCGGTGTTCGGCGCTCCGGTTTCGCGGTACGGCGTGACCGCGCAGGACTCGCTCGGCTGGGGCTGGGTGACGCTGCTCGGCGGAATCCGCTACGACTACTTCACCGAGGAAGCGAGCAACCAGTCGAGCGTGAACAGGCGTACCGGCGCTACGACCGAGACCCACTATTGCGCAGCGCGTGAGTTTGCGTTCTCGCCGCGCGGCGGCCTCACGGTGCAGCCGCTCGACTGGCTCGTCTTTTTCGGCAACGTCTCGCAGACGCGTACCCCGACGCTCGGTTACCGGGATGCGGACGGCAACCGCCCGACCGATCCATGGAGGGCGACGCAGTACGAGGGAGGCCTTAGGGTCAGTCCAGTGAACAAGCTGTGGCTGTCGGTGTCGTATTTCGACATCGACCAGGAAAACACCCCAGTGCTCGACAGCGACAACCAGACGTACTACTTCGACGGACACAATCGCTCGCAGGGCATTGAGTTTTCCGCGACCGGCGACATCACTGAGAACTGGACGGTCATGGCCATGTACGCCTACACCTACTGCACCGACTATTCGGCGGATCACGGCGAGAAGGCGCGTCACTTCGCCAGATCGCCACGCAATGCGCTTACGCTCAACACCTCGTACCGCATCCCCGTTGCGCCGTTCGACGGAATAGCCCTCGGCTTCGGCTATCGGTTCCGCTCCGAGAGCTACGCCACGATGCGCGGCGCATATGTTGACGACAACCTGTACTTTGATCCGGCGAACATATTCGATGCAAACGTGACGGTTCCGTTCACAAAATTCGGTGCCGGCGAATGGGGCGAGGAATGGTTCCTGACGCTCGGCGTGCGCAACATCTTCGGCGAGAAGTACTTTGAGACATCGCGCCATTACTACGAGTGTTTCGTCGGCGAGCCGCGTACTTTCGAAATCGGCATCCGCGGCCGCTTCTGATCGCCTAAGCGCCATACCCCCTTCCCAAGCGCCGCGAAATTTGCTACAATTCGTGGCGTTGCGGGCCCTTGTGACAAAAAAACCGGGGCCTGAAACGACGAAAACGCCAAAAGAAAGGGCTACATCGTGAAACTGAAATCGACGCTAACCTTCCTGACGTGTTCCGCAATTGCGGCATTCGCCCTGCTTGCGCCAAATGTGTGCGAGGCAGTCTCCATCAAGGCGGTGAGCGGAAACATCTCCGCGTCCACAGGCAACAAGGGTTATGTGCTCGTGAAGTGGGGCGCCATCAAGGGCGCCACGAAGTACGGCATCTTGAGGAGCACTTCGACGAGTCTCAACATGTCGAATCTCAAGAAGATGAAGTTCCTCAAGACGTTCTCTAAGTCGACGCGCTCGTACAAGGACAAGTCGGCCAAGCTCGGCTACAAGTACTACTACTGGTATGGCGCACTCGTCGGCGGTACGCTGTATTACTGCCCGATGCCTGCCACCGGGCGGCGCGCTATGGACGCTGCTTGCAGCATAAAGAAGTACAGCGACGGAAAAAATTGGTTGAAGCTGACGGTGAACGGACAGGCCGTCACGAAAGCCGGCGTCAAGTACACGGCCAGTGCCAGCGGCGACTGGTCTTTCGTGAAGAGCGAAAAGAGTGATGGGCGCGTTGGGTATTTCAACTTTAAGAAAAAGAGCGGTGGCAGGGGAACTATCAAGGTCAAGATAGGAAAAACGTTCGTCCAGAACTTCAGCAAGACGTTCAACTGGTAGTCGCAGAGATTGGAGGAAAACAAAATGAAATCCAAATTCAAGTCGATGTTTGCAACGTTCGCGAGCTTTGCGCTCGCTGCGGCTGTCGTGTTCGCGTCGGGCACTTGCTCTGCGGTGACCATTATCAAGCCATCGTCTGTCTCAAAAACCAGCAAGAACAGCATAACCGTCAAGTGGAAGGGCAAAAGCGGTGCCAAAGGCTACACGGTTTTGAGGGCCTACGAAAAGAAGGACATCAGGTATGCGGAGGTCGCTGGAGAGTACCCCAGCAACTATCGCAAGATGATTGACAGGACGGCCAAGCTTGGCTACAAGTACTACTATTGGGTGGTTCCCAAGGGCGAACAGTATTGGAAAGTGTCGTCGTCACAGTCCAAGAAATGTGGAATGGGCTATCGGTTTTTTGAGGTAAAGTTGACGGAGTGGCCCAAAAGCACTTGTAAGAGGGGCATTCCAGCTTATCTTGGGGCGACGATAAACGGAAAGCCCCTTGGAACGTCCGGTGTCAAATGGAGCGTTGTAAAATCGGGTGTCCATAAATGGCATAAGGCGACGAACGGCAGCGGTCGGATTGGCTATTTCACGTCTTCCAAGAAGGGCAAGGGAACTTATTATTTGAAGGTGGGTGTCACGTCTGTGGCAAAATTCTCAAAGCGTACGGTAACCTGGAAGTGAGCGCGGTGGTCGGCTGATTTCCCCGCCGTCTACGTCCCCCCGTTTTGCAATCTGATACGATTCAACGATGATGTTCAAGTCCAGGCTTATGGGATTCGCAGGTGCCGCGCTCGCGGCGCTTGCCTTGTTCGCCCCTAACTCATGCTCGGCTGCGACCTTCGCAAAGCTTTCGGCATCCGGAGGGACGGACAAGAACTACGTGACTGTCAAGTGGAACGGCGTGAAGGGTGCCAAGGGGTATTCGATACTGAGGGCAGTCAAGAAGGACATCAGGCTCGCGCAGGTCATCGAAAGAACGCCCGGCAACACCCGCAAGATAAAAGACAGGAAAGCCATGCTTTGCACGAAGTACTACTATTGGGTAGTGCCGATTGTCAAAGGCAACGGCAACGGGTATCTGTCGGCCCACTCCAACAAGTGCGATTCCGGGTGGCGCAAGTCCAAGGTCGAGTATCGCCTTTCGGCATACGGCATGGCCCGCAGGGGGAGAAGGAATGTCTTGCGGGTTTTTGTGAACGGAAAGAATCTTTCGACAACCGGCGTCAAATGGAGAATGAGAACGAAGGGCGTTCACAGATGGTTTGAGATGCCTGGCAAGAAAGGCCAGATCGGGTTTTTCGTTTCTGCTGCGAAAGGCAAGGGGGCGTTTATCCTTTACCTTGGCGAGAGCGGCGACTACGAAGTCAAGGAAACTATGGTCTGGTACTGAGCGCGGCAATCGCCAGGGCAGATGTCCGAGGAATCAATGACGATAGCGGCGATTGCGACTGCGTCGGGGCGCGGCGGCGTCGCTGTAGTGCGCGTCAGCGGGCCGGATGCGTTCCTGGTCGCCGAGCGGCTGACGGGGACTGTCCCCAAGCCCGGACGCGTTTCGCTGCGGCGGCTGCGCGGCGGCGAGGACGGCCGCGTCATTGACGATGCGGTGGTGCTGGCGTTTCGCGCGCCGCACAGCTACACGGGTGAGGACGTGGTGGAGTTCCAGTGCCATGGCGGCGCCGTCACTCCGCGCCGAGTGCTGGAGGCGTGCTTCGCGGTTGGTGCGCGCCTTGCGCGGCGCGGCGAATTCACCGAACGCGCCCTGCTGAACGGCAAGCTCGACATCGAGCAGGCGGAGGCAGTGCTTGACCTCGTGGATGCGAAGACCGACCGTGCGGCGGACATGGCGCTTGCGGGTCTCGCCGGACAGCGACGGCAGGCACTCCGCGCCCTCTACGACGAGGCGCTTGACCTGTCGACGACGCTTGAGCATGCGCTTGACGTGGACGAAGGCGAGTTGCCGTCTGGCTTTGCCGACGGGATCGCTCGTCGCGTCGCTGCGCTCCGCGACCGGATCGGCGGTGAGATTCGCCGTGCGAAGGAGCGGCAGATTCTGCGTGACGGGGCGCTTGTCGTGCTGGCCGGTCCGCCGAACGCGGGCAAGTCGTCGCTGATGAACGCGCTCCTGGGCGAGAGCCGTGTGCTCGTGAGTGACACGCCCGGCACGACGCGTGATACGATCGAGGCGTGGCTTGATCTCGGCGGGTGGCCCGTTCGCCTTGTCGATACCGCCGGGCTGCGCGAGACTGGCGACGCGGTGGAGGCCGCTGGTGTCCGCCGTGCGGCGGACGAGGTTGCGCGGGCCGACGTCGTGATAGCCTTGGCTCCGCTGGAGGTCCCGGTCGCGCCCGGCGCGGCGGTAGTCGCCGTTCATGCGAAGTGCGACCTTGGTCGCGGCGAGGGACTGAACGTCTCGGCGAAGACGGGCGAAGGGCTTGGCGAGCTTGCGAAGGCCGTCGCGGCGGCCCTTGAGCGCAGGGCGGAAATGGACGGCGGCGACGTCGGCGGAAACGCGGCGGAGGCCGACGTCGCCGCGCTTACGGCGGCGCGCCAGGCTTTGTCGGAGGCCGCAGTAGGCGACCCGGTCCTTGCGGCAAATGCTGTGCGGACTGCGGCTGAGCGGCTTGGGGTTCGCATGGGTGCGACATATTCCGCCGATTTGCTCGAAAATCTTTTTTCCCGTTTCTGCGTCGGGAAATGATATAATAATCCGCAAAACTGACCGAAGAACGGGAGTTCAGCATGGCAACATTCCAGTATATTGCGAAGGATTCGTCCGGCGGCGAGCGCCGCGGAACAGTGGAGGCGTCGGACCGCAACGCGGCAATATCCGCAGTCCGGGCGCAGGGGCTTCTGCCGACGGCGCTCGGCGAGGTGAAGGGCGCGTCGGCGTCGCAACCGGCGAAGAAGTCCGGCAAGTCGGCCAAGCCGGCCAAGCCGGCGAAGGGCGGCGCCATGAACAAGGAGATCAAGATCAATTTCCGCATGCCCAAGTTCCTGCAGGGCAAGATCAAGACCAAGGTGCTTACGCAGTTCACGCGCCAGCTCGCGACGCTGGTGAACGCCGGCCTGCCGCTGATGCGCGGCATCGAGGTGCTGAAGCGACAGATGCGCGACCAGCAGATGCTCGACGCGCTCAACGGCATCTCAGAGAACATTGCCGCTGGCGGTACCTTCTCGGAGTCGCTGTCGGCGTACCCGAAGATCTTTGACAGGCTCTACATCAACATGGTGAAGGCCGGCGAAGCGGGCGGCGTGCTTGAAGTCGTGCTTGGCCGTCTCGCGGAGTTCGCCGAGAAGAGCGAGAAGATTAAGAACAAGGTGAAGGGCGCGATGATCTACCCGATCGTGGTTCTCGTCGCCGCAGTCGGCATCACGGCGTTCCTGCTCGTCGCGGTCATTCCGAAGTTCCAGCAGGTGTTCAACGACATGCTTGGCGGCGCGGCGCTCCCGGCTGTGACGCAGTACGTGATCGAGGCGTCCGAGTTCGTGCAGCACAACGGCCTGCAGATATTTGCCGCCGTCGTTGCGCTCGTCATCATCAAGAAGATCATCGGCAAGACGGAGAAGGGCGCGTACTTCTTCGATGCGCTAACGCTCAAGATGCCTGTCACGGGCACGCTGGCGCAGCGCTCGGCCGTCTCGAGGTTCACGCGAACGCTGGGCACCCTGCTTTCTTCGGGCGTGCCGATCCTGCAGTCGCTTACGATCGTGCGCGACACCACCGGCAACCGCGTCCTGATGAAGGCTATTCAGAACGTGCACGACTCCGTGAAGGAGGGCGAGTCAATGACGCAGCCGCTTTCGCAGTGCAAGGTGTTTCCGCCGATGGTCACGTCGATGGTGGAGGTCGGCGAGGAGACCGGCGCGCTCGCCGAGATGCTCACGCGCATCGCGAACACCTACGATGACGAGGTCGACAACGCGGTGGCGGGCATGACGGCGGCGATCGAGCCTGCGCTCATCATCGTGCTGGCCGTTGTCGTCGGCACGATCGTCATCGCTATGTTCCTGCCGATGGTCAAGATCATCGGTTCCGTCTCCGGCGCCGGCGGCTGATGCCGGCACCGGTGCGCCTCCGGACACTTCGGAACGGCCTCCGACCGTGAAACGGCACCTGATCGGCATAGGCGGCGTGGGGATGAGCGCGCTCGCGACGGCGCTCCTCAGGCTCGGGGACAAAGTGACCGGAGCGGACCGCGCGCTGGACACGCCAAACGTGCGGTTCCTAGAATCGCTGGGCGTCCGCGTCTTTCCCGATGACGGGAGCGGCGTCGACGCCTCCGTCGGCGAAGTTATCGTTTCCACCGCCATCGAGTCCGACAATCCTGGGCTTGTGCGTGCGAAGTCGCTCGGCATACCGGTCGTCCATCGCGCTAAGGCCCTTGCCGGCGCCCTTGCCGGCTACAAGCTCGTCGCCGTGGTCGGCACGTGCGGCAAGTCATCGGTGACGGCCATGCTCGGACACGTCCTCGCGGAATGCGGACTTGACCCTATGTGCGTGAACGGCGCGAATGTCGTCGGCTGGGAGGGTGCCGTCCGCTTCGGGCGCGGACAGTACGCCGTGGCCGAGGTGGACGAAAGCGACAAGTCGCTTGTCGCGTTCCACCCTTACGCCGCGATCGTAACGAACGCAAGCGCCGACCATTACTCGAAAGAGGAGATGGACGCCGTATTCGACGCCTTCGTAAAGGACCTGCCTGGTCCGCTCGTGGACGCCCGCGGCGAGACGTACCGCCCGCAGGACTACGTCCGCCAGAACGCATCGCTCGCCGTGCGCATGGCCGTCCTGCTCGGCTGCGACCGCGCCGCCGCCGAGCGTGCGATCAAGAGTTTCCGTGGCGTGGAGCGCAGGCTGCAGCGGTACGGCGGCAACGTCTACGACGACTACGCCCACAATCCGGAGAAGCTGCGGGCCATGTGGCTCACGCTTGCCGAGCGACACCCGGAGGGAGTCTGCGCCGTATGGCGTCCGCACGGCTACGGACCGCTCCGCAAGATGCTGGACGCGCTGGCGGAGATGTTCGACGCTACGGTGCGGCCGTGCGACAGGCTTCTCCTATTGCCGGTCTACGACGCCGGCGGCACGGCTGACCGTTCGCTCAACAGCGATGCGCTCGCCGCGCGGCTCCATCCCGGCGTCTGCGAGCTTGTGCCGGACCTTGACGCGGCATACGACTGGTGCCTGGCGCACCGGCATGACTACGGCGCGTTCGTCACGTGCGGTGCGCGCGACCCCGGGCTGCCCGCGCTCGCCGCGCGCATTTCGTCGGCCATCGGAGGCGGAATCCCCGGCGAGGTCGTATGATTCATTTCAACAGGCCATTCCTTACCGGCAAGGAGACCGAGTACATTCGCCAGGCGGTGGCGGACGGCAAGATCTCTGGCAACGGCGAGTTCACGCACAGGTGCCAGGAGTTCTTCGAGAAGCGTTGCGGCTTCCGCAAGTGTCTGCTCACGACTTCCTGCACCGACGCGCTGGAGATGGCGGCGATACTTTCTGGCGTCGGCCCTGGCGACGAGGTTATCGTGCCGTCCTACACGTTCGTGTCGTCCGCGCTCGCGTTCGTCCGCCAGGGCGCGACGGTCGTCTTCGCCGACAGCCGCGCGGACGAGCCGAACGTAGACGCCGCGCAGATTGAGGCGCTTGTGACGCCGCGCACGAGGGTGATAGTGCCGGTGCACTATGCGGGCTGCGCCTGCGACATGGACGCGATAATGGACATCGCCGGGCGTCACAACCTAATTGTCGTCGAGGACGCCGCCCAGGCGATCGAGTCGTTCTGGCGCGGACGCCCCCTTGGCGGCATCGGGCATATGGCCTGCTTCAGCTTCCACGAGACGAAGAACGTCATCTCCGGCGAGGGCGGCATGCTCGTCGTCAACGACGAGAGGTTCCTCCGCCGCGCCGAGATCATCTGGGAGAAGGGCACGAACCGCGCCGAGTTCTTCCGCGGCGAGGTTAACAAGTACGGCTGGGTGGACGTCGGGTCGTCGTTCCTGCCGTCGGAGATTGTCTCGGCCTTCCTTTGGGCGCAGCTGGAGCATATTGATGAGATACAGTCCGCTCGCCGGCGCATCTGGGAGCGCTACTACGACTTTTTCTCTGGATTCAGCCCGAAAGCCGTCCGCCTCGGCCTTCCGAAGATTCCCGACGGCGCGACGAACAACGCGCACATGTTTTACCTACTCTTCCCCGACCTTGTGTCGCGCACGGACTTCATCTCGAAGATGAGGGCTCAGGACATTCTCTGTGTGTTCCACTACCTGCCGCTCCATTCTTCGGAGTTCTACCTCAGGTACGCGAAGGAGCATGCGCCGTCCGCCCCCGTGCCAGCCTCCCTGCCGAACTGCGACCGGTACGCAGACACGCTCGTGCGTCTGCCCCTCTACTGCGGCCTCGGCACCGACCAAGACAAGGTTCTCGCTGCCGCGAAAGAAGCCCTGTCGTAGCCGGAACAATCGGCGTGCGGAAGCTTGAGCCCGAAAATGGCTGACATACCTACGACCTCGACAACGCTGCTGCGGGACCTGGCGCAAGACATGCAGCACGTCCGCTGGGGCGAGTTCGTAGCGCGCTACCGACCGATGATGGAGGCGTTCATGAGGGAGCGATTCCCCTCGCTCGATGCCGACGACGTAATCCAGGAAACGCTTGTTGCCGTCTGCAAGGTGATGCCTTCCTATCGCTACGATCCGGATGCAAAGGGACATTTCCGCAGTTATCTCACAGGCATTCTGCGGCATCGTGCGCTTCGAATGCTGAGGGAAGAAAGCCGCTGTGCGAGACTTGTTGCAGACATGCAGCGAGAGAGTTTGGTGGACCGCTCTTTGCCCGCTGAACCTGATGATGAGGCTTGGCGCGATGCGGTTTTTGAGATGGCCCTGTCCAGGTTCCTCGCCGATCCCTCGGTCGCCGACCGCACCAAGCGTATCTTTGAGCGGACCGCGATCGGCGGCGAACCGCCAGAGGCCGTGGCTGCGGTGTTCCAGATGACGCGCCATGCCGTCGACCAGGCAAAGAGCCGTGCGCTGTCGAGGTTGCGTGAACTTGTTAGAGAGCTGGAGTCAGTTGCCGGTGAGTAACGCCCCCGATTCCATCGAGACGCGGTGCGCGGCCCACGCTCCTGTAGATTCCGCTGGTCGTTTCGCCCCGGGGACGGCCTTCGGCGACTGGCGCGTGACGGCGTTTATCGGGCGCGGCGGAAACGGAGAGGTCTATTGCGCGGAACACGTCACGCTCGGCA
>JAFRDO010000067.1 GCA_017403825.1 Kiritimatiellia bacterium
AGGCGCGGCCCGCACCACGACGCATCCTGCGCAGTGTCGCGAATCCCGAGCGCGAAGAACTCATGAGTTCGCGCGTTCGGCAGGGCGAGCTGCCCGGACGGAGCCGACAACGCCAGATTGCCAACCTTAACGAAATGACAAGCCCCTTCTTCCGGCTAAACTTTCGTTTACCCTTTCTAAGTTTCGTTTACTTTGGCAAACAACCCGTTTTCGGTTTTTCCCTGAAGTGCGATTTTCCATGTGACATCCATTCAACTTTGAAGTCACCCGGATATTGAAAGATCGCACCATTTGCTGCATTACGATTGATTCTGCTACTGCTAATCACCTACGAGTGCAACATGTCTGCAGAGACGCGCGTGACGAGCATGGAAATCGCCGGAATGACGATGAGCGCAGCGATTGTCGCGACTACAAGCCCCCCCAACTGGACCGCCGCAAGCGGCGCAAGTATCTCGCCGCCCGGGATGTCAAGCGCCGCGACGATCGGAAAGAGTCCGAACACGGTTGTCAGAGATGTCATCAATATCGGAATCATCCGCTCGCGGCTTCCGAGTCGGATCGCCTCGGCAGGGGCGCACCCTTCGCACTCAAGCTCCGCGTAGCGGTTTTCAAGCAGCAGCCCGTTCCGTATCACGAAGCCGGTTACCGTGATCAGCCCGACTGCCGACGACACGGACACGATGCGCCCCGTGAACGCCACCGCAACGACCGCGCCGACAAGTGCGAGCGGCAGCGTCGCCATGACGACGAATGCGCGCTTCGGCGCCCTTGTGGCCGCGGCGAGGACAAAGAACACGACAACGAGCAAGACGGCAGAAAACACAATGAGAGTCCGCCGTGCGCTGATGTTCGCCTGATAGGTGCCGCCAAACTCAGCCGTGCAGCCAAACGGGGCGAGTTCAGGCCCCATCCGCCGCGCAAGGAGCCCCACAAGCTCACCCACCGAAACGCCAGGCGCGGGGTTGAGCGTGATGAGCGCCTGACGGCGTCCGTTATCGTGGATCACGAGATTGGACGCCTCTTCGCGGTGGACGTGCGCGATGTCGTCAAGCCGTACGAACCGCCCGGTCCGCGTCTTGAGAAGGAGCTTACTGACCGCCTCCTCGTCCATGTCTCCCTCTTCGAGCCGCAGCGTCACGTCGCGACGGTTCTGTCCTTCCGCAACCGTACCGAGGACGCGTCCGTTGAATGCGGCGGACACCTGCTCGCCTGCGTCGGCCAACGTAAGACCCTCGTGCGCCAACCGCTCGCGGTCATAGTCGATCTTCACGGTATCGACGAGAATCTCGCGGTTCGCCTGGAAGTCGGCCACCTCCGGCAACTGCGCGAGAATATCCTTCGCGCGCGCGGCGGCGGCGCGGATGTCCTCCGGCTTCTCGCCGAAGATGTTGAGCACGATCTCTGCCGCGCTGCCAGAGAGGACGGCGCTTATGCGGTGGGCGATCGGATAGCCGATCATGCACGACGCGCCTGGAACGGCCTTGATCACGGAATTCATCGCGGCGCGCAGCTCGCCCTGGTCCTTTGCCATGTCCACACGCACGATCAGCTCGGACGCCGAGACCGGCTCCGCGTGTTGGTCGCGCTCGGCGCGTCCCGTCTTGCGCGTGACGGAGAGGACTCCGTCGATCTCCAGGAGCTTGCGTACCACGTTTTCACTCACGCGCTCCGATTCCGCAAGCGACGTGCCGGGAACAAGCGACACGAACACGGTGTACGTGTCTTCGTGGAATGGAGGCAGGAAGCTCGACCCGAAGCTGGCCCCGTACCAGAGCGACACCCCCACGAGCGCGGACGAGAGGAGGATGACGAGTTTCGGGAACCTGACCGCCAAGGCGAGGAACGGCGTGTAGATCGCCTGAAGGATGCGTTCGGCGATGGACGGACGCGGAGGGGCGTCCGTCGCCTCCGCGCCTTTTCCCCTGCCGCATCCAAACAGGAGCGCCAGCGCGGGCGTGACGAGGAAAGCCGCCGCAACCGAGCAGGCGAAGACCGCGAGGTAGGCGTAGGCGAGCGGCTTGAAAAACTCCCCCTCCACCCCGTCCAGGAAGAAGAGCGGAAGAAAGACGATGACGATGACAAGCCCCGAGAACGCGACGCCCGGCGCAACCTCCCGCGCGGCCGCGAGTATCTCCGCCTTCGGGTTTCCGCGTACGCGCCGCTTGAAGATATCCGTGAAGATGATTGCGCTGTCGACGATGTCGCCGACGGCTACGGCCAGTCCTCCTAGCGTCATGATGTTGACGCCGAGGCCCATGGACGGAAAGAGGAGCAGCCCCGCGCCGATGCTGACGGGCATAGTGAGAAGCACGATCATCAGCGCACGGAAGCTCATCAGCGTGAGGCCCAGTACGATCACGACGATCAGCACGGCGTCGCGCACCATGTTGCGCCCGTTGGAGATGGAGAGGTTGATGAAGTCCGACTGCCGGTAGGCGCTCTTCTCGATCCGCATGCCCGGTGGAAGCGCAAAGCCGGCCAGCGCCTCCTCGACCTGCTTCGTGAGCTCAAGCGTGTTGCCGCCCGGCGCCTTCTGGACCGAGACGACCACCGCGTCACGTCCGTTGAATGACGCGCTGCCGCGGCGCGGCGCGCCCGCCAGCGAAACGTTCGCGGCAGATCCGAGTCGGATGGGCGTTCCCGCCTCGTTCGGCACCCATATCGCGGCGAGATCCTCCACGGTGTCGGCCCGCGCAACCTGGCGCACGGAGAGCTCCTCGCCCTTGACATCCGCAAGGTAGCCGCCGCTCGACCAGGTGCGTGACGCGCCCACGGCCTCCGTTAGGTCGCCGACGCCGAGTCCGTACTGCGCGAGCTGGCGCGGCGAGTAGCCGATGCGGAATTCCGGCAGGTTGCCGCCGATCGCGACGACCTGCGCGATGCCTGGGATGGCGAGCAAGCGGTTTCGGAGAGAATACTCCGCGATCTCGCGCACGGCGAGCCCGGTCACGTTCGTCGATTCGGGGACGAGCGCGACCATCATGATCTCGCCCGAAACGGAGATGACGGGCGCAATCTCCGGCTCGGCCTCCTTTGGCAGCGATTCGCGCACCTGGCCCAGACGCTCGAACACGCGGAAGCGCGCCGAGTCGGGGTCGATCGCCCTTTCGAAGTCCACCCACACGAAGGAGAGTCCGCCGCCCGAACTCGAGCGTATCTTCGTAACGCCCTTGAGTCCGTTCATAGCAGACTCGATCGGCACCGTAATGCGCTGCTCGACCTCTTCCGCCGTGAGGCCGCCCGCTTCCGTCTGGATGGTGACGCGCGGCACCTTGATGTCGGGAAAGACGTCCACAGCGAGACGCTGCGACACGTAGACGCCGCCAGCCACAAGCGCCAAGGCCAGCAGCACCGTCGTCTTCGGCCAGTTCAGAACGGTCGCAAGCAACTTGCCGAGAACGCTCATTCGTCATCCTCTCCGCCGGCGTGGAACGTGCCGTCCGCATGGAAATGGCCGGCGGACTTCTTCTCTCCGCCTGCAGCGGGAAGGGCATGACGCAGTTCGTACACGCCCTGCGAGACGACTTCGTCCTCCGCATCGAGTCCCGTCACGGCCGTCCATCCGGCGGCGGAACGTCCGGGCACGACCGGCTTCACCACGAACATGTCCGCGTCGTGTTCATCGCGGACGAAGACGGACGGCGTCACGCCGTCGCGGAACACCGCCGACGACGGCACACAGGCGACAGGCGTTTCAGCCGGGTCGGACTCCACCGTCACGTACACCGATTCGCCGGGCGTAGCGGCTGTGGAGCCGCTTTCGCCCTTGTCATAGGCAATCCACACGCCGACGAGTCCGTCAGTGCGCGTCCTGTCAACCCGCATCGTGCCCGTTCGCTCACCTACGCGCGCCTTTGCACCGTCGGCAAGGCCGCGCGCATCTGAGAACGGGACCAGCGAGAACACGACCGGCGGCTTCGTCTCCGTCATTTTCAGAATGTCCGTGCCGCGCTCGGCGAAAACACCGCTCGCGACAAGCTGCTCATCGACGCGTCCGCCCACGATCGCATGGAGCGAGAATTCGCCGCGCCAGGCATCAACAGCCGTCAGGACGTTCGTCATCGCCGCGTAGGCGACGCGCTTGGCCGCGAGTTCCGCATCAAGGGAGGCGTTCTTAGCGCCGATCCTCTTCACGGCGTCGACGCGCGACTCCAGAGTGGTCAGCTCGCCATACGCCGTCGCCGCGTCAGGCGAGACGAGCCGAAGGAGTTCGTCGTCTGGGCGGATCTCGCACGGCGCGCCGATGCGCCAGGCCACAAAGCCGGCAAGCGGCATGGACATGCGACGTCGTGCGCGAGGGTCCGACATGACGCGCCCGTAAAAGCCAACAGACGACGCCAGCCGACGCATTTCGACCTTCACGGTCTTAAGCCCGATCAGCTCCGCCGCCGCGTCGCTGATCTCCACGCTGCGCTCATGTTCGTGATCGTGTTCATGTTCGTGATTGTGGTTATGTTCGTGATTGTGGTCGTGCTTATGCTCATGTTCGTGCGCAAGCACGCAATTGGCCATGAACGCCGCGATGAACAGCAAAGACAAAGTTTTCATCTCATTCTCCTTTGACGGACATTCCCTCGACAAGGGACTTCATCCGCTCGGCGAGAGCAGCGGTGTCGATCCTGATACGCAGCACCGTCTGCGCCTCAGTGAGCGCGCGGTGGACGACACCCACATAGCCGGCGGCGTCCAGCTCGCCGATCTCGTAGAGCCGCTCAGCGCTCGCGACGTCCGCCGGTGATTCGATGCCGCGCACGTGCAGACGTTCCTGTTCCAGCTTGAGGTCGAGCCAGCGCCGGATGGCGGTCTGCCACGCCGTCACCGCCGCGAGGCGCGCCCCGTCGCGCGTACCCGTGGCCGTCGCGATGCCCACGCGGTTGCGGTTCCAGAGCGGGAGCGTGAGCGAGCCCGCCAGGCCGACGCGATTGTAGCCGTCCTCGCGTGTGTAGGCGGGACCGACCGACAGTTCCGGATACTGCCGCCGGATTTCGCGGTCGAGTTCTGCCTCGCCGCCCGCCAGACGTGCGGCGGCGGCGCGGACGGACGGCGCGTTCGTGAAGTCGAGCTCCGTAAATGCATTCGTCGGCATCTGTATGTCGCAACCGGCGTCCAGCCACGTGATCTCGCACGTCGGCGCCAGCATCATCTTCTCCCGCAGCGACGCCTCGGCCGAGGCACGCTCGTGGCCGAGCTCGAACGCCGTGCGGCGCCATTCGCGCGAATCGGCGACGAGTTGTTCGTAATCGGCACGCGGCAACTCGCCGGTCTCCGAGAGGCGCCGCGCCACGTCGATGGCGGCCACGTAGTTCGTCCCGGCGAGCGCTCGCGACAGCGTCGCTGCGAACGCAGCCGTCTCGCGCGCCGTCACGGCCTCAACGGCGGCCTCGCCGGCCGCGTCGCGCTCTGCTGCGATCAGCGACCAGCGGTCAGCCTCGGCATACGCCTCTGCCGCACGCCTCTCAAGCGTTGGGATGCCGCTCAACGGAATCGTGAACGCAATGGAGCCCCCGTAGACGAGCGGGTTCTCAGGCGCGCTGAGGATGCGCAGGAAATCCGCGTTGAGTGTCGGATCCTCCCACCAGCCGGACGCGGCGGCCTTGGCTGCTGACGAAGCATGTGCCTGGCGGAGCGCGTTCAGCGAGGGACTGAACGCGACCGTGCGCACGCGGACATCATCGACCGAAAGCTCGATTCTGCGCGGCGCCTCGTCCAGCGACGCAGCTTCCCTCGCCCAGTCGATGGGCGAAGGCTCGTACGCGACGCATCCAGCCAGCAGGGCGGGAATCGCGAAGAGAAGGCGTTTCATTTCTTCTCTTCAGCCAATGCCTGGGGCTTTGCGTAATGGTGATGAGTAATCCCGTTATTGCGACCTGCGGGACGAGCGCCGATCTTATGGCATCCCTTGTGCCGACAACCTGTCGGCGCGGTCGCGCATCCCGAGACCAATAGGACCGTTGCGAACAACGAAGCAATGAACATTCTAAACATGAGATTCTCCTTACGATGAAAGTATGGAATTGCAAAAAGAGCCAATTGCGGGTTGGCTGTTTTTACGTTTCCACGTTTGCCGATTCGCCAGAGGAAACATCTGGCGGACGACCTTCATCACTCACGACTGGAGGAGAGTCCTGCGCGCGCGGAAAAGAGGGGAATCCGAACATCGGCCCGGCGGCGCGTTCGGCGAATGTGCCCGCCTATAACAGGGCAACCGCCCTGCGAACGCCGAAACAACCATCCGCTCCAGGCAGGGCGAACACCCCGTGCCCGCCGCACCCACCATCACCACATTGCCATCATCAATCCAAAAGTCAAAAATGTCAAAGGATAGGTGGTCGCACGGTTCAGAGGAGGACCATCCGTCCGGGATTTCCTTCCCGCACATGTGACACGGCTTGCCGCATCCATCCGGATCTTCGGAACAGAGACAGAAGACTCGCCCGTAGCATGTCGCTACGAACATCATGCAGCTGACGGCGAGAAAGGTTGCCCAGCTTATCAATCTGCCTTTTCGCTTCACGGCGCGGATTATACCATTTCGCCTAAGCGAAATCAATCCTGCACCCGCACACGCTCAGCAATCCGAGCTTGTTTTAATAAAATTCTCTTTGGAAATGAACAGGCAATCAGAAGTTCAGAGTCAGCGCAAGACCGGCGATGAAGTTCCAGCTATGGTCCCAGTCGCCGGTCGCCTCGTATTGGCGGGCCGCCTCGCGCATGCGGCGATCGAAGGCGTAGTCGGTGTATGCCACGTAGCCGCTGAGAGTGCAAAACTCGCAAACCTGCCAGGCAAGTTCGCCCTTCACGCACAGGTCCATGAGGCCGGACTTGTCGAGCGGGGCGCCCTCGCCGTCGGAGGTCGCGCGCGTGAGGTAGCTTCTTACACGCATCGTGTTGCCGAAGCCCTGCGCGATCGAGGGACGAAACGTGAGGACCGGGTCCTCGCCCTCCTCGGCACCGTCGATGAGCGGGAAGGCGTGCCCAATCTCGAGGTTGAGATACGTGCCGTTGTCGCGCATCACGTCGCGCTCGTAGTAGAACCTAGGCTCGAAGCAGAGGTCGGGGAGGCTGACCTCGAACATCCAGAACTGCGAGTCGTCGCCCTGGCCGTCAGGGCCGTCGCCGCCCTTGTACTTGGAGTTCGGGTGGAACTCGTACTGGTAGCTGATCGAAAGGTCGATCGTGGTGGGCAGCCACTCGTAGTCGTCCGGCGAGAAACTGTGGCCGATGGCCGCGCCCGGATACAGCTCGGTGTACTGCCAGGCGCGGCTCGTGTAGCCGGCGCGGTGCCCGTACTTCGTGATGTCATAGTACGCCTCGACTGTCAGGGAAAACCAGTCAAAGAACGTCAGCGATCCTACCGGCTTGAGGATCGGCTCATTGTTGTCCACAAGGCCGTAACTCAGGTACTTTGAGTCGAACGCGAGCGACGCCTCGACCGACACGATCGGCTGTTCGTTGAACGAGATGCCTTCGCCGGGATTGTACGCCCAACCTGACGTCTCCGCCTCTTCAGCTGCGAACGCCGCGCCGCAGACCGCAGCCGCGCACGCCAGCACCATTGTCTTTGTTTTCATCTGATCTTGTTTCCTTTCGTTTTTTTTGTCATGTCAGATCATTTGCCACCGTTGCAGCAGCATCCGCAACTGCAACCGGTCCCCTTGCGGCTTCCGCCGCACTCGCACGGCATGCCCTTCTTGAGGCATCGCCGCACGGCCAGCGCAGCGAACGTGAGGACCGCGACGAGAACTACTATCGATGCAACGTTCATTGTCTTTTCCTTTCCTCTCTCGCCGGACGAAAGATCATCCAGAGGCAGAAGAGATCGACAAGAATCGCCACGGCGGTCCAGAAGCCGAACCCGCCGCCTGCGAAGAGGACGCCGAGCCGGTAGGCGTTGAGCGAGATCACGTAGCCTACGAACAGCTGGAAGGCAACCGCGAACCAGCCCCACTTCTTTGCCCCCATCTCACGGAACGTCACCGCTACCGCCACCATGCACGGCGGCACGAACAGGTTGAAAAGCATGAAGGAAAGCGCCGCGAGCTTCGGGAACGCGCTAATGGAGGCGAAGAACGCCTGGATGTTCGCGCCCGTAGTCGCGCCGCCCATGTTCGCCGCGACAAGTCCGAGCGTGGCCGTCGCCTGCTCCTTCGCAATCTCAGCCGAGACGGACGCCGCCGCGCCCTGCCACGAGCCGAAGCCGAGCGGCGCGAAGAACCACGCAATCCAGCTTCCAAGGTCATGCAGGATCGACTTCTCGATTTCCTCGTCGCCGAGGAGGTTTAGCGACCAGTCGAAGTGCATAACGAACCAGAGGAACACGCAGGCCGGGAAGATGATGAGGCCGGCCTTGAGGATGTACCCCTTTAGCCTGTTCCACGTGTGGTGCCAGACGCCGGACACCGTCGGCATGTGGTAGGCCGGAAGCTCCAGCACGAACGATGACGCCTCGCCGGAGAAAAGCCGCGTCTTCTTGAGCGCCATGCCGCCGAAGATGATGATAGCGATGCCTACGACGTCCATAAGCGCGGCAACATACCACTGCTCGCGGAAGAAGAGCGCCGCGAACATAGCGATGATGACAGTCTTCGCGCCGCAGGGAACGAACGTCGCAAGGATAACCGTCATGCGACGCGCGCGCTCGTTCTCGATCGTTCGCGCGGCCATCACCGCCGGGACTCCGCACCCCTTGCCGATGAGCATCGGTATGAACGACTTGCCGGAGAGCCCGAACTTGCGCAGCAGGCGGTCCATTATAAACGCGACCCGCGCCATATAGCCGCAGTCCTCGAGGAACGCAAGGAAGAGGAAGACGATGAAGATGACAGGCACGAACCCAAGCACCGTCGCGACGCCGCCCCATGCGCCGTCTACGACAAGGCTCTTCACAGTGTCGCTGACGCCAGCCCTTTCAAGGGCACCCGTTATGAGCGCGCCTATTCCCGGCACCCACACGCCGTACTTCGACGGGTCAGGCTCCTCGGCTTCTTTCGCCGCCTTGTACGCCGCCTCGTCGATGTCCCATTCGTCGGCGACCTCACCTGTCTCCTCGTCCTCGATGGACGCCTTCTTCTCTCCTGCCTCCCAGGCCTTGACCGTCGCCTCCGCCTTGGCGAAATCCTCCTTAGCGGCGTCGTAGTCCTTGCCGTCAACCTCATGCGTGGTGAACGGGAGGTGCCAGCCGTCCGCAAGGAACTCGTCGTTCGCCCAGTCGGTGAGGACCGTCCCCGGGCCTTTCTCCGCGACGGCAAGCCACCACATGGCGCAGAGCGAAACGACGAATATAGGCAACGCAAGTATGCGATGCGTGACGATCTTGTCGATCCTGTCCGAGAGAGTCGCCTTGCTGTGACGCTTCTCGTTCAGCGCAAGCGACCTGTTCATAAGGCTCTTGATGAAGTCGTACCGCTGGTTGGTGATTATGGACTCCGCGTCGTCGCCAAGCTCCTTCTCGCAGTCGCGGATATGCTCTTCAAGGTGCTTCATTTCGCCGACTCCGATGCCGAGGTCCTTTATGACCTCGCGGTCTCGCTCGAATATCTTGATCGCGTACCAGCGGATGGAACGGGCGGGAACCTTGCCCTGTATCGACTCTTCGATGTGGGCTATCGCGTGCTCCACAGAGCCGGAGAACACGTGAGGGACGTCGGGCAGCTTGTTCGGTCCCTTGTCCGCTGCAGATTTCTTCGCCAGCGCAACTGCCAACTCCGCGGCCTCCATGTCGCCCTCCTTCTTGAGAGCGGATATGCCGACCACCTCGCAGCGGAGCGCCTTTGCGATTTTCGCGAAGTCGATACTGTCGCCGTTCTTCTTGACGACGTCCATCATGTTGACCGCCATCACCATCGGCAGCCCCAGCTCGGCGAGCTGCGTCGAAAGGTACAGGTTACGCTCGATGTTGGTGCCGTCCACGATGTTCAGTATCGCGTCGGGCCTCTCCTCCACGAGGAACCGACGCGAGACCTTCTCCTCGATCGAGTAGGGCGAAAGCGAGTAGATGCCAGGAAGGTCCTGTATTACGACCTCCTTGTGCCCGTGAAGGATTCCGTCCTTCTTCTCCACCGTCACGCCGGGCCAGTTGCCGACGTACTGCTCCGACCCGGTGATCGCGTTGAAGAGCGTCGTCTTGCCGCTGTTCGGGTTGCCCGCTAGGGCGATCTTCATACTGTTAGCCATGACTAATCTCCTTCTCAAAAAAAAGACGATGAGACTCAGACGGCGTCAACCTCGACGTTCCCGGCCGTCGCGTCGTTGACGGCGATCCGGCTTTCGTGCACGGCGAGAATCATGTTGCCGTAGGACGTCCCCACGACCCTCACGACCGTTCCCGCCACGAAGCCGAGAGCGCCGAGGTGGCGCTTCACGGCTTCGTCGCCGTTCACGCGGACGATTCGCGCCCGCTCCCCTTCCTTGACAGCTTCAAGCGTCATTGTTCAACTCCTCTAATTTCGTTAGACGAGGCAAAGTTTACCAAATCTAACCCGAGTCTGTCAAGGGGGCTTAGTGGAAAAGGCGGTGCGTCACTTCACAGTCTTGCTGCCGGTCACGCGTCCCATGGAATCGCGGTAGGTCGTCTTGCCGTAGCGGTCCGTGGTGGCGCTGCCCTGAACCCGCCCTTGCGCGTCGCGCCAGGTCGTCTTGCCGTAGCGGTCCGTGGTCATCGTGCCCTGGGTACGCCCCAAGGAATCACGATAGGTCGTCTTGCCGTAGCGGTCCGTAGTCATCGAGCCCTGGGTACGCCCCAAGGAATCGCGATAGGTCGTCTTGCCGTAACGGTCCGTGGTGGAACTGCCCTGAACCCGCCCCTGCGCGTCACGGTACGTGGTTTTACCGTACCTGTCCGTGGTCATGGTGCCCTGAACCCGCCCTTGCGCGTCGCGCCAGGTGGTCTTTGTGTCGGCCATGCACACGACCGACGCCAGGATGGCGAATATAACGATGTACTTCTTCATTTGAGTCTCCTTTCCTTTGCATAAATCTAGGGAATCGTGCCGAATGAATCTGACATATTTTCTTCATGCCGCCCGTAACCGTCGCAACAGCCGCCTTACCGCCAGTCGCGCCACGCCCGCGGAGTCTTCTTTGTCGCAAGCCGGAACTGCGTCGCGAAGTTCTGCGCCGACGAATATCCCAGCATTGCCGCAATCGTCGCGATGGTACGTCCTCCGCCCCTTGCCAGCTCCTTCTTCGCAAGCTCGATCCGGCAGGCGTTGCGAAACGCAAGCGGCGGCAAGCCGGTCAGCCGCTTGAAGTTCGCGATGACGTTGCTGGGCGACATGGAACACTTCTCGACAAGGTCGCCGATGGTAAAAGATGCCACGGGATTGGCGCGGATATCCTCTATGACCTGCTCCACACGCCTGCTAGGAGGCGCAGGCTCGGAACCGGACGATGCGTCAATCAGCGCGACGAGCAGTTCCATGACCGCGAGACGCAGCCTCATGGTGCGTTGCGGCGTTCCGTGCGGGAGAGTGTCATACGCGGCAAACAGCTTCTGGAAGGCGGTGCGGACGCGGTCCCCGCCATGAAAAAGCCGCTTGCCGACGTTAAGAAGAGATTTCGCAAGCCAACGCGCCTCCTTCTGCGGCAGCGACAGGAGAGGGAAGTTCTTTGCCGGAATGCGGAAGAACATCCAGTACATGAACATGCGCCTCGGGAACTGGCAGAGGACATGAGGCTCGTCCGGCCGCGACACGAACACCATTCCGGGCCTGAACGGATATCTCTCGCCCATGCTTTCGAACGCAAGCTCGCCGCGCTGGCAGTAGGATATCTCTATGCACTCGTGATGAACGTGCTCGCCGTGAAAATTCATCATGCCCGACTTGCTCAGGCTGGTGCGCCCGAGCACCGGAACGCACCATATTCCATCTCTGGACAAGTCGAGAACACGCAATTCCGGCGTATCACAGTACCTGAACGGCAGTTCAAGAGGCCGTCTCGGATCGGTTTTTCTACCGCCGCCCATGATACGCCAGATGTTTCGGATCCGTCAGGGTCCGAATATGGCATCGACAATGCGCTCGGCTCTCGTCGGTGGCGGTGGAGGCGGAGGCGGCGGAACCACGACCGTCGGAGCGGGAGTTACGACCGTTGGAGCGGGAGTTACGACCGTTGGAACAGGCGTAACGACGGCACCAGGCTGGTAGAGGACAGCACCAGGCGGTAATACTACTACCTCCTGATAGGCAGGCGAATAGAACGGATAACCGTACGCGTCGTACCAGACGTCGTCAATCCAGACGCTGCGGTAGTGGGCGTGCGGACGCGGCCCGCGGTACCACCCGCGGAAGTCCGGCGGCGGCACATGGTAGCCGTTCGCAAAGCGCGGACCGCGCATCGCAGCCCTGCCACCCGCGCGTATGACGCGTGCCTGTGCACGATGCTGCTCGCGGATCATATGGGCCTGAGCCTTCTGCTGCTCATGAATCATATGGGCCTGAGCCTTCTGCTGATGTGCAGCAGCGTGCATCGCGGCTTTCTGATGCTGAGCATTGGCATGCATTGCAGCCTTCTGGTGCTGCATGGACGCCCTTGCAGCCTGCTGCTGATACTTGGCAGCGGCCTGATGCTGGTGCATCGAAGCGCGCGCCGCGGCCTGCTGCTGCCTGGCAGCCGCCTTCGGCGGCATCGGAGGAGCCGCAAATGCGGCGAACGACGCACCGATTACTATCATTACAACCAGGTTTTTCATTCTGAACCTCCCTTTCTTTTTTGGTATGTCAGAAATCAAGATTGCGCACGTTCAGCGCGTTGTCCTCGATGAACTTGCGGCGAGGCGCGACCTCGTCGCCCATGAGCAACGTGAACATCCGGTCCGCCGCGGCCGCATCATCGAGGCAGACCCGCAGCATGCGACGCTTCTCCGGATTCATCGTAGTGTCGAAGAGCTCAGGGGCGTCCATCTCGCCGAGACCCTTGAAGCGATAGATGCTGAGGCCTTGCCGCCCGTGCGTCCGCACGTCGTCGAGCAGTTTCTTAAGCTCACCGCCGAACCAGTCCTCCGGCCCGTAACCGTAGCCAAAAAGCGAAGAAAACTCCTTCTTGAGCATCGAGGCGCCGGAACCCTGGGCAGATTCGTCTTTCAACAACTCTGCGGCGGAGAATCCGCGCTCGCCGACCATCTTCTCCGTTGCCTCTATCTCCGCCAAGAGCGTGAGCAGCGCACGCGCGCGCTCCGTGTCAAGCGTCGCGCCGGACTTGTCCTTCACCTCGTAGTCGTCAAGGCCCAGAGTCAGGAGCTTCTCTGTGAGTTCGCCGTCCGTCAGCACGTATTCGCTCCGCTTCTTCCGCTCCACCTTGTAAAGCGGCGGCTGCGCCAGGTAGACGTAGCCCTTCTCTATCAGCTCGGGCATCTTGCGGTAGAAGAACGTAAGCAGCAGCGTGCGGATGTGCGCTCCGTCCACGTCGGCATCGGTCATGATGACGATCTTGTGATAGCGGGCCTTCGACACGTCCCACTCCTCGCCAAAGCCGCAGCCTATCGCCGTTATGAGCGTGCGTATCTCGGCGTTGGCGAGCATCCGGTCGACACGCGCCTTCTCTACGTTCAGCACCTTGCCACGGAGAGGCAGTATGGCCTGCGTCGCACGATCACGGCCCTTCTGGGCCGAGCCGCCGGCGGAATCGCCCTCCACGAGGAAAAGCTCGGTCTTCGACGGATCCCGCTCGGAGCAGTCGCGCAGCTTGCCAGGCAGGGAAAGTCCGTCCATGACTCCCTTGCGGCGCGTCGATTCGCGGGCCGCGCGGGCGGCCTCGCGGGCGCGGGCGGCAAGAAGGGTCTTCTCTATCACCGTCTTCGCGACGGCAGGGTTCTCCTCGAAGAAAGTCATCAGCTTCTCGCCGACGATCGACCCTACTATGCCCTCGACCTCGCCGTTGCCCAGTTTCGTCTTCGTCTGGCCCTCGAACTGTGGCTGCGGCACCTTCACGCTCACGATGACCGTAAGGCCCTCGCGCATGTCGTCGCCAGTCAGGTTGTCCTTCTCCTTGAGCAGCTTGTTGTCAGTGCCGTACTTGTTAATCGTACGCGTCAGCGCCGCGCGGAAGCCAGAGAGGTGCGTGCCACCCTCGATCGTGTGTATGTTGTTGCAGTACGTCTGCTCCAGCGTGGAGTAGCTGTCGGTGTACTGCATCGACACCTCGGCCTGCACCATGCCGGTGAGGCCCTGGCGCTCGCCCTCGAAGTGTATGATCGGCGAAAGCGGCTTCTTGTTCGCATTGAGCCATTCCACGAACTCATCGATGCCGCCGTCGTAGTGGAACGTCTCCTCGTGGTGCGCCTCTCCCTCGTCGTCGCGGAAGCGTATCGTCACGCCCCTGTTGAGGAAAGCAAGCTCCCTAAGGCGGCTGCAGAGCGTCTCCCACTTGAACGCATGGCAGGTGAAAATCGTATGGTCGGGGAAGAACGTCACCTTGGTTCCCGTCTCCTCGCCGCACTCCCCCACGATTTCGAGCGGCTTCGTCACATGGCCGCGCGAGAACTCGATATGATGAACCTTCCCGTCGCGCTTCACCTCGACCTTCATCCATTCGGAGAGCGCGTTCACGCAACTTACGCCCACGCCGTGGAGCCCGCCCGAGACCTTGTAGTTCGAGCCGTCGAACTTGCCGCCCGCGTGCAGGATCGTGAGTACGACCTCGATCGCCGGCTTGTGCTGCGTCGGGTGCATGTCGACGGGTATGCCGCGCCCGTTGTCCTGCACCGTGAGGGACCCGTCCTTGTTGATGACGACGTCGATGAGCGAGCAGTAGCCCGCGAGCGCCTCATCTATCGAATTGTCCACGACCTCGTAGACGAGATGGTGGTAGCCGCGCTCCCCCGTGTCGCCGATGTACATCGCGGGGCGCTTGCGCACCGCCTCCATGCCCTCCAGGACCTGGATGTTCTCGGCGTTGTAGTTGTTCTCTGCCTCAGCCATTTCTAAAGTTCTTTGAAACTGTCGATATTATACCAAAAAAGCGCAGCCGCGTGCGAACTTTCGGCCTCTTATAGGCCGACGGCGCGGCGGACGGCCTCCATCGTCGGCGCGGCGAACTCGTGCGCCTTGCGCGCCCCGTCGCGCAGTATGTCCTCAAGGGTCGACTCATCCTTCGCCAGGGCCTCGCGCTTCTCCCGAAACGGGTCGAACAGGCGGTGGTACGCCTCCAGCAGCGCCTTCTTCGCGTGACCGTAGCCGTAGTTGCCGGCGCGGAAGCTCGCCGCCATCGTCTCGACCTCTTCCTTCGTCGCAAACAGCTTGTAGAGCTCGTAGATCGAATTGCCCTCCGGCTCCTTCGGCTCCTCCATCGTCTTCGAATCAGTGACTATTCCCATCACCTTCTTCTTGATGGCGCCGCTCGGCTCGAATAGCTCGATGGTGTTGTGGTAGCTCTTCGACATCTTCTGCCCGTCGGTGCCGGGAATCGTCGCCACCGAATCGGGAATGTAGGCGTCGGGCAGCTTGAGCAGCTCGCCGTATGCGTTGTTGAACTTCTGCGCCAGATCGCGCGTCACTTCCAGATGCTGCTTCTGGTCCTTCCCGACGGGCACGAGGTCAGCCTGCATGATCAGGATGTCGGCCGCCATAAGGACTGGATACGCGAAGAGGCCGTGCGTCGCATCGAAGCCGTGGGCCATCTTGTCCTTGTAGCTGTGACACCGCTCAAGGAGGCCCATAGGCGCGAGACATGACAGATACCACGCCAGCTCCTGCACCTCAGGCACGTCGCTCTGCCGGTACATGACGGTCTTCGCCGGGTCGAGTCCGCAGGCGAGGTAGTCGAGCGCCACGTCCTTCGTCGCCTCCCTGAGCGCCGCGCCGTCGCGCACCGTCGTCATCGCGTGGAAATTCGCGATGAACATGAAGTTCTGCCCCTTCTCCTGAAGGTCGAACATCGACTTCATCGCCCCGAAATAGTTGCCCCAGTGGAGCTTTCCGGACGGCTGTATTCCCGTAAGAATTCTCATGCCGCTATTATACCAAAAAACGGCCTAGTCTTGGGGCGGATTCGCAAGGCGCTCCATCATGTCCAAGCCGTCTCCGAGCGGACTGCCGACGACATTCCGCAGCAGCAGCGCCGCATGGCGGTCCTTAGTATCGAATCCGACGAACGCCCCGCAGGGGCCTCCCTCGTCAGTCCGGCACAGGACGCGCCGTCCGCATGGAAGTTCCCGCTCGTCAAGCAGCTGGCGCATCCTGACCAGGTGCGGCAGCACCACGTAGCAGACGCGAAGGACGTCGTATGCGCTCGTGAACAGTCCCCCGACGCACCTGGTGGCGTCGTCCATGCGAAGAACGTCAGGACCGGGAAGGAAAAGAAGCCACGGCAGCAGCGCGGTTCGCGGCTCAGCCAGCCGCGTCACCATGCCTGGCGGCGGTGCGAACGACGTGTCGCGCAGCCCATATGGCTCCACGAGATAGGCCTGGCACAGGTCCTCAAGCGAGCGCCCCGTCACGTCTGACACCGCCATCAGCAGAAGCGCATAGCCGACCTCGGAGCGTCCGGGCGGATTCCGCCGCAGCGCAACGCGCACACGGACGTCCCAGAGGCTCCGCACGAACTCGCGCCGCGACTCGAACTTGGACGGAACGCCAAACCCCGCACCGCGGAACGCGCACACCGATAACAGGTCCGCAAGACACCACGGATCGCGTAGCGTACGCGGCAGGCCCGTCGCGCCGTCATGCAGCTGACGCAGGGTGATGTTCTCGAACTCGGGAGGAAGGCTGTCCTTAAGGCAGGCAGTGACCGGACGGTCGAAGTTGACCGCCTTGGAGTCCTCCAGCCGCCACAGCACCGGCTCCATCATAATCTGGGTGAGCGCGCCGACGCGGAATATCCGATGGTCGCCGGACCCGTCCACGTCGGCGACCTCGACGGAATCGCTGCGGACGCCGACGCATCCGCAGCAAAGCGCGAGCATTATGCAGCTAACAGCATTGAGCCTCATCGCCGCATAGTATATCAAAATCAGAACTCCCTTATCGCCTTGCAGACGGACGGGGAGTAGTTGTTGAAATCAACGACCTCCATCGTGATGCCGTCGCCGCCCGCGTCCCGCGCAAGCTCAAGGAGGCGCTGCACGGCCGCTTCGTTCGAGATACCCAACTGCTTGGCGTACTCGCTATAACCCGGACGGTTCGTGAAGTTGTAGGACATTATCGGGAAATAGACCTTGCCGCGTCCGATGCCGCGCACCTCACGTACGACATCACCATAGATGCGCGCCGTCGAACCCCACGGATCGTTCCAGTCAGGGGCAATGCACGCCACGGCAACAGAGTCGATTACGCCCGTGCGCAACAGCTTGCGCCAATCGACTGCGCGATAGATGTAATCGTAATCCTCCTTCGCGCCGAAACGTTCGACTGCCATCACCAGCTCCGTGCGACGTCCCGTTCGAGCTATGCGCTCCCGTATGCGCGCAATATAGCGATAGACATACTTCTCTACCAACGCAATCCAGCGCGGGTCGCGCCAGTTTGCCGGCGGCTCACAGTCGTAAAGCCTCCGCCATTCGTTCTCCATCGGGATTACAAACTCCAGATTTGGCCCCCATCCGCCCGCACGGCAAAGATCGATGTAGATCATCGCAGGCTTCATCGCCAACAGTTCGTCCACAAGCCGCAGCTTGTGCGCCAGCACCTCGTCGTAGGCAAGCGAACAACGTCCCGGCCACGGCGCACCGCCGTGCGCACAGCACCAGAACTGCGGATGCTCCAGGTTCCACGGCGACAGCGTCCAGCTTTCCCCGTGATTCTCCTCGGTCGTCATGTGGATGCCGAACGTGACGCCACGCCTCGCACACTCGTCCGCCGCCACCTGAATGAGGTTCGTGCCGCAGTCGTCGAAGCGTACCCAACCGCGAATCGGCTCACTCAGCGGAATGCGCCGCTTGTCTAGCGGCGGTTCCTTAAGCGGCAACGCCTCCTCGGCGCTAGGATAGCGCGGGATCGCGCCAGACTGGTTGCGCCAGAGAATCGTCGTCGCGCCCGTCTTCAACACGTTGTCGAGAATCCTGACCGACCCTTCCGCCGTCTCAGTTTCGAGAAAACCAGGGTAGTCGAAGCTATCGATATAGGCGATCTTCTCGAACGCACCGCACGCCGCCGCGCCAAACATCACGCCAAGCAGAGCAAAATACTTCGCGTTCATCACTTCGCCCCCTCTCCTGCAAAGAATTTCGTGCGCGTGATAGGATGCGGCACGTTGGCAGGCCAGCCCGTACCGACCTCGCCCAGAAGAATGTCCCCCTTCCCGCCGACCGTCGGCCCCACCTCAAGCCGAATGGGCCGGTCGAGCGGATAGGTGGCAGAGAACCTCATCTCGCGCAGCGATTTCCCCTCCACATGGATGTAGAGCGCACTGGACGTGCGAATGCCGGTCAACACATATTCATGCCCCGCCTCAAGAACCATATCCGACACCGCGCCCATATACGCCCCATCGCCGTCGCGCACACCGAACTTCGGGAGGCCATGGTCAATGAAAAGCTCAAAACCGAGCTTCGCGCCTTCGTACTCGCCCGTGAGGAAATGGCGGAAGCGCGGACTTGCCGCGGGCGTGTAGCGAACCTTGGCCCTTACGAAGAACGTGCGGTCCGTTCCAAAGTTGAACGCCTCCGTCATCGGAACTGTCGCCGGATAGTCGGGTTTCTCCGCTCGCCAGACCAACCGCTCCGGCTCGTCGTAAAGACGTGATTCTTCATCCACAACAACCTCGTCCGCACCCGGCAGGTCGCCTGTGCCGAACGGGCGTTCATAGAGACTCTTGCCGTCGTCATACAGAAGAAACGCGCCCGACGGATGAACGTCCGGATTGCGTCCCTCGCAGATGCGCCTTGCGCCGCCAGTACGCGGATTCAGCACATACACGCACCAGCCTGGATCGCCCTTCGAGAACCCCGTATAGACGATATGACGCCCGTCTGGCGTCCAGCGTGGCGCATAGGCGCTCTGGCCTTTCAGAGAAACGGTGCATATCGACCCCGGCTCTGAAAGACGCATGCAGACAATCCGCCATGTCGAGCGGAATCCAGTGTTCTGCGCCAACGCCAGCATCTTGCCGTCCGGCGAAACGACCGGCTGCCCCGCTCCCTCGTCGTTCACGTGGCTCGGCACAAGATAGGCAAGTTCGCCGCCATCCGCATCGATGGAATAGACGCCGGAGCGCGTGGCAAGAAACACCTCGGGCGAAGCGCAGCGCGTGGAAACAAAGAAAATCCTGTTGCCGTCATGCGAAAAGGACGGCATGTAGTCGCGAAAGCGGCCCGTCGTGATTTCGCGAACGCCACTGCCGTGCCGCCAGACGCGCAGATGGTAGCCCGTGTCGCCGTCCTTCGCCGCCCAAGCCGTGTTCGTCTCGTTGCCGTAGGCATAGACAATCGCATCGCCAGACGGCGACCAGGCGGGATAGGCGGCGTTGCCCGTACCTTTCTCTACCCACGCGAAGCGGCCGGACGCCCGGTCAAGCACGCCGACGCGGCTTTTGCCTGCAACTACACGCTGCATGGCTATCTTGCCGCCATCGGGCGAATAGACACCGCACGTCCCTTCGCCCAACAGCGCCGCCGCGAACAGAACAACACAAGTCGTCATTATCATTTGATCTATCCCTCACATCATTGCGTCCGCAAGCTGGTCGATGGCCGCGACATAGCGGCTCTCGTACTTTGGAAGCATATAACGCCAGATCGTCGTCAGGAATCCTTTCAGGAGATGCGGCTGCATCCGCTCTCTGCAATACTTCACGGTGTCAGCCATGTTTGTATCGGAAGAGTGGTTGCCCCCGCACGGAATCTGCTCGAATCCGGCCCAATCAAGGTCATCGTATGTCGTAAGATAGTACGGCTTCTCCATCTTCGCAGGATCGAACTCGTTGCCGTAATACCAGTTGCTCTGCATCACGGAGCGCGGCATCCGTCGGAGAAACTCGTCCTTGTGGGACCAGCAGTAGTCGCTGTATATCCACGCCCTCGCCCCAAGCTTCTCCACGGTCTTCACGAACCACAGGAAATCGTGCCACCACAGCTCGCCTTGGCGAATAACGCAATAGTTATGATGCCGCTGGTTGTACGCCGACTCCTCGTCATACCCAAGATGGATGAAACGCGGATGATCGAACACCTCTGCAAGGTCTTTAAGGACATCGGCGCACACGCGGTAGTATTCGGGCGTAGATACCATTCTGTGGTATTCGCCAAGCCATACGTCGTGTCCCGTGGAAAAGTTGCAGCACGGAATGACCTCTATGCCGAGCGCCGCCAACCGCTTCACTTCGGCGTTCATCTTTTCGGGAGCCCACGCCTCCTTTATCGCCAGTTCCGGATGGCTGGGATAAGACAACGCCTCGGTGACGTCCATCAGCACCATGTTCAGCCCTCTCTTCGCCGAATGATCGATCAGACGCCGCCAAACGGCCTCGTCGCGCACCAACTTGTCCCAGTTTTTGATAAGCCACCGCTCTTCGTCATCGATTGGCGCGCGCCTGTCCTCAATGAGCTTTCCGTTCCACGTGTCGTCGGGACTTCTCCACATGTGTTGCCCAAGTGGCAGATGAACCGCCTTTATCATCCCTTTCATTTCTCCGCAAGCCTCTCAGTATTCCTATACGCCCCAGAGGTCATCACCGTAGGCGGCAATCCACTCACGCGAGAGCTTCACGGCCGGCACATCAAGGGCGGCGGCGAACGACGGATGGAAGATAAGCCCCGTAACCGTGCGGTCCGCGAGGAACCGCCGCGCAAACGCGAGCTGCTGCTCCATCCGTGCGGCGGGAACGGGCGCACTCGCATCAAAGTCCCACATATACAGCCCCAGCAACAGGTCCTTTTCCGGCCCGATGAATTCGCGGCAGCGTTTTACCTGATCACCCATCGTCTCGATGTTGGCGCTTTTCCAGAACCACAGACTCGTTTCATCGCAGAGGTCGAGGTCGCGCTTGTACTCCTTGCGGAACCCGTTCTGGTCGGAGTAGAGCACAACCGAAAGGCGCAAGCCGTGCGCATGAACCTCGTCCGACACCATCCGCAGGTCGAGTCCCTTCTGCCCGATGTCCGCAGGACAGAAATAGTCGTCAAGAAAACATCCCGTGAGATTCGGCATCGCCGGCTGAAGCACATCGAACGCAAGCCGCATCTTGTCCTGTACCGTGCCCTTCGACGCATCAGCGATTCCGAACGATATGCGCTTGAGCGACTTGAACTGCTCGAAGTAGTCGCCCCACGGATAGGCTGGCTTATTGCCCCACCGTATCACGCAGTTGTTCGGAATGCCCATAATCCGACAGCCCTCTGCCTGATCCACCGCCGACCCCGGCCAAACCGCGCCCTTGGCGACAGATCGACTGCTCATGTCGGGATGATGCCCCCACATCCACAGCCTGTCGCGTATCGTCGCCCCATAGAAGGAACCGCCGAAGAGGGAACGGCACCCCGACGCCGCGCCTACGCCAGCCGCCGCAATTCCCTTGATGAACTCCCGCCTTGATTCGGATGTCATTTGACTATAAGCGTCATTCCTAGCGGTTCGCTCGTAATCGTTGCGGACGCCGATGGCTCCCCGTCCCGAGCAACGCCATAGAAATCGTCGTACACGGCGATTGCCTGATAGGTGTGTACATATCCATCGTCTGTTTTCGTTCCGCCACGCGCCCATTCTGCGGAAAGAACGCCGCCCGTTCCGCCCGCAATAGGCTGTCCGTCCATAAGCCACTTGTATGAGTTCGCGCCCGGCGCGTATGCGATCAAGGTCGTCGTCCCGCCATGTGCAAGCTTCGCCGAATAGTCAGGCTTGATGTATGCCTTGAGAGAACCGTGGTCATGCCCCGCGCCGCCGAACGTGAACGACGGACCGTTGGAAATGACATCGCCCGTCACCGTGTCGTAAAGCCCCGTCACCGCGCCGCCGCCATATGGCAGAAACTCGTGCGCCAGCGAACCCGACTCGTAGATGCGGACGCTGTAGATGCGCGCCTTGGACATATTGGCGTACGATGTTGCGGCGGAGTTCCAGAAGCGGGCGAACAAAGAGAGCGGCAGATCCGCTTCTTTCCCGGCGAAATTGAGTCCGGATGAAGTGGCCAGATTTCCGTCGGTAAATGTATTCGTCGTGCTACCGGTCATAAACACAAGTTTGTCATTTGGAAGATCAATGATGGCGGTGTGCCTGTCGGTATCAATACCAGCCTTGTATTTAGTAACCTTCTGATCCCACGGCCCTACGACAAAATTGAAGTGCGTACCGCTGTTAAGAAACACAGTGGTCAACAACGAGGTCTCATAAGAAGATGTGCCGCCGCCATACGATCCGAAAACGCGGCCACTGCCGCTTGTATCTATCATTGCAAAATCCACCTCAAGCCGCGAATTGCCGTTCATCTTGTAGCCCGTGTTGAGTCCCGTCGTGCCATCGGATCCGAGATAGGCATCCTGCTCGCCTTTGATGGCACCACCGTAAGCAAGAGTACTTGTCGTATCGTCGGTGTAGCGGATGGCTTCAAGGAATGTGCCGGAAACTTTGTCAAGAAGCCCCGGAACACCGTTTGTCACATATGGCACATAGTCTTTCCTGATTACACCCTCTTCCCAAATCTTGCAGCCGTATATCTTGAGAGGCGCGTGACAGTCCTTGCCGCCATATGAAGAGCAGAGCTTCAAGGTTATACTGCTGCTTGACGCCAAAGAAGACGACTCGGCCGTCACTGTCTGATTCGTGAAACCAGAAGTCACCACACCTGCGACGCAATTGTTGTTGTCAATGAAAAACGTACGGCGAACGTCCTTGTCATCGACTGGCTGAGGAAAAGCAGGACTGAAAACATTGGAATTGACGAAGCCGCTAAAGGCATTTTCGTATCTCAAGCCATAATTGCTCGTATTGAGGTATTTGACGAAGTTCAAGTAGAACCTTGGGTAGCTGTCGAACAGATACGCATTCATGTTGACACCACCCTCAGTCGGAACGCAGTTTTCCGAAAGCGCACAGTCAATGGCGACAGCCGTTTTGGGAGTTACGATGTAGCCCGTGTCGAAGTAGAGATGGCCGCCCGTCTCGTTCGCCGCCGTGGAAACATAGCCATCATCGGGATATGTCTCGTAGTCGCCGCCCACCGTAAACGCCGCGACATTCTCGCCGACGATGAAGCTGCCATTGACAAAATCCTTGAAGCAGGCGACGCCGTCCGCTCTCATGCAGGGGACAAAGTTCCTGACGATTTCGCCGTTTTCGTATATCTTGACACCGTAGATGCGCGCTTTGGGAATGTTCGCAAAAGCAGTCGCGGCGGAGTTCCAGAAACGGGCAAACAGCGATAGAGGCAAATCTGCCTCCATCCCCGAGAAATTAAGACCGGACCAAGTCGCCAAGTTTCCGTCTGTAAATGCGTTCGTCGTGCTGCCGGTCATGAACACAAGCCTGTCGTTGGGAAGGTCGATGATGGCGGTGTGCCTGTCGGTATCGGTACCAAGCTTGTATTTCTGCACCTTGCTGTTCCATGGACCCACGACAAAATTGAAATGCGTGTCGCTGAGGAACAGCGTTGTCAACAACGACATTTCATAGGAAGAAGTGCCGCCGCCGTATGATCCGAAAACGCGAAGCGCACCGCCGACTTCCACCATCTGAAAATCCACCTCCACGCGGGACGTGCCCTTCATGCGGTAGCCGGTCGAGATGCCGCTTGCGCCGGACGATTCGATGTACGGGTCTTCGCCGTATGCGGCGACTGCCGAAAGCACAGCAAAACCCACGGCAATAATTGTCATCATCGTGCTTCTGGTGTTTTTCATCAACAAACTCCTTTTGCATTCTTTTACATTGCGATAACTTACATATTATACACCATCCCGACGCGCCGGAACGTGCAATAAAATAAATAAAAAAATATTGCACGTCGGGCGACAGACCGCTTTACTCACAGACCATTCTCCTCGCGGCAGGACCGAATGCGTACAGCGGGATGTCCTTGATCTCCGCACCATCATGCGCCGCCGCCAGCGAAGTCCTGAACGAAAATGGCGGGGAGAACAGTTCACGATAGACTTTGAGGCTTTTCGCCTGAGTGTTGATCCCGGCCTTGACCTCGACCGGAAACACGCCCCTTTCGCCCTGTATGACAAACTCAACCTCCGCGCTCCCTGCGTCATTCATCCAATAACAAGGCTCAAATCCATTTACCGTCAGTTCCTGCAAGACGTACTGCTCCGCCAACGTCCCCTTGAAATTAGTGAATGCGGCATTACCCTCCAAGACAACCGATGGAGGCAGGTCGCTCATCGCGCCAAGAAGCCCCACGTCATGCGCATACAGTCGGAAGGCGGAGAAGTCGCGATATGACTTGAGCGGCAACCGCGGCGTCGACGCACGATATACCCGCCGGATCATGCCCGCATCGTCCAGCCACTGGAGTGCCGCTTCGTACTCGCGAGCCCTAGCACCAGTCTTCAACGCCGCGTAAACGAACTTCTTGTTCTCCTTCGCCAACTGCGCTGGAATAGAATTCCACAGCAACCTGATTTTCGGAAGCATCGCAATGGGGGCGTGCTTGACAAAATCGCTGTCGTATGCGGACAGAATCTCGGCCTGCACGTCCCTGACGGCGTGAAGGCTGTTCGTGTCAACGTATGTGTTTACAGCCTCCGGCATGCCGCCGACCAGAAGATAGCGCTTGAGAATGTCGGCCAGTTCCGCCGCGTATGGCACGGAGGCGGACGGATCCCCGCCTTCAAGAATGTCGGCAAGTCTGCTCTTTCCGATAGCCCTGACAAATTCGGGGAAATCCATCGGACATACCTCCAGAAGATTAACTTTCCCCACCGGGAAAGATCCACGAGGCTCGTTGGGGTTGTCGGCGTTCGCCTCCGAACGGCGTTCGGCAGAACGCCCAACTGCAAGGCCGAGAAGTGAACCTGCAGCGACCACCGCCAGTTCCGGCATATCCTCATTGAAAAACTTGAGTGAGGTCAAGGCGTTAGACGATTCTTGGATTTCATCGAGAAGAAGCAATGACTTGCCGGGAACGATTTCAACATCAAGGGCAATGCCGATTCTCTCTAGCACCGACTTCGGAGTGATGTCTCCGCTCTCCAGCTGATTACGCAGCGTCTTCATTTTCATCAAATTGACGTAAACGGCGTTCTCTCCATACACCGTCCGTGCAAATTCGTTCAGAAGCCAAGTCTTCCCGACCTGTCTTGCGCCCATCAGCACAAGAGGCTTGCGCACCTTGCGATGGTTCCATTCCGTCATCTTCAACAATATGTTTCTTTTCATAATTGGCCTTTTGCGTGTAATTATACCATCACAACATCACAAAAGTCAATCGACTTCCGTGATTCATCATCACAAAAGTCAATCGACTTTCGTGATTCCGGCCCTTATACGCCCCAACGGTCGTCGGCGCAGGAGGCGATTCATTCGCGTGCCGACCAGGCACAGAATGCTCGAATACGCCCGCTACACCAGCATATACGGCTGCGAGAACAGCTCCTCGCCGCTGCCGTCCACCGCATACGCCTTGACGCGCGCAAACATGTGCACGTCCTTGCGCGGACCGCCGGCGAGCGGCGGCTTTTCCATCGACCATTTGATGGAAGTGCCGTTTTCGACCTCCCGGACCGGACCCAGCGCGGTGATAACCTGAAGGCGCGCGGGCTTGTCCGTCTCAGCCTCGACCGTCGTGCCGCTGAAGGCGATTCGCTTGAACTTCAACTCGTTGAGACCTCGCTTCGCGCCGTAGAAATTCCCCTCGCGATAAGCTTTCAGACAGGCCTGCACCGTCCGTTCCGGCGTAAGAAGAACGTTCACGCCGAAGCTGTTGTCCTTCCGGTTGATCGAATGGTCCGGCACGAAGAAGCCGAAGCACTGCCGTCCAGTGGAAAGCACCCAGTCCCAGTAGCTCTCGCTGTTGCTCCCGCCGCCTTCGATTACCTCGATTCCAAGGACGCGCGGATCGTAATCGAGTATCTCCAGCATGAAGTTGCGGTCATAAGCCGACCACTTGGGATGATTGATCGTAACACCGCCGCCGTCAGGGAAGATGAGCCCGTCGATCATGCGGTCGATGGCCGTCTTCCAGTGTTCGCCGGAGCCGATGGAATAGCCGCCGCGCTGGAAAGTCTGGAATCGGCGCTTTGACCACTGGTCGAACGTGCCGGAGGCGAACGCGGAGCCAGGCGCGTTCATGTGGAGGCCGCGCGCAGTGTGCCCGTCGTCTTTCTTGAATCCGTGATGCTCGGCGTTCGGCGCCTCCAGGACACCTTCAGGCAAAGGCTTGAACAGCGGCGCTCCCTCCTTGAACGGATACTCAGCCTGAAGTTCGGCAGGGAGCTCCTTGATCCATTTCCCGACGATTGCGTTCCAATCGAACGGCCCTTCCACTCTCTTGCCGTTTACCACCACCGGAAAGTCGTGATGCACCCAGTAGTAGTTCTCGGTCATCTTCGAGAGCGGCCACCACGGGGCGGACGGATAGTAGTTGGAAAGCGTGAGGAACTCGATGCGCTTCAGGATGATGTCAAGTTCCTTCTGCGTCCTGCAGTGCATGTGCGTGGTGCCCCTGATCTGAAGCGCCGTGGCCCAGTCCACATCCTTGTACGGATGCCGATTGCGCGGCGGAGCGCTCGTGCCGCTTTCGCCGGAAGGAACCGACTGGGCGCCTTGCCCCTTGATCTCGTTCGCGGTCTGGGCATCCGAGGATGCACATCCGCCCATTGCCGCCGTCGCGGCCGCTATCATGAATTCTCGTCTGTTCATTTTTTATCCCTCCGTTTTCAATCTTTCAGGTGCAACTTCCATGAACGCGCCGGCATTATACCGGTCGCTTTCATGCCGTCAAAATCAATCCCGTACCGTTGCGGTTCCCTTGTCCAGTTGACGAGAACCGCTGCCTTGCGTCCGTCCGGCGCACGCCATTCGGAGTGAAACACCACGGGCAGGGCCCGCTGCACGCAAACCTTGCTTTCGTGCGGACGCTTGTAGCTGCTCGCACGAAGGAACTCCACCCGCTTCGTGGCGCAATCAAGCCTTGCCGGAGAAAGCATCTCGCCGTCAAAGAGGAACTCCCGATGTTCAAAGTAAAACCGAGACGTATCCTTGATGAACTGAACGTCATCAGCTATGCGCGGATTGGCAACGTCCCGCATCGTGAAGCCGTGAACCGTCGGCTGGAGGCCCCACGCGACACCGCGCGCGAACTCCACGGCAAACTGGTCGGGATACTTGGCGACAATCGCTTCCACGTCAGAAGCGTCCTTGCAAGCGCCCCATAGCGGATCCCAGCCAGGCACACCGCCCGGCGTCGCGAACGAGCCGAACATCGTGCATGCGCCGCGATAGATTACGGAAACCGCCGGCACCGGTTCCGATGTCGGCATCTCGCCGAACCCGAAACGCTCCCAGGCGGTATAGTGAACTATGACCGATTCAAACTCGTCGAGATATGTCTCGCTTGTCGCCTCGGAAGACAGCAGAAGGCCGGGATTGTCGGCGCGGACGGCATCGGCAAGGCGGCGGTAGCCTTCGATCAGGGCACGGGCATCGCCGAGCGCATGGGAATGGCGCGGATTGAAGCACTGCCTGTGCGCGTAGCAGCTGATCATGTCCATGTAAACCCCGTCAAGCCCTGTAAGTGCGAGTTTCCGCTCAAGATCGCGAATCATCTTCTGGAACTTCGGCGCCTCGCCGCACATATGCGCCTGCCTCTGGTTGGTGAAGGGATTGTACGTGCGGCTGCGCACCTCGCCCGTCTCCTCCACTATGGCACAGTCAATCCCGCCGTCAGCCCAGCGCGGATCGTCCTCGTCCCACAGCATCCCGTTCGTATAGACCTGCACGAACGCGCCCGCGTCTCTCATGCGCCTCACCGCCGCCTTGAACGCATCCTCTCCGTCACGCGGCGGCCAGAAGAACGGATACGCCGTATCGTAAGGCACATTGTGCCACCAGTACCAATCCAAAGCAACCTTGAGCCCCGTCTCCTTAATGAACCAGTGCACGGGAGGTTCGGAGACGGCGACGCCTCCCCGGCTCCACATCCAAAGCGCTATCTCGCGCAACTTGGAGAAATCCCTTGCGGACGCCGCCCTGAACCAAGGCTGAGTCTCAAGCCACCTGCGATGCAATTTCGCAGCCTCATACCACCCGCCGCGATACGGCGCATAAACGCCTGAATACGGCATTGCGCCAGACTCGCGCAGCTTCTCCGAGCGCGGCGGACAATAGACCGTGCGCAACACAAGCGTATCCGGCGAGGTCCCGACCTCCGCCTCGAACGACGACGCATGGAGACGGGCGTCGCCGCGCTGGTCAAGAAAGTGCGACGTCGCATTCTCATCGATCGCCGCCATGCAGTTGAAGGCCTTCTTTGCGACTCCGACTTCGAACACCTTCTGCCCCGGCTTCATCTTCGGCCAGTCGGGACGGAACATCTCGCCGGTGTATCGCGGACGGAAGATTGCCATCTTGTCCGTGCGCGGCACGACGATCTCAGGGAACGCGATCCTGCGGACGGGCGCCTTGTTTATGTTGCCTGAATATGACAGCCCGTCATACCCAAATCCGCCATCGGGCAGAAGATTGAACCTCGCCGACACCGAGAACCCGGCCCCGCACTTGGGATGTCCGCGCCATGTCGCAGCTATCGTATTGCCGTTGGTCTCAACGGCTAGCGATTCCATGTCAGCAACGGTGACTACGGAGTTGACGTTTGTCCCATCGCCCATAGCAAGCGAGAAGCCGACGCGCACGTCGCCCACCTGCAATGCCGTGGATACCGCGAGGAATATGGAAGCGATAGTCATGTCACTTCACTGTTCCCGCCGGTTCCTTTCTGCGTCAAAAAGCTCCTTAAGCTGTCCGACCTGCGCCGCCACAAGCTTGTCGCCGGTCGGCTCGGCATAGCGCGTGGACAGGCCTTCGTAGCCGCCCTCATGGTGGGCCTTCGTCGAAGGGATGTATCCCTCGCTGCCGTTGGTCAGGCATGTGACGATAGTCGTCTTGAACGGTGACTGCGCCTTGATGTCACGTCCGATGTCGACGAACGGCTCGCACGGCAGACCCGCAAACGCGAGGGAGTCGCCGATCGTGACCGTGGAGACGCAGATATCGAAATGGTCAGGGCCGTTCTTCAAGGTTCGCACGCGAGAGCGAGGCGCGGTGATCGTCATGATCTCCATCCAGCCGAGCGGAATCTCGTCCTTGCGACCGGCGTCGAACATCTCCACCCACTTGAGTTCGTCCGCAGTCGGCAGGTTCGCAGGCATGGAGAACTTCCTGGAAAGTCCCTGCACTCGGCCTGCCGGTATCTCTTCGCAGACGTCCCACACGGACATCGCCGCACCCGCGACTGCGCGTCCCATGTATTTGGCGATGGCATTGGCCGTGGGCGTCCCCTTCTTGCGGTATTCGTTCAAGCAGGCGCGCCCAGGCGTGGGATTGCGGCAGAGATGGTTCACGTCTCCCTGCGCCGCGTTGAGGAACATGCATTTCACGCCGCCGCCGATGCCGTTCTCGAAAACGTCGCAAACGACGCCTGGCCAGTCCGCCGAAATCTTCCTGCCGCTTGTAGTGTCGGGATGGGTGCCGAAATTGACGATGGCGATGTCCGGCGCGCCGATCCGCTTGAAGCGCACCACCTGCAGCGTCTCGTCAGGCGTACCCAACGGACACTCGATCTCCTGGTTTGGCCGCGGATTTGTCTTTACGCTTCCGTCCTTCATGCGGTAGCGGCGGATGAAGGATATGCCGCGGCACTCGGTCTTGGCGACGCCGATCTTCGACGGGACGAGATCGGCAATCGCCATCCGCCCCACGTCCACGAGCCGAGTGACCAAGAAGTCTGCATATACGGCGACCAACCGGTTGTCCGCATCCGTGTATCCGTCCTTGTTTGGACAGACGGCCGGTCCCGTATGCGTATGAGTGGAATGGATGTATATCCTGTCCTGCGGGACACCGGTCGCAGAAATGATGGCTGGGATGGTTTTCGCCAGGAACACATTCTGGAGATGGAGATGGTCAACCCGGTAGATCAGTGCGGTGCTGACGCCGTCCGACACCGCCACGCACTCCGCATGGAGAGGATCCATGATGCCATCGGCACGGCGGTCGTAGTTCTTGTGGTAGTAACCGACCATCTGGATGCCGACCGGCGGCGTGATGTCCACACGGGCGAACCCCGCGCTGAACTCGGCATGGGCGATGGCGGCCGAACCGACCGCCGCAATGAACAGGGCTAACTTCATTTCACGTCCCTTATATCTTCTGGGCAGACTTGTCGTTCGCCACTGTATTTGAGAAGTCGAACTTCGAGATGTCCATCTCGTCCACCGTGAACGGCTTCGCGGTCTTCCATCCGCCGCGCGTGTAGTCCGGGAAGTCGATCGCAGAGGAGCGCGCGTTGACGCTCCGCTCCGACAGCTCCACGATCGAGGAGTACGTCGCAAGGTCGTACACGTCCGTGTCGAGCGGCAGGCCGTTCTGCAGGCAGTACGCCCAGCGAAGGTCCATCACGAAGTCCATGCCGCCGTGTCCGCCGACCTTCTTCGCAATCTCCCCCGCCACCTTCCAGAACGGATGGCGGTACTCTTCCTTGATCTGCTGCGCCTTGGCCTCGTCAAAGTACTTCTTAGCGCCGCCGTCGCCCTCCTTCTCCTCCCACGCAATGAGAAGCGACGGATAGCTGCGGTAGATGCCCTTCGTGCCCATGTAGAGGTTGCCGCGGTCGTACGGCCGAGGCGTGCAGACGTTGTGGATGAGCGAGAGCGTCTTGCCCATCGCCGTGTGCATGAGGCACATGTTGATGTCGCCCTTCACCATCCTCTGCGTGTGGCGGTTGAACGGCTTGCCGTCGATGCCGGTGACGCTGTCGTCCGCCGGGAAGTTGGCCCGCCCGAACGCTTCGAAGGAAGCGCTCTTCGTCTCCATCGAGACAAGGTACTCGAAGCGGTCGCCGCGGTTTATGTCCAGGCAGCGCCCGGCCGGCACGAGCCCGTGCGTAGGATAGTAGTTGCCGTGGTGCTTCATGTGGCGGTCGATGCGCCAGAAGCGCCCGTCCACTGGCTTGTACTGAAGCGAGCGCTGGTCGTGCTGGTAGCCGACCTCGGCCTGGACGATTTCGCCGAGCTTGCCCTTCTTGATGAGGTTGAACGCCAGCATCTCCTCCTCGCCATAGACGCAGTTCTCAAGCATCATACAGTGGCGCCGGTTGCGTTCCGCCGCCTCGACGGTGGCCCAGCACTCGTCAAGGCTGAATGCGCCCGGAACCTCCTGCAGCACGTGCTTGCCATGATCCATCGCATACACGTTGATCGGACAGTGCAACGGACGCGGCGTCACCGAATAGACCACGTCGCACACGTCGGAGTCGCAAAGCCCCTTCCAGGCGTCCTCGTCGCCATTGCGGCTCCACTCCTTCGGCGCCGGAAAACCATGCTCCTTCAGCCATTCCTGTGCGGCGTCGAGCCGCACCGGGTTGATGTCCGACATCGCCGTCACCTCGCAGCCGGGGATCTGCGCGATGCGGTGCACGGCATGCGTGCCGCGCGCCCCCACGCCGATCACGCCCACACGGACCTTCTTCATGGGCGCCACGCGGAAGCCATGCATCGGCGCGCCTGCGCCGCCGCCTATCCCGCACACTGCCGAGCCCTTGCTCATGCAGCCTGCCGCCATCGCCGCCGCGCCCATCCACGCGGCGCCGGTCAAGAATTCACGCCTGTTCTGATTCATTTTGTTTCCCCTTTCATCTAACGGATATGATGACACCTTTCACATTCGGCGCAAGCACGATGTTGCCGTTCCCGTCAACAGCGATGGATGCAACCAAGCCAGAAGGATCCACGAGATTGACGGACTTGCCAGTGAAGTCGTAGCCGCTCGTAAGCGCGTAAGACCCCGCCCGCAGACGCAGGCCGTCCGCCGCCGAGACCTTCACGTTAACCGTCGCCGGGAGAGTCGATCCCGCCGGGATGGACAGCACCGGGGCGGCATCCTTCTCCGTGAAGTTAAACGCAAGTGCCGCGTTCTCCCCAAGCGTCAGGTTCCCGCCAAGCGCAACCGTGCCCGACCCGGCGACTTTCAGCGTCGCATTGTCCCTCAGCGTTACAGCTCCTGCGCCCGGACTTATCCCAGGCACTACCGACACCGTTGCCGAATCCGTCACCGTCAGTCCGCTGGAGAACAGCTTATCGTAATTGTTGTTCGCATAGTCGAAGGCAAGCGTACCCACACCGGCCACGGTTATGTTAAGCGGAGCGTTCGAAACATGATTATCGTAATTGTAATCACCGATCGGCCCCTTTAACGTGATCGTACGCCCGATGGACGGATCATAGTAGTCCGACGTGTCGAACGTAATGTCAGATGGCTTGGCACCGCCTTGCCTGTACATCGCCGGACCACTGGCTGCGACGCCGGCGGTGTCACAGCCAATCTCCCAGTCGGCATAGGCACCGAAGCGGCTCGTTCCGAGGTTTAGCAAGCGAGCATAGCAGTTGGTATCAAGATTGATACCTCCCGGACCGATCACTGCATACCCTCCTATGTAGCAATGAGCTCCATTCCTAATGTTTACCTCGTTTGCGATGAACACGCCGCTGCCGTTTGGTGAAAGATACTGCGTATAGCCGGCAGTGGCGTTTCTGGCGCTGACATACGCGTTGTCGGTAACAACAAACACTCCGTTGTTGGTGAGCATGAGCTTTGGATCGGCTCTGTTAATGTTGATCTTCGCACACTTGACGATTGTGGTCGCACAGCTCTCCAGGGTGTAGTCGCCAAGGTGCTTGTAGAACGTCCCGTTCGGCATCCTGAGCGTGGAACCACTCTTCAGGACCGTATTGGACGCCATCGTGTAATCGCCTTCAACGGTCAGGTTGTAGTTCCCGTAAAGCTCAATGTGGTTCGCAACCTTGTACCCCGTCGCACCGCCGGCAAAAAGCACGTGTCCGCTCATCGCCGTCACATCGACGTCGCCGGAGAAAGTCACCGCGTTGGACATTACGTTCTCCTTGCCGTTTCTGCACACGATGTTCGTTAACGAGGCGATCTCGTCGCCGGTCACCGATACCGCTCCGGAGGAAACTGCAAAAAACAGGTTCCCCACCACAAAGCCAGGATCGCCGGGATTGTAATTCACGGTTATGTCGCCATCCTGATCGAACGTGAACTTGTCGCCGCTTGCAAGCGAAACGGCGGCGTTGCCGCTTCCGTCAGCCCAATTGCCGGCAGTGAACCAGTTGGAATCTCCTGCAGCTCCCGTCCAGTGCCACGACGACTCTGAAAAAACCGCCAGCAACTGAACCGCAGTGCCGCTCTGGACGGTTACCGTGGCGCTCTTCGTCGTGCCAGATGTTATCGCCCATGTGTCGCCGATCCAGCCCACGAAATCGTACCCCGCCGCAGGAACGGCCGTCAGCGTTACGCTCCCGCCGCGCGCCACCCAGGCCTCTGCCGCACCAGAAGCCTCTCCGTTGCCGAACTTTACGCCGCCCGTCGCTGTGTCCTCGGCGTATGCGCGGAACTTTGCGGAGAACACACCGTTCTCGTAACCGTAGTCGTCCGCGCTGCCAACGCCATCGCTAAACGTCATTTCCGTGGACCGGTTGGCGTTCGCCTCACCGTGAAAGGCTCCGGTCACAATATCCTTGAAACCCGCCTCGCCAACGTCATTTGTCGTCGGCGCAAGGAACAGGGCCGGCATCACCGCCGAGCTGTCATCCGCCGCCTCGAAACTGTAGATTCTTTTTTCACCCCCGATGTATGAATCGGAGTTGTTCAATGCAAACAGGTATATGGTTGTTGTCGAATTCGCGGGGCTATGCTCCGCGGTTGTGTTTGACACGACCGAATCAGTGCGGTCATAAAGGCTGACCGTCGCCGTCCCGCTGGAGTCTGTTGGATGGATTGCGGTCATCACCCTGCGCTCAGCATCGCGGAACCCCATCATCTTATAGTTGGTAGAAGGACTGGGTGTTCTGTAATACCAAGTGACTATACCCGCAGAAACACCAGTAGGAACATAAAACGCGCACCGAATCTTGGTGCCTTTTGTGTCGCCGAAGATGGCTTGACCAGGAGTCGATGGATCTACGAGCTGATAATCCACGAAATATCTGGAAAGCGACTTGGCACAATACCCTGTATCGATCCTGTTGGTGCCATGCGCCTGTATGTAGGCGTAGGGCATCAGGGCATGCGTCTCAGCCAGCGATGCATTCGGCAGAATTGCGGCAACCGCAACTGTCATCATCGTCTTCAGGAACTTCATTGCTTTCCCTCCGTGGTTTTTACTGGTTGAAAGTCTGTCATGCTATCAAAGCCCGGCGCGAACAGACGCCCGCTATTGCCCTTTTCCCCTAATCCACGCCAGCGCGACCTGAACTGGCGACGGTTCCTCGGTCTGCGACCAGTCCTGCGACGCGATCCACTCCTCCGCGGCGAAGACCGTTTCCGCCGCCGTCTCGTAATCGACGCGACCGAGCTCCACGACAAGCCGGATGTTGCGGTCGATCAGCTTCTTGTTGCTCATCGACACCCAGCTCATCCAGTTGCCCGCGACACGCCCCATCGCCGCCATCGTGCCAGTGGAAAGGCAGTTGAAGGCGAGTTTCACGGCGAGGTGCTTCCATATCTCAAGCGGAGAGTCGACAATCGGGAACGGGAAGCTGAATTCAGCCTTTTCCGGCCAGGCGGAGGCGAGGCTGTTCGCGGCAGCGACAAACTCCGGCGTCTCGCCCGGCACGCGCAGGATCACCGCCGCAGCGCGCGCAAAACCATCGATGCGCTCCGGCGCCGGTTCGTTGCCGATCATGTAGGTTATGAGATCGCTGTACTTGATGAGCGGCGGATTGTCGACGAAGGCCTGCGGCATTCCGAGCGAGCGGGCGTCTTCGCCTGTGAAGTTCAGGCAACGCGGACGGCGGCGCATCATCTCGCTCCAGCACTCTTCCGTCGAATGGAGAGGATTCTTGACGAACGCCCACGACTGGGCGAGGCCCTTCTCGCGGCTGGAGCGGATCGGCGGAATCATGAAAGTCGGCGCACGTTCCGTGTTGTCCGTAAAGAGATCGAGCATGCACTTGTCTGCGAGATACGTGATGCGTCCGCGCTTCTCATATACGCCCTTCTCGAACTCGATGGCCTTGACGAGCGCGGCGCGCCCTTCAGGCGACTCCAGCCCCGCAAGCAGGCTCTCGAACGCGACCGTGTAGTCCGCCACAGTCTCCTTCGCAAAACGCGGCAGGATGCGGCACAGCGCCGCTTCAAGGGCGCACGAGCACAGCACCTGTTCGGAACTGGTAGCCTGCATGCGCGTGGAGCCGGCGACGGACATCGACCCGCAGTAGAGGTCGATCACGGTGACTTTCGGATTATCTATCGCCTCGCGGCAGCGGTCGAGTCGCGCACGGAGAATGTCCGCCGGATTGTTGAACACGAGAAAGCACTTGGCGCCGTGTTCTGTTGCATACTTGAGTGTGCCGAGCACGGAAGATGTTTCGCCGCCCTCGGTGATGGCGACAAACGTGTCGCCGGCACTCACGTCAAGCGCGGCGGCCTGGCGCCGCCCGCCCTCCGCGAAGTCCTCGAAAAACTCCACCGAGCGTATGAGCGCGAAGTCCCCGCCAGTCATGATGGATGCCGAGCGGTCGGCAAGCGCAAGTTCCGCAGCCGTCAGCTCTGCAGCGCGACGGTGGAAGAAGTCGCGCCACATGGACTCAAGGAGGATCGATAGCCGCCCTGTCGCTCCGCATCCTGAGAAAATGACGCGCCCCTTGGGACCGGTCACCGATTCGACAATCGAATCGACGAGCTTGGCAAAACGCCTCCCGGCAAACACATGCCGCATCGTGATCGGCATCTGCCGGTCGCCGCGCTGGAGACATTGCACGCCCGCAAGCGTGGAACGCCTGAAGTCCTCCTCCAATGTCGCAGTTATCGGATTCGACTGTTCCGTCGGCAGAAATCCAAGTTGGAACTGCTTCTCGTTGTCAATGAAGTCGTGCGCCCTCGCTTTCGCCGTATCCGAACACTCAAACGCAGCCGCTGGACTTGCACCCTTGCCAGATATTGTTTCCATAGCATCCATGATATGGGATATTATATTATATAGACGAATCGCATAGAGTATCTTTCAAGCACCAAAACCGTATCATTTCAGCAACGGTTATGGTATACTGTCAGCCGATGAGACATGCCAAGCGACAATATCGCACATTCAAAGTGCTGGCAACAGTACTCCTTTCCGAGGTCGCCGGCAGGAAGAAACTGGCCGGGCTGCATCGTTTTCTCTCGGAAGGATACGATTGGGACATCGAACTTATACGCACTGACAGCGAAGTGACGTGCGAAAGGCTTACGGCGGCGGCGAGGAACGGCGTTGACGGTTTCTTCGCAGCGATCCCAGAAACGCAGGAGATGCATCGCCTGCACGCCTCTCTCAACATTCCAACGGTGTTCACAGACTCCCCGAACGAACGGACGATGCGAGAATTCAAGAGATGCGTATTTGTCATGGATGACGTGCGCGACATATGCCGCAGTGCCGCAAACTCGATCCTGTCCAGCGGCGTCTACAAGTCATACCTGTACGCAGAGAATGCTGCCGGATCGCGATGGAGCCTGGAACGGGGCAACGCATTCTCCGCCGAAATGGCGAAGCGCGGCATAAGGGTCGTGCGGATGCCGCCGGAATGTGTCGCCGATCAAGAAAGCCTGTCGGCCGCCATTCTCGGCTGCGAGAAGCCTGCGGCAATCTTCGCAGCCTACGATGACACCGCACGGACCGTCCTCTCCGCATGCAGGCGCGCAGGACTGAAAATCCCGGCGGACGTCGCCATTCTCGGAATCGGAAACGACGAAGACATCTGCATGCACACGGTTCCCAGACTTTCCAGCGTGCAGCCGAATTTCGAGGAGGAAGGCTACCGAGCGGCAAGAGAACTCCAGTCGATGATGCTCTTCAAGGGCAATCCGCCCAGACAACGGTTCTTCTGCGGCGGATCGACCGTCTCGGAAAGGGGCACGACACGCCACCATGCCAATGCCGCAATGTTGGCACATGACGCCATGTCGTTCATATCGCGCAATGCGCTCAAGGGCATAAGCGCAAGAGACGTTGCCCAGCATCTGCGCGTCTCGCGGCGCCTCGCCGACCTTCGTTTCAGGGACGCCACCGGCACGTCCATGCAAAAGGCGATAATTGAAAGCAGGCTAAAGGAGGTCTGCCGCCTGCTTGCCGACACGTCGCTTGCAATCTCCGATGTCGCAGTTCGTTGCGGCTATCCCGATGCGAACTACCTCAAGATACTCTTCCACCGCCGCTTCGGCATGTCCATGCGCGAATGGCGCAAGGCCAACGACGCACACAACAGCGGAAACGCATGAGAAACGCTCACTCCACCATGACCGGGCCAAGGATGCCGGACGGGACGAACGGATCTTTCGGGCTGGGGCTGAAGCGCGGATCGTAGAGCATCCAGGTCTTGCGGTCCTTCTCAGGCTGGCCAAGGTCATAGATCACGCGGTTGCGCCAGGTGTTCGTGACCTCTATGCGCAGACTGTTGCAGCCCTTCCTGACGAATTTGCCGATGCGGCACCTGTAAGGCTCACACCAGAGCGTCCGCACAGGCTTGCCGTTCACGTACACCTTTGCGACGGACTCCACGCGCCCGAGGTCAAGCTCCGCGTCGCCGTTCGCATCACAGTCAAATTCCGTCTCATACGTCACCGTGCCTGAGAACGCCTGCGCCTCGCGCGTGAAGCCGGGAATCTCCGTCCATGAAACCGGGCGTCCAAGCTCGACCTTAGCCGGTGCGCCCCACCCTGACGGGAACAACAGCGTCCAGCCGGTCAGCTCGGTGCGCCGTTGCGGCGGCATCGGGGATGTCTCCTTGCCCGGCACGCCGAACTCAACGAACACGCTGCGCGACGGCGGAATCTCCAGCACGTCACCGTTTCTCCATGCGCGGCGCTCAAGTGACACAGGGTCGAAGACCGAAACGTCCCCAGCCGCACGGAACGTCACCTTGCCGCGCCAGCCGCTCGTTCCGGAAGCGACGAAATAGCGGTCGAGGCCGTTTACCCGGCGGTGAATCCACATGAAGTCCTCACTAGGCTCATCCCCAAGAGCGGGAACGGTCGCAACGTCTTTCGCCAGCCCCTTCAATGCCGCGACAAGCGCGTCCTTGCCGCCGAAGACCACCTTGCCGCCCGCAGCCGCAAGCTCCGCGAGACGTTTCCGCGTTGCAGGCAGCATGAAGCGCTCGTCCGGCACCCACAGCACTTTCCACGACGTCCCTTCCGGCACAACGAACAGCCCGTCCTTCACCGCGAGGCGATTGGTAAGCACGTCGTGGTTCAGGTAGTCGGCGCGGAAACCTTCCGGGAACGGATAATCCTCGTCCGGCTTGTGATCGACGGCGTCGCCGAGATACCACAGCACGTCCTGCGCAGAAAGCCCCGCCTCAAGGAACTCTTCGCAGCGCGTGATGTAGCCGTTGAACTCCGGCATGTAACTCCACCACGTCTGGAGGCGGGTGAACGGCGTCCCGTTGAAGCCGCCCATGCAACCTCCCGGCGGCGTTGCGTCCGGGGCCGGGGCGTGCGTATAGCTTTGGTAGGCGAGGTGCGTAACGCCGCGCGCAAAATGGCGGTTCGCGACATCCTGAAGCTTCTTGAAGTCCTCGTCCCAGCTAATGCCATTGCCTCCGGTGAACGCTTCAGCCACTACGCGCCGCTTGCCATAGACATGGGCTGCAGACGCGCAGGGGCGGATAGGCTTGAAGGCATACGACCCTACACCGCCTTCAGCCCTAGTGGCATGCGGATACCAGAACTCGCACATCGGCGCGTCGGCATATTTCCAGTATTCAAGCAGGTCGCCGAAGACAATGTCGCCGAACGCCGTCTCGTAGTACGCCGCCAGCCCCGCCTCGTGCGCAAGCTCGGCCATGCGCCCGAAGTAGTTCTTCGTGATGAGGTCACCGTTGGTGCGCCGCCAGTCGGTGAGAAACCGCTCGGTCGCCTCCGGCGAATCGATCACGTAACCGAAGAGCGACGGCAGATGCCGACGCAGCCCGTAGCCGTTGGCGCTTCCGAAGTATTCTTCCATTCGTGCCGTCCAGGTCTGGCCGAAGCATTCCCAGCTGTCCACGAGCATTCCGTACATGTGTCCCTTGAGCGGACCTTCAAGGAGACGCCCGATGTAGCCCCTAAAGTTCGCCTCGATGCCCTTAGGGTCGAGCTTGTCGCACTCCCAACCGGTCGCTTCCTTAGGCGCAGGGGAATTGACGCGCTTCGAATTAACGTGACCGAACCGCAGAACCGTCCACGTTCCGGACGGAACCTTCCACTCCGAAACGCCCGTCAGGTCAACGATCTTCGACCCGTCTACCCACGCGCGCGGATCCTGCGCCGGCGGACGCTCGTCCAAGAGCGAACGCAACACCCTTGCGGACTTCGCCTCCCAGTCAGTCTGCCGCGCCGCCGCGAAGAACTCCGGCTCGCCCCATTTCTTCACCGGGAAATCATGCTCGAGGCGGTATCGCCAAACCTTTGCAGTCCGCTCGTCGCATGCCAGCGTAATGGTATAGACGTAGTCGCGCCAGCTCGACACCGGCAGCGGCGTACGCACAGCGTCCCTCCATCCGTCCGCCGTCTTCGCCTCAAGGCTGACGCGCCGCCACGGCATATGATAGCCGTATGCGCTATTCCACGCGTGAAGCCCTGGCAGCGTCATGGAACGTATGGTCACGGGCGCGGCAAACGTGTAGATGCGCTCGTCTCCATTAGTGGAGACGGAGACAGGCTTTAGGGAGGGACGCACCTCGTTGCGCACGCAAGGCATCATGCCGCCCTCGTCTCCGAGGGGCGTGGGGAACGCGAGAACGCAGATGTCGCGCCAGTCGGAGTCGGCATCCCTGAGCCTTTCAGGCACCTCCGGCAGGCGCAGCGCTTCGCCTTCGTTGAGATCGTGCCGCGCACATTCGATGTCGCGCTGGCAATGGTCAAGGTCAATCCATGGCCCGCCGGACTGCGACCAGCCTGGACAGTTCTGCACGGTGAGTTTGAGGTCCAGCCGCATACACTCGTCGCCGAGGTAGCGCATGACGCCGTCCCACTTCTCGCTCATGCAAGGAATCTGCACCGGACAATCAGGCCATGCCCCTTTCTTCCCGTGATTGATGTGGAAGAAGTGGACGCCGGAAAATCCCGCGCCCTTGATGGCCTCCAGATCGCACCGTAGCCCGTCCGTGCGGACGTTCCCGCCCATGAACTCCAGCCACGCCTCCGGGCCGCGCAGGTCCTCTGCGCTCGCACGTCCGAAAAGCGCAGAAAAAAGAAGCGCCGCAGAAATCACCGCCAGCAGGCGTTGCCGTTTTTCATGACAAGTCATAGAACCGCATTCTCTCCCCTTTGTCCAGCATCACAGCGTCGCATAAGCCGATTGCCTCAATCGCGAAGATACGACGCGCGCGCATCGCGCGGATCGTTAGCGCGCTTAGGATCGAAGTTAACGTCGCGCAGATAGCCTCCGCCGCCCGGTGCGCCGACTTCGACCAGGCAGTTCGTCGCATCGCTGTTCCGGAACACCACCGTGGGAGTCTGCACCTTGGCGTGGAACTGCCCGACGCTCGAGAAACCCACGTGGCGCATCCACGGCTTCGACAGATACCAATAGCAGAAGCACTTGTCGAGGATGCCGCTTCCGTTTTTGCCGAACTTGAAGCCGGTGGCGAACTGGTCGCTGTAGCAGAAGTCCATCCAGTTGTTGGCGGCGTTGATCTCGAACCCGACGCTACTGGAGTAGAACTCCTGCTCCTTCTTCATGGCGAGAAGCGGATGAATGTCACGCAGGCAGTTGCCGCCGCTGTTGACAACCACTCCCTTCGCCACGGCATAGATGCGCATGTTTGCGAGGGTGTTGTCGTAGCCGTCCACCAGGACACCGATAGAATCCGGCGCGTTGTTGCCCACGATGTTGACGTTGCGGATGTCCGAGTCGGAAGAGCCGCTGTTAGCCCCGTGCTTGATGTGGAGGCCGATGTGCACGCCCTTCATCGAGCAGTCCGCGACGAGCGTCTCGCGTCCGCCGTCGATGGAGACGCCGTTCGCGACTCCGCTTCCGTCGATGATGCCGCCCTTGAGCCAGTACCAGCTGCCTGGGAGCATGATGTTGTTGGCAGGGTGGATGCCGCCGAGCCGCACCATCGCCTCCGCATTGGTCCAGCCGGGGGCGGCCTTGAACTTCGCGTACGTCGAGAGCCGCAGCGACACGCTCTTCTCCGGGTGCGCGGGCGTACAGACCGGCTTGTCAAGGAGGTAGGTGCCGTCAGGGAAGAAAATCTCGCGGTTTGGGTTGGCGTCGATCAGCCGCTGGATGGCGTCCGAACACGGAACGGTGCCGTCGCCTGCGATGCCGCGCGCCGACACGACCGCGCAACGTGCAGCGTCCGACGGGTTTCCGGCTAACGCCACAACTGCGCCAAGCACACTCGCCGCAACGATTATGAACAGTTGCTTCGTTTCCCTCATCGCTTCTCTCCGTTGCCATTCCTTATGCGAAAGAGCGGAATCTCCACCATCGGAACTTTGACAGTGAGCCGCAGGCCCTCACGCCCGGCCCGATGGATCTTACCTGTCGCACGCTCCTTCCATTCGCCGCGCGGCAGATAGACCTCGCGGACATCTTCCGGCCCGAGCACAGGCGCAACAAGGATTTCGTCGCCCAGCATGAATTCGTCGGCGATGGAATACGTGTTCGGGTCGTCCTGCCAATCCAGGACAAGAGGCCGCACGACAGGCACGCCCTGTTCCGCCGCAACCCGAACCGCCTGCCGGATATACTTCGCCATGTCTTCGCGCTTCGCTAGATCCGTTACATACTGCCTTTGCGTCGCCTCGCTGAAATCATAGACGTTGCGCACGTATCCGTGGCTCTGCATGCAGGGCATGAATGCAGTAAACGACAAGGCGCGTGCGAAGATGCGCTCTTCCTCCTCTGCGGACAACGTCTTGCCGCGCCGCACATAGACCGTCTCCTCGCCGGACTTCGCCTCCGTCCGCGAGAGGTCGAACGCACCCGTCTTGAGATCCATCACGCCCGCCGGCTCCATGCGCGATCCGCCGTCATACTGGTAGCCGCCGTAGTCGTAGCTCATGAACGGGATTCCGCTCATGCCGGAATTGAGGACGGCCAGCACCTGGTCGTCCAGCTTGCTCCACATGCGCATCTGGTCGCCGGCCCACATGTACGGGTTGCGCCCGGACCCGATGCCGCCGCCGCGCGTCAGCACCATGAAGCCGCCCTTATCCGCCGCCATACGGGTCATCTCCCGCGTAAAGCGCGAGACGAAGAACGCCGGATAGGCATGATGGACGGCGGCGCCGTCGAACACGCCGGGGGCGTGCCACTTGTAGTCCACGCGGATTGCGCCGTAGTCGCGTCCGTTGTCAGGCAACTCTTCGCAGAAGTCGATCTTCACGCCCGACACTCCCAGATCAACGAGTTCCTTCCATACGACGTTCACGTACCAGTCCCACATCGCGGGATTGGTGATGTCGAGCGCGATGTTGCTTCTGGTGATCTTGCCGGAGTCGGGATTGACGTTGACGCCTGTCAGGTAGACGTCGGGTATCATCTCCGTGCCGGACTGGAACGGCTTGCCGTCCTTGAAAATGTTGACGTGAGCCAGGAATTCGTTCTTGAACCCCGGACATCTGCGATCGATCGGCGAACCGACGCGCATGTAGACGAGCATCTTTATGCCCTTGCTCCGCAGGAATTCGCCGCAGGCTTTCAGCGCTTCGTGCCGCTTTCGCGCAAGGTCGGAATCGCCGAACATCTCGATGTTCCAGCCCTCCATTATGAACGCCTTGGGCTTAGCGCCCATCGCCTCATAGCGGGCGAGCATCTCCTTCACGCCAACGCCGAGAAGCGCCTTGCCTTCCCAGTAGCCCTGCCTAGCGTACTTCTTGAATGTGAAGCCGTCCAGCACGGAAAGGTCTGGCTCGTAGCGGCAGACAATGGGGCCTGTCGCCCAGTCCGGCGGGAGCAACGAGCCGCCCTGAAGGCGATGCACGCCCTTGACCGCATCCAGCATGCGGTCCGTAGCCCACACATAAAGGTCAATGCGACGTCCGCGCCCCGTCACGGACCACTCGTCTGGCCGCGCCGCGCCCATGTCCGCCGTCATCGTGCCGTAGTCGTTCACGAACACGCCCGCGCCGGAAGTCGTGGCAAAGAAAGGAATCGGCGCGTACGTCGTGTCGCTCTCGTTCCATCCGTCGGAAGAGCAGAGCAGGATCTTCTGTCCGCGCTGGTTCAGGCGGTCCAGCCGCTCGCCAAAGCCATATACGCCCTCGCCAGGCAAGAACGTCCCTTTCGCAACAAACCCATCTGGCCCGACGGCCAGCGATGTTATCTCACGGACGATCCGCCCCTTCTTGGAGCGGAAGCGAATCGCAAATGGATTCTGCGAAACCTCGACGCGGGAGCCGTCCGGCGCACCGAAAGACGGAACGCCCTCGCCCATGAACGCCGCTAGCGCCTGCACGGCGCCGCTTTCGGAGAATCGGCCTTCCGCGTCAGCCAGGCGTACCCGCCATACGCCGCCGCCGAGTTCGTCGGCACGGCCCGCGACGCCATCAGGCGTACGGAACTCAACTGCCGGCGCGGCAAGCGCCAGCATGGCAACAAACTGTACAAGAATAGTTTTCATTGTGTTATTATGTAGTGTTATGAAAATGTAGTATAGCACACCCCCAGAAACTAGGCAACGCCTAACGGGTGCGTTTTGCATTTGTTCCGTAATGGGTTACCGGATTGATTGCAGTAGTCGCAGAAGCCGCAGAGATTGCGCTCAAGACCCGATTGTCGTCGCTCGGCTCTCGGGCTTCGCCCTCGGCTATCCCCTCGCTTCGCTCGGCACCCCTGATAGACATCGCCTGCGGCGACTCCTCCCTTCAGTCGTCGGGGGATATCTCACTGCGTTCGGCGGCTACCCCGCCATTCGATCTTCATTCGCTTCTGTTGGCGTTGCATTTGCGCGGGCGACAATCGGTCTTGAGCGCGGTTGCCAAAGGCAGGTACGGCATCGACGGTGCCGCCGCCTGCCATAGGCGAATAACCGCGGACGATTTCGATTGTCGCCCCGCGCAAATGAAGAGTCAATGGAATGCCAATGTTGAGTCACAGGCGGGGAGGTGACGACAATCGGGAATTGGACGCAAACACTGCGAACTCTGCGACTAAACCAACAACCCCGCAGCCACCAATCCCAACCCCTGTTTCCAGCACTCAAAGCAAATACCACTTTGCATTCACTTCTGGAAATGACGCTTTGGGTTGGAATAGTGTGGGGGTGAATTACGTCCGACGGAATTATGGTATAATACTGATATTCTACAAAACAGGGGAGGGAATGTGAAATGAACAGAAACACGGTCAAGGCGATGATTGCACTCGCATCGTCTGCAATTCTCTTCGCGGGCTGCGACATAGATCCTATGGGCGAGAAGCGCGAAGAACGCAAGCGTGCGGCGGAAGAGCGCTCACAGGCAGAACGGGCTCGCCAAGAGTTGGAGTCGCAACGCGTGGCGATGACGAGATACGCAACCGGAAAGCGTCAGATGTTCCAGTCCCGTCTTTCCGAAGTCCAACAAACAGAGAAATCTCTCCGTTCCGACCTCTCCACGTTGACAACCATAATCGACAACATCATGTTCGAGAAGGATACCGAGGGAAAAGACAAGCGGTACGAGACCAAGGTCCTGCGGATTCTCAAGAACGCCGAAGTGAACACACTTGCATCAAAATATCTAGCCTCCGACTTTTCGGGGATTATCGCCACCTACATCGAACGCGTCCGAGACGCACGCGCCGCCGATGCGAGGTATGCTGCTGCCGTGCAAGACACAGAAGAAATCTACGGCGCCAACATTGAAGAGACGAAAAAATGGTCACAGATGACACATCAACAAAGAGAAAATGAAATCAACCGTCTCAAAGATGAGATTACAACCCTGGAATCAAAGCGCAAGCAGGTACTGAACGAGTACAAGACTACCACACGTCATTCAATTCTTGGAAAAGAACGACAGCTGCTAGAAAGAGGTGAGCGCAAAGACGTCACAAATAATAAGCTGTTAGAAATCGATGACCTACTTGCTGAAAAACGGCGGCAAATCGATGACCTGACAGACCCAAATATGCAGCGCCAGATGGTCGACAAAACGGCAATTGCTGTGCAATCACGGCAACAACGCGCAATGGATACGCGCAGAGTCGCCATGCAAGACATCGACCGCCGGCTTAAACCGAAAAAAACAGTTACCGATGTGATTGCCGAGTTCGAGGCCGATACTATCGGCAAGCTGCGCAAGACCATTTCGGGCAAGATCGCCGCGCTTGACGGCGAGGTAAAATCACTGAAAGAAAAGATCGCCCTCGCAGACGAGATTATTCTGGCCATTCCGCTTTACGACCAAGGAGAGATCAAGCGCCAGCGGCAGAAGCTTGAAAACATTGCTGTGCGGTAAGAGCAACTGGACATTGACAATGATCATAAAATGCGGCGACTGTGGGAAGGAGATGGAGGTCGCGTCCGAATTAACGGACGGGCAGCACGTAAAGTGTCCTTCATGCGGCAAGAAAACGACATACCGCAAGCCGACGCGAATCGATATTCCCATTGAAAATGCCGTCCGGCATAACCGACAAGAATCACATAGCAGGCAAGAACCGCATAACCGGCAAGAACCAGCAGAAGAAAAACGCCCCCGCCTCAAGTTGCAACGTCCAAGCGTATCATCCGATGAGTCCGTCAATCTCGATGCCCAGGCCATCATGCGGAGAATGGAGATGGAGCGGACGGCGGAACCCGCGGCGGAAGTGAAAGGGCCCGCCGTCAGGCAGGGGCCTCGGCTGGAATTCCTATTGAAGGTGGCCGCCATGCTTCTCGTCGCTGCAGCCTGTTTCGTCGGCGGCGAATGGTGGCTGAAGACGAAACGGACGAAGGAGGAGCAGCATTTGGATCTCCAACACAATTCCGCGGAGAAGGCAAAGGAGACTACTGCAAAGCACGAGGCGGAGCTGGAGGCGAGGCGTGCGCAGGTGGAAGCCATGAAAGCGGAACGCGAGAAGGCTCGCGAGCAGGAGAGGCTGCGACGCGAGCAGGGAAAAGCTGCACGTGAGAAAAAGAGAGAAGACGAGCGCAAGGCGAAGGAGGAGAAATCGGCAGCAATTAAGGCTGCCAGGGAAAAGTTCAACGACGCCATGCGCATGTTCGACGGTGCCGTCGTCCTGCCTTGGCGGCAGCTTGCAAAGGAAAAGCGCCCCGGCGCCGTCGACGCGGTGTTCCTGTGCCTCACTCCGGACTCAACCGGCAGACGGTCGGAGCTTCACGAAGTGGTGTCGAAAGCCGGCGGCGAGTGCACCGTCTCATTGTTATTGTCGACGGGCGATATGCAGGAGCTGAGCCTTGCCGATCTCGAGCAAAAGATGAACACGAGCGGAGGAATTGTGCACGACGGCAGATTCGCCTACATGTTCTGTCCAAAGGAAAATGCACAGCCTCAGCCCGTTCCTCCGTCCTCGGCAAACCCATCAAAACTGCGCATGGGCGCCATGTACAACATGTTTCGGGTCTGCAAGCTGTCTACGGAGCGGCTGGCATTCGAGACCCGGCTTAACGTTCCTGGAAGAAAAAATCCGCTGTTTCTGACGACGGTAGGGTTTGACGAACTGCTAAGAGCAAACGTCATTGACGACGCGTTGCGGCAGATTGCAATTGCGTCTGTCGGAACTCCAGCGGCCAAGAAGCCGCCGCGGCGGACAGTCATGATGTACGATGGCTCTGTCATTAAGAAACAAATGAACAAAACGCTTGTGCCAAGGAATCCCCGCAACCATGACCGATCATGGGGAAGCCTGGCTACCGAGGCAAGACGGCAAGAAGACCAGGGCCACCAATACGAAGCGGAGATCGAACGACAGCGAAGCAAGGCAGTGAGGGACAAAATGCAGCAGCTGCGCGAATCGGCAACGCTGTCAGTTTCCGTGAAGGTCGCGGACGAGGAGCAAAACACGCCCTAGCCTGGCAGGCCCCGGACAAGGCTCGAAACAATTGCAACACCTCCCTGTGTGTATTTTTCAACCACGGAAAACACGGAACAACACAGAAAACAGGCCATTTCGATTCCGTGTATTCTGTGTATTCCGTGGTTTTGCAAAACTACCTCACCCGTCAGATACCGTAAGCTTTCAGAACGTGCGCTGCACGCCGGCGGCAAGCGTGTAAACGGTTTCCACGCGCGAATCAAGGCCAAGCGTCACCCCGGCGTCAAACCTAAGCGACCATTCCTCGGTAAGGTGCCAGAACGCGCCGACGCCTGCGGCAGGGCCAACCTGCCCGGCGTCGCCGCCGATCCAACCGCGCGCTCCGGCCGTAACGAACGGGTCGAATCGCGAATACCCGAAGAGGTCCCCGTAGAGCGACCAAGCCTGAAGGTGAAGCAATGCGTCCACACCCAGCCCTGCGGAATCCTCAAGCCACACGGCTTCGCCTTCCACCGCCCAGAACTCGCCGAGATACCAGCCGGCGCGGAGCAAGCCGCCGCCCAGACGCCGCATCGAAGAGCCGCCCTGCGGGAGCGTCAGCGAAGCCGCCGCGCCTACATAGCCTCCTGCGGAACCGGAATCTTCCTCCGCTCTCTCGGACGCGAGAGACGAGAGGGACGCGAGGGACAGGAGAAGAATCGCCAAACGCTTCATTGGCGAATCGTCCCGTTGCCGGTAACCTGGTACTTGTAGGTGGTAAGCTCCTCAAGCCCCATCGGCCCGCGGGCGTGCAACTTGTCGGTAGAGATTCCGATTTCCGCACCCATTCCGAACTCCGCGCCGTCGGTGAAGCGCGTCGAGACGTTGTGATAGACGGCCGCGGAATCGACGTCGCGCAGGAACTCTGCCGCGCGCGCCGCGTCGGAGGTGACGATGCAGTCGCTGTGGTGCGAGCCATATGCGTTGATGTGGGCGATCGCCTCGCCGCAGTCGCGCACCACGCCGACGTTCATCTCCAGCGCAAGGAATTCGCGCTCCCAGTCGACGTCCTCCTTCGCGCCATCATGCAGCACGACGCCCTTTTCCTTCGCCCACGCGAGCACCTTCGGCAGAAATGCGTCCGCAACCTTCTCGCAGACCAGCAGACATTCCGCCGCGTTGCAGACGCCGGGGCGCTGCGTCTTGGCGTTGTCCAGGATGCGCAGCGCCATGTCGAGATCGGCCGACTCGTCCACGTAAATGTGGCAGACGCCCTTGTAGTGCTTCAGCACCGGCACGAGCGCCGCCTCGCACATGGCACGGATCAGTCGTTCGCCGCCGCGCGGGATTGCGACGTCCACAAGTCCTACCGCGCGCACGAGTTCCGTGACTGCCGCATGGTCCAGGATGTCCACGAGCTGCACCGCGCAGCCCAGGCCGCCGACACCCCTAACGCACTCCATAAGAGCCTTGTTAGTCTCGATGGCCTCCTTGCCGCCGCGCAGGATCACGGCGTTGCCGGTCTTAAGGCAGAGCGCAGCCGTGTCGATGAAAACGTTGGGGCGGCTTTCGAAGACAACCGCGACAACCCCGAACGGAACGCGCACCTTCCGAATCGTTATGCCGCTCGGACGCTCCCTCGTCCAGATGACCTCGCCGACCGGATCGGGCAGCGACGCCACGTGGCGGACGCCGGCGACCATCGCGTCGAAGCGCGCATCCGTGAGCGTCAGCCTGTCGATCATCGACGCGCTGATTCCAGCCGTCCGCGCATTCGCCACGTCACGGGCGTTGGCCGCCGCAATGTCGCTGCGGTGCGCCTCCAGCGCGTCCGCGACTGCGGCGAGCATAGCGTTCTTCTCGTCCGTCGTGCGCTTGGCCAAGTCCGCCGCAGCCGCACGGGCCTTCACCGCCAGTTCGTGTATCGTCTCCGCAACAGTCATTTCCTGTCCCTCTCCTTTGCCCGGAAGGCTCTTCCCCTCCGCCGAACGTCATTATATCATTATTCCGCCGGCAACTACAACCCGCCGCAGCCAGGCCAGCTCTCGGCGACGCATTCGCGAATAGTCCGCAGGCGACAGGTCGTCGGCGCCGGAAAGGTGGTCCATGCCGTGCGCCACGTAGAGAAGCAGTTCCTTGGCGGCGCTCCAGCCGTTCCGCCTCGGAGCGGCGCGAACGGCCTGGTCGCAGTTGACGTACAGTTCGCCGTAGACGCCTGGCTTCTCGCCCGGCATCGCGTCATAGCGCTGGGTCACAACGTCCGTCGGGCCCTCGACGCCGTTGATCGCCGCATGCACCTCGGCCGAATACGCATCGCGCTGCAGTACGACCGTAACCTCGCGGAACGGCACGCCGACGCGCGACTCACTCCGCTCAGCAAAGAACGCGGCGGCGGCACGAAGTTCCGTGCGCCCGAGCCCGAGGGTCCGGGGCAATGCGCCGTCTATCGTCACCCGACAGCCCACGGGGACTACTCCACCGCATTCATTCCGTCAGGCAGCTTCGGAGTCGCGAGGTCGATCAGCCGATCAAGCTTGGACTCAATCCTGTCCAGCTTGCGTTCAAGTGCATCGCAGCGTGCGTCTAGGCGCGCCTGCACTGAGGCCGACTCGCGGACGACGGATTCCTTCAGGTCGCGATGTGACACGGCACCGTCAGCGAAAAAACGAAACGCTTCAAAGCCAAGAAGCAACAGAAGGAGCAGCAACAGCACGCCTAACGCAATCTGACGAGTCTTCTTAACCACAGTCATGTCTCCCTTCATGCATTCGCCTCAGCGATCATCGAGCCGGACGTATTCACGCGGATGGAAAATGGGCTTGTATGCCGGACGTATGATCGGTCCTTCGTTCACCAGCTCCTCCATACGGTGGGCGCACCAGCTGACGCAGCGCGCGACCGCAAAAAGCGGAGTGTATAACTCCTTCGGAATGGCCAACATGTCATAGACGAAGCCGGAATATAGGTCGACGTTCGCGCAGACGTCCTCGGCGCGCGGATGGCGCGACTTGACTATGGCCGGTCCGAGGGCCTCGACACGCTCGAACAGGCGCATCTCGGCCTCGCGGCCCTTCTCCTTCGCCAGCGCCTCGGCCTTGGTCCGAAGCATCTGCGCGCGTGGATCGGAAATTGTGTAGACGGCATGGCCGAGACCGTAGATGAGCCCCGTGCGGTCTCCGGCCTTGCGGTCGGCTATACGCTCCAGGTAGGCGGCGACGCTGGAGTCGCGCTCCCAGTCGCGCACATTGGCCTTTATCTCATCCATCTGGCGCATCACGCGCAAGTTGGCGCCGCCGTGGCGCCCGCCCTTCAGCGCCAGGATCGACGCGGCGACCGACGAATATATGTCGGAATGCGACGACGTGACGACGTGCGTGGTGAACGACGAGTTGTTGCCGCCGCCGTGCTCGGCATGGAGTATGAGGGCGAGGTCGAGCGTCTCGGCCTCCAGCTTGGTGTAGCGTCCGTCCTCCCTGATCAGCATGAGAAGGTTCTCGGCCGTCGAGCGGCGCGGGTCGGGGTTGCGGATCATCAGCGAGGCCCCGTCGTGGTAGTGGGCCTTGGCCTGGTAGGCGTACGCGGCGATGGTCGGAATCGAGCCAATCAGGTCAATCGACTGCTCCAGGCACTTCTCCAGCGAAAGGTCGTCGGGGTTGCCGTCAGGATCGAAGGCATAGGCGAAAAGCACGGTGCGGGCGAGCGCGTTCATCAGGTCCTTTGGCGGACTGCGCATGATCGCGTTCTCCTTGAAGCCGTCGGACAGCTTGCGGCAGACACCGATGCGGTTCTTCCAGTCGACCAGCTCGCGCGGCGTGGGCAGGTCGCCGAAAAGCAACAGATACGCCGTCTCCTCATAGCCGAAGCGGTGCTCGCGCTTGTCGGCAGCGACGATGTCGCGCACGTTGATGCCGCGGTAGTACAGCTCGCCAGGAACGGGGTGCCTCTCGCCCTCGTCCATCACGTAGCCGTGGACGTTGCCGATGGTCGTCAGCCCGACAAGCACGCCGGTGCCGTTGTCGTTGCGCAGGCCGCGCTTCACTCCATACTTCCGGTACAGCGCAGGGTCGATCCAGTCGGCCTTCTGCACCTTCTCGGCCTGCTTACGGAGCCACTTCTTCTCTAATATCATGCCATTCCCCAACAATGCGACACGATTCTCCTCAGACCGTGATCTGCCCTTCTGCGGCGCCGACCTTCTTCGCATCTACGCCCATCTTGCTGAGGTCGATGTCGACGATGCCCAGCGGCTTGTTAGTCCTCCATGCGCCGCGCGTGAAGTCCGGTATGGACTCCGCGCGGGACTTGGCGTCGACGGACCTTTCGGTCAGCTCGCAGAGGCAGCTTGTCGCCGCAAGGTCATAGACGTCCATATCGAGCGGCAGGCCCTGCTGCAGGCAGTAGACCCAACGCGCGTCCATGATGAAGTCCATGCCGCCGTGCCCTCCGACGCGCTTGGCCAGCTCGCCGACGGTCTTCCAGAGCGGGTGGCGGTACTTCTCGCGGATTTCATTGGCCTTGGCCTCGTCGTACCAGCTGTGGGCGCCGGACCCTGGCTTGCTCTCGAACACCACGCGGTACGGATAGTCGCAGATCGAACCCTTGGTGCCCGTAACGAGCTGGATTCGCGAATACGGGCGCGGCGATGAGACGTCGTGCTGGATCAGCATCGACTTCCCCTTCGCCGTCTTGATGAGCGTGCTGTTCATGTCGGCCATCCTGACTTTCGAGGCGCGGCGCGGGTTGTCGGCCTTCAGGTTCGCCTCCATGTACGCAGTGAAGTTGACCTGGTTCGACTCGAGCGAGACCAGGTAGTCGAGCCTGTCGCCACGGTTGATGTCAAACGTGAGGCAGAGCGGCACCAGCCCGTGCGTCGGATACCGGTTGCCGCCGTGGACGCGGTTCTCGTCAAACCGCCACCCCTCGCAGGCAGGAACCTCAGTGGCGCACATATGGCGCAAGTCATGTATGTAAGCGCCCTCGGCATGTACCAGCTCGCCGAGCATGCCTAGCTTCGCAAGGTTGAACGTGAGCATCTCGATCTCGCCGTAGCAGCAGTTCTCAAGCTGCATGCAGTGACGCTTCGTCCGTTCGCTCGTTTCGACAAGCTCCCAGCATTCGTCCACGGTGAGCGCGCTCGGCACTTCGGTGAAGACGTGCTTGCCGCCCTTCATTGCCGCCAGCTGCACCGGCACGTGGAGCGCCCAAGGGGTAGTGTTGTAGACGACGTCGACGTTCGGGTCGTCGCAAAGCGCGCGCCACGCCACCTCGCCGAAATACTCCTTCGCGGCAGGCTTCCCCTTGCCGGCGAGCATCTTCTGCGCCTTGTCGATCTTATCCTTCACGTTGTCGCAGATGGCCGTGACGACTACGCCAGGCAAATTGCACATGCGGCCCACGACGCCGCAGCCCCGGCTTCCCATGCCGACGACTCCGAGCCTGATGCACGGTATCTTCGGCGCGGCATAGCCGTGCATCGGCGAACCTTCGGGGCCCCCGCAGCCCGCACGCGTCGCGCATCCGCCCGTCACCGCAGCCGCTCCGGCCCAGACCGCACTGCCCAGAAATCCTCTTCTCGTCATGGACATCTCAACACCTCTTTCCTTGTATGAATCATGCCGACCTCCGGCACTCCAACTTGAATTATACAACATTCCGGCACCATCCGTCCATTGGAACTTGCAGTCGAACATGAGTCGGCTGCAGCTCCGATGTGCTATAATAATAGAATATGGGTAAGAACTACAAGTGGCTGGCGCTGGCTCTCCTGAGCTGTGCATTCTTCTTCCACCAAGCGGACCGGGCGCTCTTCGGGCTGCTGACGATTCCGATCCAGGAGGATCTCGGACTCACCGACGTGCAGATCGGGTGGATAAACACCGCGCTCAGCTGGACGCTCGCGGCGATGGCGACGGTCGCCGGCCCGATAGGGGACCGCCTTTCGCGCAAGTGGCTCATCACGGGGTCGCTGGCCTTCTGGTCGCTGATGACGATCTGCATGGGCTTCGTCGGCGACTGGCGCATACTCGGCGTGACCGTCCCGGCGTTCTTCGTCGTGATGTTCTTCCGCTCCATCGCGACTGGCGGCGGCGAAAGCTTCTACGGCCCGAGCGCAATGGCGCTCCTTGCCTCTCACCACAAGGAAACGCGCTCGATTGCCCTGTCGATACACCAGGCCTCGCTCTACATCGGTCTCATGACGTCGGGCGTGCTGGTCGCGTGGGCGCTAGGCTTCTTCGGCTCCTGGCGGCACGTCTTCATGGTGTTCGGCGGAGCCGGGTTCTGCCTCAGCGTATTCTTCGTCTTCGCGCTTAAGGACAAGTCCGAGGCCGGACCGAGCGCCGCCGCGCCCCTGCGCGAAAGTCCGTTCGCCGGCGTCAAGTACTTCTTCTCCAAGCCGTCGGCCGTCTGCGCCATGGCGGGGTTCGTGGCGATCGTGTTCGTGAACAACGCATATCTCTTCTGGGCGCCGAAGTTCATGTCCGTAAAGTTCGGCACGTCCGTCGGCGATGCGGGCGCGGCGACGATGTTCTGGCACCATCTCCTCGCGTTCCTCGCAATCCTCGCCGGCGGATTCGTCACCGACCTGTTCGTCAGGCGCATGCCGCGCTTCCGCCTCGGCTTCCAGATCATTGCGATGCTCGCCGGCGCACCGTGTCTCGCGATGATCGGCTTCGCGCCCGCGGTGGCGACAATGATTGCGATGACGGCGCTCTACGGCGTCTGCCGCGGGTTCTTCGAGGTCAACACTCACGCGACGCTCTTCGACGTGATCCCTTCACGCTACAGGTCGACGTCCGTCGGCATCTTCACGCTCGTAGCCTTCCTGTTCGGCGGGCTCTCGGGCGTCGTGATGGGAGCGCTCTCGCAGCGCTTCGGCGTGCGAGGCTTCGAGATCGGCTTCGCGCTGATGGGCGGCGCCTACGCGCTCGGCGCGGCGTGCATGGCGATAGCCTTCTTCTTCACGTTCGGCCGCGACCGCATCGCGGAATGAGCTACCTGACCTTCGCGGCGATACGCTCGTGCGCGGCCTTTAGCACCGCAGGATTGTACTTCAGAACCTTGCGGTCGTAGGTAAGGAGTCCGTTGATCTCAATCTCCACGTCTGTCGTCTGCGTGTAGATCGCGCCGCCGAGGCCCTTCTCGGCAAGGTCGCCGACCTTGTCCATCAGCCCGAGGTACGTCTTCTCCAGCCCCTCGCGGGTCTTCGTGTCGTCTGTGCCGCCGTAGCCCCAGTTGCCCTTGCCGTCCTTCGTCTCGTTCCAGAGGTGGCCCGGAACGGCGTGACCGAGGCCGCCGAACTCCCCGAGGAAGCTGATGCGGCGGTCGTTGACGGCGAACATGTCGGGGCCGCGGTAGAGGTGCAGATCCACCGTGTCAGCCGCCTCGCATACGCCGGCCGGCTTGTGCTGGGTCCACACGCGGTTCTCCCACTTCCAGCCCTTCGGCAGGAGATGGCCGCCTTCCCAGTCCCAGCTTCCGCTCGGGCCGTTCACGAGGCGCGTGCGGTCATAGCGGCGCGTGAAGTCGAGCATCGAGTGGGTCAGGAACTCGCCAGGCTGCGTCCAGCCCTCGTTGTACGGGTTCCACATCACTATGGACGGCACCGCCTGCAGCGCGTCCATCATCTCCTTCTGCTCCAGACGCTGCAGGCCATAGCGCTTCACAACCTCGACGCGCATCGGGTCGGAAGCATTGCCGTCCCCGCTGGGCAGGTCCTGGATCACGAGAATGCCCATCGTGTCGCAGAGGTAATAGTACCTGAGCGGCTCCACCTTTATGTGCTTGCGGAGCGTGTTGAAGCCGCAGTCCCTAAGCACCTTGATGTCGTAGGCCATCGCCTCCTCGGAAGGCGGCGTGAGCAGCCCGTCCGGCCACCAGCCCTGGTCCAGCGTGCCCATCACGAAGCACGGCTCGTTGTTGAGGAAGAAGCGCAAAATGCCCTTCGAGTCCTTCCGCTTCTCGAACTTGCGCATTCCGAAGTAGCCCTTCACCGTGTCACCGCTGCAAGTCGCCGTGAACGTGTACAGGGCCGGCGACTGAGGGCTCCACAGCTTAAAGCCTTTCGGCATCTTCACCGTAACCTTGCCGTTGCCAGAAAACTCGCCCACGCCGTCGACAGACACCTGAACCAAAGAATCGCCGCGCCCAGCGAGGCGGAAGTCTAGCGTCGCCGTACCCGCATCTATGTCGGTCACGACCTCGTAGCGCTCGATGTGGCGTTCGGGCACCGTCTCCATCCACACTGTCTGCCAGATGCCGGAGACACGCGTGTAGAAGCAGCCCTTCGGCTTGAAACTCTGCTTGCCGCGCGAGTTGACGAAGTCCTCGGTCGGATCCCACACGCAGACTGTCAGCTCATTCGCGCCGGGCTTCACGTAGTCGGTGATGTCAACGGTGAATGGATTTTGTCCGCCTTCGTGCGGCACGTCCGTCACCTCGTTGTGGCCGATGAACACCATCGTGCGGAAGTCGACGCCGCCGAAGTGCAGGAGTATGCGCTCGCCCGGCTTCGGGTCGCACTCAATCGTGCGCGTGTACCAGAGGAACTGGTCCGGCTCCAGAAGTCGGCCCACGCCCGAAAGCGCGCTCTCGATGCAGAACGGAACGAGTATCTTGCCGTCCCACTTCTCCGGACGGCCCGGCGTGTTGGTGACGCTCGTGACGGCGTAGTCCCATTCGCCGTTCAGGTTCGTCCAGTTCGCACGGACCATCTGCGGCCGCGGGTATTCCCGCCAGGCGTTTGCCGCCGTCACCTTCTCGCCCCAAGCGGTCATAAGCGGCTTGCGGACGGCCTCGTCGGCGAATGCGGCGACGGAAGTCGCTGCGATGCATGCGATCAGAATGCTCCTCATGTTTCGTTTTCTCCTGTCTGGTGTTTATCTTGCATTATAATCATGTGTCCGGCGTTTGTCAATGGCACCTCGGCTACTTCCAGATCGAGATGGCGCGTATGACGTCGGAGAAGCGCACCTTCGCCGCCCGCGCATCCTTCTCCGTAGCAAGCACGATGCGCATCGCGCACGACTCGAACTCGGCGTAGATGGCGTCCGAGATGCGGTCGACGATGATGTCCTTGGGCAGTTCGCCGCGCCGCTTGGCGTGTTCCAGCAGCATGCGTATGAGCGAGCGCGTGCCGGACGTCCTGGCGGCGATGCCCCCGGTCATGTCGGCGCCGGTCCGCACCAGCCCAAGCACGTAGTCGAAGACGGCTATCACGAACTCTCGGTTGCGGAACATCGTCTCCACGACCGCATGGCACACCTTCTCAAGCCGCACCACCGCCGGTTCCCTAGTGGCGACCAGCACCGAGCACTCGCGCTCGATGGCGGTTGTGACGGTGCTTATCGCCGCGTCCATCACCTCGCGCTTCGAGCAGAAGTAGCGGTAGAGGACGGTACGCGACACGCCGGCCGACGCCGCGATCATGATGAGCGAAACGTTCTCGTAGCCGACCTGCGAGAACAGCCTCATCGCCTTCTCGGCAATCTCGCGCCGCCGTTCATCGTGGTCAACCTTCCGTGCCATGCGAATCTCCTTCAGGAACGTTCCAGTGCAAGCCCCGCCGATGCGGTCACTCGAATACGGCGAAGGCCGGCAGCCCCTTTACCTGCCCGAAGCCGTCAAGACGCTGGAGCTCTCGCATGTCCTCCGCCTGCAGGCGTATCACGGTGTAGCGGGCACACGCGTCGCGCACGGCGGGCTCCGCCAGTACGCGATCCATCGCCGCGCAGTTCTTGCACCAGCTTGCCCAGCAGTCCACCAGCACTGGCCTCTCCGCCGCCGCAAGCGCCGCAGGGAACGTCGCGGGCGTCACTGATGCCGCAGTCGCCGCGCCGTCCGCAGAAGCCAAGAAGCCGCGCAACGCCATGCGCCCGTACCAGGCGGCGAAGCCGAAGACAACCACTGCGAAGACGCGGTTTACCCATCTCATCCAGGCTCCCGGCTTGGGCAGCACGCTCATTCCGGCTCCGAGGAACGGCCATGGAAGCGCCATACCCAGCCCAAGCACGAACGGCAGAGCGAGCGCAAGCCTGTTGCCGCGCGCGAAGCCGTCCGCCGTGAGCAGAAGCACAGAGACAAGGATCGGCGCTACGCATGCCCCGGCCAGCACGGCGCTAAGCATTCCCATAAGAAACGCGCCGGTCCGGAAGCGCCGCGCCGAGAAGTCGATGCGGAACACGCCGAGCAGCGCGAGGGCGAGCGCGGCGAACACGGCAGCGACGGCGGCGTTGAACCAGGGACTCGACTGTATCGTCCCGAAGGCGAGACCGCCCACCGCCGCGGCAACTCCGAGCGCACCGTAGGCGATCGCTATGCCGAGCCCGTACAGCAGGCCGCGCATCGCCGACTTGCCTATGACCAGCAAGTTGACGGGAATCATCGGCAGCACGCATGGCGTGAGGTTGAGGGCAAGGCCGCCGAGCAGCACCAGCAGCAGGGTCAGCAGGAAACCGGCGTCGCCGAACGGACGCCGGTCGTCTGCGGCGCGGTTCTCAAGGAACGCCACGAACCGCTCGGCGGACATGTAGCCCTGGGCGATTCGCGGCGCTTCGCCTGACGGCTTCGCCGCCGCGCTGCCGGCGTCCGATTCGACCAGCCTGCACATGCCGTCCGTGCACTCGTACGTCCGCCCGTTGATCACCTGCACCTCGCCGCACGCGGCCATCGCCGCCATTGCCGCCACAAAACACAGTGAGAATGCAGTTTTCTTCATGACCAAATTATATCCTATCCCCGCATAATGCGCAAGAAGGCGCCGCGGACGTCCGTCAGCCCAACAGTTCCAGGAGACGCGCCTCGTCAATGACCTCGGTGCCGAGCTTGCGGGCCTTCTCGGTCTTCGTCGCGCCGACGTTCTCGCCCGCTATCAGGTATCGCGTCTTCGAGGTCACGGAGCTTTGCACGATTCCACCGGCGCGGCGGATCAGCTCCGCATACTCCTCTCGCGGACGCGAAAGCGTCCCCGTAAGAACGCAACCGACGCCTGCGAGCGGACCGAACGCGACGACAGGCGCGGACTCCTCGCGCGCCGGGTCGATCCCCAGCTCGGCCATGCGCTCAAGGAAGCGCCGCCCGTAGTCGCTCGAAAAGAACGCCAGCACGGCCTTCGCCGCCTCGACCTTGATCTTGAGGATCTTGCGGTCCTTACCCTTCTTCGCGTCGTTCTCGACCACGTTCCTCAGCACTTCGCTTCCTGCGAGGTCGCTGAACTTCGCGTGCTCCGCCGCTATGTCGCGCGCCACCGTCGCACCGACGTTGGGTATGCCGATGGCAAACAACCAGCGGTGCAACGGCAATGACCTGGCGGACGCCAGCGCCTCAATAACCGTAATCGCGTTCTTGCCGAAGCGGTGCCCAGAGACGTCAAGCGCGGAAAGAGAGTCCGCACCAAGCGAAAAGAGGTCGAGAGGGTCGGACACCATACCCTTCTCCACAAGCGCGTCCACCACCGTCTCGCCAAGCGCCCGCACATCCAGCGCGTTGCGCGAGGCGAAGTGCTCAATGCGCCGGCTCAGCTGCGCCGGGCACGCCGGGTTCGCGCAGCGAATCGCTACCTCGCCCTCCTCGCGCACGGTCGCGCCGCCGCATACCGGGCAGGCCGACGGCATCTCGAAAACGCGTTCCGCCCCCGTGCGCTTCTCGGGAATCGGCGCCTCGACGGCAGGTATCACGTCGCCGGCCTTCACGAGCCAGACGTGATCGCCTATGCGGATGTCCTGCCGGGCAATCTGGTCGGCGTTGTGCAGCGTCGCACGGGAAATGACCGATCCGGCAAGCTCCGTGGGACGCAGCTCCGCCACCGGGGTCAGTATCCCGGTGCGACCGACCTGCACGGTAATCGACTCAACAACCGTCTCAGCGCGTTCCGGCGCATACTTGTAGGCGCGTGCCCAGCGCGGGCCATGAGCCGTCGCGCCGAGGACGTCGTAAAGACGGCGCTCGTCGACTTTCACGACCGCCCCGTCTATCTCGAAGCGGAACGAATGGCGCAGGCCGCCCAACTCGTCTATGGCCGCGAAGACCTCGCCCATGCTCTTGCACGATTTGGACCACGGGGCCGTCGGGAAGCCCCAGCGGCGGAACGCCGCGATCATCTCCATGTGGGAGGCGAACCCGTCGCACCCGACGCTCCCCGCGTTATAGACCACTATGTCCAGCGGACGGCTCGCCGCCTCCTTCGGGTCCAGCTGCTTCAGGCTCCCGGCGCAGGCGTTGCGCGGATTTGCGAACGGTTCGCGTCCCGATTCCTCCTCGCGCTCGTTCAGCTTCACGAAGCCGTCGCGCGTCATGTAGGCCTCGCCGCGAACCTCCAGCGCGTCAGGGGCGTCAGCGGGCAGCGTCAGCGGAATGGACCTGATCGTCCTGGCGTTCTGCGTGATATCGTCGCCCACGATGCCGTTGCCGCGTGTCGCTGCCTGCACGAGCCGCCGCCCCTCGTAGCGGAGAGACAGCGACACTCCGTCAATCTTCGGTTCAACGTCGTAGGTAAAGCCGGTCTCCCCCAGGTCGCGCCTGATCATGGCGTCAAAGTCGGCCAGGTCGGGCTTCGAATGCGTCTTGTCCAGAGACTGCATCGGCAGTTCGTGCCGCACCTGACGGAATCCGGCGACGGGTGCGCCCGAGACGCGCTGCGTCGGGGAGTTCGGGTCTCGGAACTGCGGATAGTCGCGCTCAAGCCGCAGCAGCTCTTCGTAGAGCAAGTCATAGTCGCGGTCGCCGATGACCGGCCGCGCCTCCACATAGTAAAGCCTGTCATGCCGGTCGATTTCCGCGACCAACCACCGGATCCTTTGCTGCGCCTCCTCGTTCGTCATGGGGACATCATCCTGGATTTTCCCGCAGCCCTTCTGTTGCGCTGGCGCACGACAAGGCTCCGGACTATGAAGTAGGTGATTGGCGTCAGCACGACCGCAAGCAGGAAGCCGCCCAGGAAGAACGAGACCATCGCCTCGGCGCCAAGCCGCCTTACTGAACTCCAAGTCCACTCGACGCTCATCAGACGCGCAAACGAAAGCGAGCCGCCGAAAAGCATCTTGTTCACCACATAGGTCTGGGCCGGATAGATGACAAAAATCGTCACCGGGTTGGTTATGAACGTACCGAGGGTTGCCCCTATCTTCGAGACACGCATCATCATCGCGAGCGGCACCGCGACTATCAGCTGCAAACCGAACGGCACCGAACAGCCGATGAACATCCCAAGGGCCCAGCCGGCGGCAACATCCTCCGGCGGCAGCGGATCTTTGAGAACCTTGGCCCTAAGGCGTTGCCAAAGTGCGCTCAGCGAACCCATCAGACGGCATGGACGAAGAGCCCGCTCCTGAGCTTGGGCTCGAACCAGGTAGACTTCGGAGGCATGATCGCCCCGGCGTCGGCAATGGCCATCATCTCTTCGACGGTGACCGGCTCCATCGCGAACGCTACCGCGTTCTCGCCCGAGTCGACCTTCGCCGCAAGTTCGGCGTCGCCGCGTATGCCGCCCATGAACGATATGCGCGGGTCGGTGCGCGGATCGCCGATTCCGAGGACAGGCGCCAGCAGCCTGTCCTGAAGGTACGAGACGTCAAGCGAAGCTACGACGTCCGCTCCGGCAGGCAGGCTCCACGAAAGGTCAGTCCACCTGCCGCCGAAGTACATGCGGCAGTTGCGCTCGCCCTTCTTTCCGATGGCAAAGTTCTCGGATACCTTCGACATGAACTCGTATTCGGACAGGCCGTTCAAGTCCCTGACCAGCCGGTTGTAGGCGAGTATCTTCAGTTGGCTCGCTGGGAAGATGACCGCCATGAAGAAGCGGCTCTCGCCCTCGAAGCCGTGCGCCTGTGCGTAGCGAGCCGCCGCCGCGCTGCGGTGGTGGCCGTCGGCGATGTAAGCTACGGGAATCCGCGCGAAGAGCTCTACCAGCTCGTCGGCCGCGCAGTCCCTTGAGGACGCGATCTCCCACACCGTGTGGCCGATGCCGTCAGGCGCCACGAAGTCATAGAGCGGTTCGCGGCGGCAGGCGTCGGCGACTATAAGGTCGATCGCCTTGTCATCGCGGTAGGTGAGGAACGCAGGCCCGGTGTGCGCGGAAAGAGTCTCGATGTGGCGCGTGCGGTCGTCTTCCTTGTCCTTGCGCGTCTTCTCATGCTGCTTCAGGACGCCTGACAGGTAGTCCTTCGTGTCAAACGTCGCCACGATACCGGTCTGCGAGTGGGAGCCCATGGTCTGGCGATAGGCGTAGAACTTCGGCTCGCCGTCTCGCACGAGCGTGCCGTCGCCAACCAGGCGGTCGAGCGCACGGCGCGCCTGGGCATACGCCTCCGGCGACGCACAGTCCGTTCCGTCCGGCAGGTCGATTTCCGGACGCGACACGTGGAGGAAGCTCCTCGGATTGCCAGCGGCAAGAACCTTTGCCTCGGCCGTGTCGACTACGTCATACGGAACCGCCGCGACGTCCGCCACAAAGCGGACGTCGGGCCGGATGGCCACAAACGGACGGATCGTCATGGTTCAGAACCCGATGTTGACGATCGGGAAGAACTGAAGCTCGGCGTCGCGGATTATGTTGATGAGGCCGACCTGATAGCCGTGCATCGTCTCGGACCGGTTGATGATGCCGACCTGGAAACCCTCGGTCTCGCCGGAGACGTTCACGAGGCCAACCTGGGCGCCGCGCATGGAATTCGCCTCGTTCCAGAGACCGCCCTGGAGACCGAGCAGGTCGCCGCCGCCAACGGAGTTGTAAAGGCCGACCTGCACGCAGGCCGCATCGTCCTTGACGTCGTTGCGCAGCAGGTTCACCTGGATGCCCTCGAAGTAGAGCGACCGGCCCCACAGGCCGAGGTCGATGCCGGTTATGTTCTCCTGGCGCGTCGAGAACGGAAGCGTCAGGCGAAGACCGATGACGTCGGGGACGTCAGGGAATTCGCAGATGGCGATGAACGCCGGCCAGACATCGCTGCTGTGGCTGCGTTCCTCGCGCACGGGGACCGCGTCATCCGCAGCCTCCGGCTCCTGTGCAAACACGGGCGCGACTGCTGCCGCGACCAGGGCGAGAGTGATCAACTTCTTCATTGCTTGCTCCTGCTGATTGTGACTGTTGCGTAAATTATATACTTTCTGCGGCGGAAAATCAACCGACCGTGACCTTCTTGATCTCCACGGGCGTCACCGGCACGTCCTGATGGGGACCCGCGCTGCCGGTCTTCACCTTGGCGATGGCGTCCACCACCTCCATGCCGGAAGTGACCTTTCCGAACACCGCATAGCCGAAGCCCTGCGGCGTCGGGTTCTGGAAATCGAGGAATCCGTTGTCGACGAGGTTGATGAAGAACTGGCTTGTCGCCGAGTCCACGACCATCGTGCGGGCCATCGCGATAGTGCCGCGCAGGTTCTTCAGGCCGTTCATCGCCTCGTTGCGGACCGGCTCGCGCGTCGGCTTCTGGCGCATGTCCTTCGTGAAGCCGCCGCCCTGGATCATGAACCCGTCGATCACGCGGTGGAAGATCGTGCCGTCGTAGTGGCCGTCCTGCGCGTACCGCACGAAGTTGGCGACCGTCGCCGGCGCCTTCTCGTCGTCAAGGGCGAGCACGATGGCTCCCCTGTCCGTCTCAATTGTTGCTGTCTTCATAAGCCTTGCATATCCTTAGCAGCCGCTCTTCCTCGAAGCCGCCGCAGATGAACTGGACGCCGACCGGCAGGCGCGTGCCCTCCGTAAGACCCGCAGGCACGGACGCCGCACAGACCCCGGCGAGGGCGGACGGTATCGTGTAGAGGTCGTTCAGGTACATGGTCAGCGGATCCTGGTTCTCGCCGAACTTGAACGCCGGAGTCGGAGCGCACGGAGAGACGATGGCGTCAACCTTCTCAAACGCTTCCACGAAGTCGCGGGTGACGAGCGTGCGCACCTTCTGCGCCCTCCCGTAGTAGGCGTCGTAGTAGCCGCTGGACAACACGTAGGTGCCCATGATTATGCGGCGCTTCACCTCCGGCCCGAAGCCCTCCGCCCTGCTCTTCGTGTAGAGCGAATAGACGTCTGTCGCCTTGTCGCTGCGATGCCCGTACCTGACGCCGTCGAACCGCGCGAGGTTCGCGCTTGCCTCCGCCGGCGCTATGATGTAATATACGGCCATCGCATACTCGGTGTGCGGCAGCGAGACCTCCACCAGCTCGGCCCCCGCCGCCTCGCAGGCGCGGATCGCCGCCTCGGTGATGCGCCGCACCTCCGGGTCCAAGCCGGACACGTCGAAATATTCCTTTGGCAGCCCGAGCCGCACGCCCTTCAGCGTTGCGCCCTCAAGCGCCGCCGCGTAGTCCGGCACCGGCACGTCAGGCGTCGTCCCGTCCATCGCGTCATGGCCCGCCAGAGCCTTGAGAAGGATCGCCGCGTCCTCGACGGACTTCGTCATCGGCCCCACCTGGTCAAGTGAGCTTGCGAACGCGGTGACGCCGTAGCGGCTGACGCGCCCGTAGCTCGGCTTCACCCCGACGCACCCGCAGAAGCTGGCTGGCTGGCGTATCGACCCGCCAGTGTCCGTGCCGAGCGCGGCAATGCAGAGGTTTCCGCCGACGGCCGCCGCGCTTCCGCCGGACGAGCCGCCGGGCACGCGAGAGAGGTCGTGCGGATTGCGCGTCACCCCCAGACCGGAGTTCTCCGTGGAGGACCCCATCGCGAACTCGTCCATGTTCACGCGACCGGCGGGTATGAAGCCGTTGGCCTTCATGTTGCGGATGACCGTCGCGTCATATGGCGACACGTAGCCCTTCAGGATCTTCGACGCGCACGTGCAGGGCTGGCCATTCACGTTTATGAGGTCCTTGATTGCAATCGGCACCGATTTCGGGTTCTCCCGCGCGAGCCGCAAGGCGCCTTCCTCGTCGAACGTAAGATAAGCGCCGATCTTGCCGTCCGCCGCATGGTACCTGTCGATGACCGCCTGCGTCAGCTCCTCGCTGGTGAAGTCGCCCTTCGCCAGACCCTCCTGCGCCGCCTTTATCCCGAGTTCGTAGAGTTCCATCGTCAGCTCTCCGCACCCTCGACGATCTTCGGCAGCAGGAACTCGTCGCCCACACGCGCCGGCGCATTGCCTAGCGCGGTCTCGACCGGCAGGGACTCGCCCACCTCGTCCTCGCGGAACGCATTGACGAGCGTGCGACCGTGCATCATCGGCTCGATGCCCTCGACATCAACCTCGGAAATCTTCTCCACGTAGCCGACGATGCTCTCGAGCTGAGGCTGGAATACCGCCCGCTCCTCGGCAGTCAGCTCCAGCCGGGCCAGTTCGGCCACGTACCCGACGTCGATCTTGCCAGCCTGCATGATTGCCGAAAGGCCGCTCCCTCAGTTCTTGTAGGTCACGACGCCGGTGCCCTTGCGGCAGACGCCGATAATCGAATACTGCTGGTGCTGCGCGCGCAGTATGTTCGTGGCCTTCACGAGATCCTTCTTCGCGATGATCACGACGTAGCCAATGCCCATGTTGAACACGCGGTACATCTCGTCGCGGTCGACCCTGCCCTGGCGCTCGATGAACTTGAAGATCGTCGGCACCTCCCAGGACGCGCGGTCGATCTCGGCGTTCACGCACTTCGGCAGCACGCGCGGAATGTTGTCGGGGAAGCCGCCGCCGGTGATGTGCGCCATACCGGTGATGCGCACCTTGCGCTCCATCAGCTTCGCAACCGGCCGAAGGAAGCTGCGGTGCACCGCCAGCAGCGCATCGCCGAACGTCTGGTTGGTGCCTGGCAGCTTGTCCTGCCAGCTGTAGCCGGAAAGGTCGAAGATAACGCGCCTGGCCAGCGAAAAGCCGTTAGTCTGCAGCCCCCCGGAAGGGAAGCCGATAATCACGTCGCCCGCACGGATCGACTTGCCGGTGATGAGGTTCTTCCTCTGCACGCAGCCGACGATCGTGCCGACGAGGTCGTATTCGCCGGCGGGGTAGAGGCCCGGCATCTCGGCGGTCTCACCGCCGAGAAGCGCCATCTTGTTCTCCTTGCACGCCTTGCACAAGCCGCTCACAACCTGCTTGAACTGCTCGGGAACCACCTTCGCCGTGCCGACATAGTCCATGAAGAACAGGGGCTTCGCGCCCTGCACCAGTATGTCGTTCACGCAGTGGTTCACGATGTCCTGCCCGACCGTGTCGTGCCGGTTCATCATCGCCGCGACCTTGAGCTTCGTGCCCACGCCGTCGGACGACGCTACGAGGATCATGTCCTTTCCCGGCGGGACCTTATGAAGCCCGCCGAACGAGCCGATCCCGCCGATGACGTTCTGGGTCTTGGTGGCGGCGACCATCTGCTTGATGGCGCCGACCGCGCTCATCTTGACGTCGATGTTTACGCCCGCCTGCGCATAAGCCGACTTCTTCTCCGCCATGACGACCCCCCGAACTATCAGAGCTTGTTGTTGGAACCGAGAACCTTCACGATCTTGTGGACGTAAAGCTCCTTCATGGCCTCGCGCGCCGGCGTAAGGTACTGGCGCGGGTCGAAGTGACCCGGATTCTCCGCAAGGTGCTTGCGTATGGCCGCAGTCATCGCAAGGCGCGAGTCGCTGTCGATGTTGATCTTGCAGACCGCACTCTTCGCCGCCTTCCTGAGCTGCTCCTCGGGAATGCCGATCGCGTCAGGCAGCTTGCCGCCGAACTTGTTGATGGTGTCGACGTGCTCCTGCGGCACGCTGGACGACCCGTGCAGCACGATCGGGAAGCCGGGAAGCTTCTTCTCCACCGCCTTCAGCACGTCGAACGCCAGCGGCGGCGGAACGAGCTTGCCCGTCTTCGGGTCGCGGGTGCACTGCTCGGGCTTGAACTTGTACGCCCCATGCGAGGTACCGATGGAGATGGCGAGCGAGTCGCAGCCCGTCTTCGTGGCGAACTCGATCACCTCTTCGGGCTTCGTGTAGTGGCTCTCCGCCGCCTGGACCTCGTCCTCGACGCCGGCAAGCACGCCCAGCTCTGCCTCGACCGTAACGTCATGCTTGTGCGCGTAGGCGACGACCTTCTTGGTAAGCTTGATGTTCTCCTTGAAGGGAAGCGCGCTGCCGTCGATCATAACCGACGAAAAACCGCTGTCGATACAGCTCTTGCAAGTCTCATAGCTGTCGCCATGGTCAAGGTGAAGCACTATCTGCGGCTTCTTGCAGCCAAGCTCCTTGGCATAGGCGACCGCACCCTCGGCCATGTACCTAAGGATCGTCGGGTTCGCATACTTGCGCGCCCCCTTCGACACCTGCATGATGACGGGAGACTTCGTCTCGACCGCTGCCTGCACGATGGCCTGCATCTGCTCCATCGTGTTAAAGTTGAACGCCGGAATCGCATAACCGCCCTTGACGGCCTTCGCGAACATCTTCTTGGTATTGACAAGACCAAGTTTCTTGTAACTGACCATTTTTTCTCCTTAATATCAACTCCCTACGTATGGGAATTGAAGGATATTATACCATAAATCGCACCGCTTGTGGCAACGAAATGCAAAAAATTATAAAATCAGCAAGAATTTTCAGAAAATTTGGAATTATCCTCTCCATATGCAACTCAAGAACAACAATGCCGAGACCACTTCCACATGTCAGAGGAACATAGCCATGTAGCGCGGGAGTGTGATCTTCTTGCCAACGACACCGACATTGCCTGCGGTCAGCTTGTATCCGAACGCAATGTCTTCGCGGGCAAGCAGCCTATCTAGCGATGCAGTGGAAGAATTAGAAGCCTTGACCTCTATCGGGACAACCATGCCATCACTCTCGACAAGGAACTCAACTTCAAGCGGCTCGTGCCTGTCGCGAATGTACCGAATGGGATGTCCATTGCGCACAAGGCACGATGCGATCAGATTTTCATAGAGTGCACCTTTGACTGTCCCCGCAATCGTTTCGCCAATCACGGATGCCTTGACCTCAAACCCATACATTGCTGTGAGCAACCCGATGTCTGAGAGATATAGCTTGAATATCGAATCGTCCACGTAAGCCGACAACGGGAACAACGGTGCGGACAGGCTGTAGGCCATCTCGGCAATCTCCGCATCGCGCAGCCACTTGACGGAATTTCCGTACTTCCTTGCACCTACGCCTTTTTCCACTTCGGAATACTTGAACTTCCTGTTCTCCGACTCCCGCGCGAGCTGGCGCGGCATGGACATGAAGCAGCTCTTGACCTTCGGTTTTTCGGCAGATGGAGCGTAGTTCATTATGTCGTCCATGTAGTCGCTTATGATTCGCCGCTGAATCTCATCCGCTTCGCCATAGTCCCTGTGCGCCGCAAATGCGTCCACGACCTCTGGCATGCCACCGATTGCGATGTAGTCCCTTGTCTCTTCGTGAAACTTGCCATTGACAAAATCATCCACCTTCCTGCGCCCGACAAACGCCTCGCGTAGTGCCGCAATCTGCTCAGGAGAATAGCCCTTGGCCCAAAGGAACTCCTCCAAGTCCAGCGAATGCATGACAGCGGTCTCTTCATAGCCGACAGGGATGCTGGCTACCCCGTTTTGCTGAATGCCAAGAAGTGAACCTGATGCGACAATGTCGTACCGCCCATCCTCCGCAAGAAACTTCAGAGCCGTCCTTGCAGCACCGCACTTCTGTATCTCATCCAGAAAGACAAGAGTCCTGCCTGGAACAAAGCGGACATCCCTGACAACCAACGTCATTCTTGAATAAATCGAATCAGCATCGAGTGCGCCTTCAAAGATTCGGCAGTGTTCGGGATTCTTGAGAAAATTAAGTTCAACAAACGAATCATAGGTCTCTGCGAACTGCCTAATGATGAATGTCTTGCCAACCTACCGTGCACCTTTAACCAAAAGTGGCTTTTTCGCCACCTTTCGCTTCCATTCCAAGAGCTTATCATAGAACTTACGCCGTAGCATCTATCTTCTCCTTTTCACCAAATTATAGCATATCTCCTAAAAAGTTGCAATACCACCATTTTTCAGGTACTGAAAAATTGCATGACAACCACTTTTCAGTTACAAGCCGACCTCGAAATCGCTCCGCCGCGCTTGCCGAACGAGTTTCGTGGCGCAGCGGTGAACTTCACCGCTATGCGCCAGTCGGCCGGCAGGTCGGTCATCGCAAACGCGCATTCCACCTGTTGCGTATCCTTCTCGTCTGCCCAGAACTGCCCTTTGGGAAAGACGAACTTCTCCTTGATAACTTTTCCGCCTTTCCGCGCCGTCACGGCATAGTCGAACGCGCGGGGCGTCCTCGCCGTGGCATGGGCAACGGGGAAAGAGACGACTACTGCATCTGTCTCCTTCTTCGCCGCGTTCACCACCTTCCGCTCCGATACAGAAATCTTCGCATCTTCCGCGAACTGCGGCGCAATCGCTTTCTTCGACCGCACCTCCGTACGCAACGATCCGTCTGGGCTAGGCATCGGAATAATCCAGTCTGGTCCAAGCGGCATGCCGTTCAGGAAGTCGCGACGCTCAACCACGAACTTGTCCAGGTACATCGTACCGAACATCCCCTGCCACGACTTGCGGATTTCTCCCTTCGGCATAATGATATCCCTGTCAGCAGGATGATAGCCGTTCTCGCGTCCCTTACGCGTACAGCAGAAGTTGAGGGACGGCACTTCAATCGCGGTGAATTCGCCCTGCCAGAGGTTCAGCTCGTCCGCCGCATTCTGATGCCCGTGTCCGCAGATCGCCAGCACGTTCGGATAGTTCTTCAGAACTTCCGTCGTCTTGCCGTTCTCCCATCCAGAACAGTTCGGTTCGCCGACCGTACCCTTGAACATTCGATGCTGCACGAAGAAAAACGGCTTCTTCGGATCAAACTTCTGACTCTCCATGAAATCCACAAGACATGGAATCGAATTGCCGTGGTCGGACTCCTTGGTGTGGCGAGGATGATGGGCGAGAACGAACTTGTAGCCACAGCACTCCTTAACTTGAATCGGCGCCCATTCCTCGTGGAAGCACTCGCCCCACAGCGCGGAGATGTCCATATCCGGAATCGCGCCCGTCGCCACCTCAGCTTTCGGTGCCCAGTTGAGCTTGTGCATATAGCCGCCCATGTCATGGTCGCCGAAGATGTGCAGCATCTTGACAGGCGCACCGTCCGAACGCCTGTTGCCGGGAAACACCTTGTCCCAGATGGAGGCGAAATGGCGCAGACCCGACGCCGTGCCGAAATCCGTCAGGTCTCCTGCTATCAGCACGCCGTCGGCCTTTCGTTCGTCGAAGTAGCGAAGCGCAGGCTCGAAGCACAGGCTGTTCTGAAGGCCGCACCCGTTGTCCCTGACGATCAAATGTGTATCGGCAATCATCCCAAGCCGCATCAGCGGTCTGCCGGCGGTCTTGGCGAACATCGGCCACGCTGCGAACGCCGCCGTGCCGCCCAGAAACTCTTTCCGCGTCATCATTTCCACACCGCAGGTTTAAGTCCTTCCCCTATGGCAAGCGCAACAGTGCGCCGCCGCCACGAATCAACGCAAGATCGAACTCCGCCCCCGTTGGCGACCACTTGCCAGAATGCGGATCAAACAGTTCGGCGGCGGACGGCACCTTGATTTGGAGTGTGCGGTCCTTGCGGTAGTCGCAGTTCACCACCATCAGATGCGTGGGCTTGCCAGGCGCGTCAAACCGCGTCACGAGCGTCGTATCCGTCAGCTCCTGCAACGGTTTCAGTTCCGCATACGGCGTTTCGGGGGTGATCTTCAAAAGTGCCTGTTCACAGTAGGGCGTGGTACCGGACGCATGAAGTCCTTGAAAGTATGCGCCCGTGAAATTGAACGAGGAGAGAACCCTTGATATCGCCACAAACTCACGGTTGAGCGTCTTCAGCACCCCGTACTTCACGTCAGGGGTGCCGTCCAACGCCACAATGGAGCCGACATGTCCCTTGCGGCAATACACGTAATAGTAGATGCCATGTGCGCCATACGCCGCCGTCGTATAGACGAGATAGCGCATTTCATCCGGTCCGGGGATGCGCGGCGACGATGGCGAGGCGAGTTTTCCGGGCGTCCATGAGCAGGCCTGCACCCCATTCCAAAACGGAATCCGCCTTGCGTCCGCACTCTGGCAGATGATGCCCATGTTGAGGAAGTATACGCCCACATCCCCACTCGTCTTGAACTGATAGTGGTCGTAGGTCAGGAATTCCGGACAATACATTTCTCCATAGCGCTTCACATATTCCCAGTAGGCTCTGGTCCTGTCGCCTTCCACGCCAAGCTGTTCGTTGGTCGCATAGCACGGCAGAAGGTTGATCCATGTGGCATGATTCGGATCGCGCCGTCTAATCCATTCCTTCACACGGACCAGTTCGGAGAACTTCCCGGCCGAAGGTTCATCCCAATGTTGATAGACATAAAGCGCTGGATGGTCCTTCACACGGTCAATACGCGCCGCAAGCGCAGCTGCTTGTGCGGGATCGTCCAAATCGACTTTGAACCAGACGGTCTTTGGATCGAGCATGTAGATGACGCGCATCCCGTAGCGCGCGGCGTTGTCCAGCTCCTCCGGAGTCCGCGCCCACACTGTGTTGAATCCACCATCCTTCAGCTGTCTGAGCCAGCGATCGTCCAGTTTCTCCTCGTTCGTCCAGTAGCCCGGACCGCCCCAATAGGCCGTGACCGGCTCACCCGGTTCCCACGCCGCTTCAGCAATCGCAGCGCACATGCCGAATGCCGCCACCACCATTTTTCGCATCGTCATCTCCATACTCCATTCGCCTTTCGCTACCCCATATGTTTTACAGCATCGCCCAGCTGATCTACGGCGTCAAGATACCGCTGCCGGTACTTGCCGCCCTCTGCGTTCGTGACGTCGCACCACGGCGCATGGAGAAAACCAAGAAGCCGTTCCTTCGACACGTTCTTGAGGCAATGCTCGACGAGACGCGGGAAGTTCGTCTTGTAGCCGCAGTTGGAGCCACATGCGACCTGGTCGAACCCCGCTTCGTCCAGCTCCTTGAACGCGCACAGCGTGTAAGGTTCGGCATAAGGCCCTTCGCGCATCTTCTTGTCGTCACGCTTTTCCCACTTGGGGCCGAACCCGTCGCAGTAATACCAGGGCGACTGCAGCACGGAGCGCGGACATTTCGCCAGGAACTCGTCCTTGTGAAGCCACTCCTTGTCGCTCCATATCCATGCCTTGGCGCCATGCCGCTCCGCCTCCTTGGCCGTATACAGCATGTCATGCCACCACAGGTCGCCCTGACGGACGGCCAGATACTGGTAGTTCCCCTGCCCTTTCGCCGTCTCTTCATCCCAGCCGAGATGGAAGAAGCGCGGACGGTCGAATATCTCCGCTGTGTCGCGAATGACATCCGCAACGACGCGGTAGTACGTCTCGGTCGAGAGCATGCGCGAATACTCGCCAAGCCACGGGTCGTGGCTGGAGCTGAAGTTGAGCTTGGGTATCGGCTCAATTCCCATCTTCCTGAGGCGCGCCAGCTCCGCCCTCATCTTTTCGGGGCTCCACGTCCCCTTGACGGCAAGCTCTGGGTGGCTGGGGTAGAACAACGCTTCGCCCAGGTCGATGACAAGCATATTCGCCCCGCGCTCAGCCATCCGCGCCGTTATCTCGTTCCAGATCCGCTCGTCGCAACGCACATGGTCGGTGACCGCACCCGGCCGCTCCCACATGTTGGTGCCGAGCTGTATCAGCAAACCGAAAATCATTCTGCCGACTCTCGTTATCGGATTACGATCGTTACGCCATACCGTGCAAGATAGCCGCCAGCGGAAAGGCACAAGCGCAGTTTCCTGCCGCTCGGGGTCTCCGCACGAATCAGCTCCAACTGCTCTTTGGCAAGCGCCTCCGCGGAATTGCCGAACTTTACCGCACTTTCGCGCCACCCCTTGATGGTCAGCGAACCCGACCACGTCTGGTTGGTCGAATTTGCGAACGCGAGCGTCGCCCCCGGGTCGAGTTCAATGGTTCCGCCATTCGCCCCGACCGTCAGGGCACCGACCGTGTTCGCCGTATTGGTCGCACCCGCGAAGGTACCACCGTCCAGAATGAGCGGACGTGCGTTCAGCCAGCTGTTGCTGATGCCAAGCTTCCACACGCCGTCCTGCACCGTCATTCCCTTGGCAATGGCTGTCGGCTGGCATGTGCTCTGGCACAACACCGTGCCACCGCCCTTCTTGATGAAATCGACATGTGGATATCCCGAATTGTAGGCCAGCGTATTTGCGAAAGTCAGCGTCGCGCCATCGTTCACATTGACGACCGCCCCGCGAACCGCCGTCGAGCTTGCGCTCAGGAACTCTACCGGTCCATCGACGGTCGCGCCCGTGCCGCCGATTGTCCAATACCCATCGCCGTCATTCGCCACCCAGAACGGCTTGTTGCTTTTCAGCGTTGCTCCGTCCATCGCCAGCAGACGGCTCAGATAGACGTAGTTCACGCTTCCGCCGTTAGAGTTGCATTCAAGCGTACCGCCCAGCAGATTGAATGGCAATTTGCGCGCGAACTTCCATGTGGTACCGTAGCTGGCATTTGAAAGAATCCTTCCGCCTTTGCGAACCTCCAAGTCGGTCTTGACGTCCAAGCTATTCCCCGTGGCCCCCGTGAAGTCCAACAGACCTCCATCGTCAACCACAACCGTGCAATAATTCGGTATGGCGCCAAGCGCCGAGACCGTGACCGTGGAATTCGTCACGGTGATCGTGCCATGAACCATGGCACTTGCCTGAGAAAGCGTCGCGTTGCGGGCGTATTCCACATCGCCGTATCCTGAAAGCGCAGGAGCCGCGAACGTGCTGTTCGCCTTCGCCATCACTGCCATCTTGACGCCCTGCTGAACCGCAACAGCCCCGGCCATCGTCACCTCTCCGGCAAAGCCTATCGTCCCCATGGACGCGTCCTTGTGCTGGAATATGATGCGGCAGACGCCCAAGTCGTATTCATCGCCACCGTATGCGAGCGTTACTCCTTCAACAGGCGTGCTGTTATGCCAGAACCAACGCGCATCGCTCTCCGTGCCCTTGCGGTACTTGCTGTCGCTCCATGTGTCCGTGCCGGGCAGATACAGACCCGCAGTCGTCCTCATACCCGTCAGCATGCGCGCCTGGATGTAGCCGCTTGTCGTAAGCTGCAACTGGAACCGAGCCGAAAACGTGTACTTGCCAGACCAGCGGTTGCACACCGACCCATGGGTCGGTATTGGACGATAAATGCCATGAGGACATTCATTCGAGGATACGGACGCAGCGGCATCTGTCGGAACGGCATACGCAGAATGGATGTTCCAGTCGGCGGCTTTTGTGCCATTAGCGGCGAAAGCGTTCACCCAATTCACGCCGACAAGCCTGTTGCCGCTCCATATCGGGAACGCGCCGTCGGTACGGTTCAGGGTGAGCGCACCTTCCGCTGTCACATCGTTGGCAAAAACGAGACTGCCGTACGCGTATGAACCCGACGCCGGCGACGCAAGGGAAACCTTCGCACCGTCCGCAAACGTCATCGCCTCGCCAGTAATGCGCAGCTCTTCGCCATCCGTCGGCTTGGCAACGATGTTCGTCACGCTGCCGCTACCGTCGCACAGAATGACGACCTTGCCGTCGCCGAGCGTCGCATCGCCGCCCGTCCAGGGAAGTTCCGTCGCGGAAGCGGGTGCCGCCGCCAATGTTGTCGCCGCCAGTGCGGTGACTGCTTTCTTCTTGATGTTCATTTCGCGTTCTCCTTGGTTGGCTTCAAGTTGGCTGGCATCAAGTTGGTCGCCGAAAGATTGGGTCGAAGGTACGGCAGAGACACAAGAGACGGCATCTGTCACAGGTTCGATGACTGTCTCGCCCGTCCCTTCTGTCGCGCCCGTCCCTTCCTGATCGGCAAAATCATCGCTCTCTGTCGTCTTCTCCACAATCACCGCCGCCGCGAACGAGACGAAAGAGGCCAATGCCATCAAACATGCCGCAATTTTGGCCCAGCGCGGAATGCGGAACCAAAAACTGGGACGTGCCAAGCACACCGATGTCGCCAAGCGGTCTGCAAACCCAGGCGGCAGGCTGCGCATGGCTTTAGGATCGTTGAAAATGCAGAACCAGCGTACATGCTCGTTACGTTCGGCCTCGAAAAACCGACGGCATGATTCGCAATGAGACAGGTGCAGGTCCAACCTACGCTTGACGGCGCGGGGCAAATCCTTGTCCATTGCCTCTTCGGCTAGCTCTATGGCCTCTTTGCAGTTCATGGTGTCTGTCCTTTGTAAGATGCTGTTTTCCCCAATAAGGATAGTTCTAGTCGTGAGCGAAGTTTTCGCTTGGCGAAATGCAGACGGAACTTTACGGTGCTAAGTGGCAGTTTCAACATTGTCGCAATCTCACGCAAGCTTAAGTCCTCAAAATAGCGAAGAACAATAATTTCTCGGAGTGGTTCGGGCAATCGAGCAGTCGCCTCGCGGATAATAGCGGATTCCATCCTGGAATCAAGGTTTTCTGCCGGATTTGGCGAAGGATCAATGCGCTCGGGATGTTCATCGCTGAAGACAAGGGCGTTGAAACCCTTACGACGCATGTCCATCCTGTGAAAGTTTGCAAGAATACTATAAAGCCAGGAAAAGAACGAACTGCGCTTGCCGTATTGCCTTATCTTGGCAACTGCATGGGATAGGGTGCGGAATACAAGATCCTCCGCGTCATTGTCATTGCCGCAAATGCAGACTGCGGCGCTAAACAACCTGTCGCCATACTCAGCGACAAGTCGTTTGGACCCCTCCTCCGCGTTGGCGGCGATATCCTCCCAAATCTCCATCCTTGAAAGGTTAGATGCACTCAACCGCAAAAAGGATAGACAAAAACATGCATCATGTCACGATGCTTCTTGTCGTACACCCTCTCGGGTCCGCCGTCAGCGGACGATGACCGTAATGCTGAGCTTCCAGAAGAACTTCAGCGACTCCACGCCGTTTTCGGTCGTCTTGACGAGATGCCAGCCCTTGTTGGCATCTTCGTCGAACTCAAGCAGGCCATCGATGCCGCCCGTAGCCGTGTCGAGCGTGTACTCCGTCTTGCGCGACAGGAGCGAGAGGTCGGTGCAGTCGAGCGCGAAAGCGGCGGCGGCGCACAATGAAGCTGCGGCAGCAGTCAGTCGTTTCATGGTTTAGCGGACCCTTCCCTTAAGGATATTGGCATTATACCACACGCCGAACGGCAGGGTCAATGGCCGCTGGCGCCATCCGATCTTCACCGACCTCACCGACACAACCTGAAAAAGAAAGGCCTGCCAAACTTTCATGCCCAACGGCAACAGGCTACCGATTGCCGATGAATCTTGCCAATAGCATCTGCTCGACATGCTCCACACCAAGACGGAAAGCGAAATCCCCATCGGCGAGTCTCCGACATGCCTGAGCAACAGCAACTTCAATATGCATTGCATGCCACTGCAGTTCCTTGCAGACGGCACATTGCTGCAATTCCTCCAACGAGAGATCACAATGCCTTTTCAGCAGCCAACACGCCACCTGCCGGGCCTCCTCAAGGATGAAATGACGCCAACAAGAACCCAGCCTCACAGGCGCATTGAGTTGCTTGACATTCCTGATTCCATAGTATTTGCAAACCGTGGAAAGCAACTTTCTCGGCGTCACAGTAGCGATATTATTCATATTTTTCTTTCCTGCATTAGTTGTTGTTTTCCAATCACCCGAGGGGCGTTTCCGCCCCTCGGCAATGAGTCCGTTATCCCCAATAGGAGTCGTACTGGTCATAATCCTCGCAATCCTCCCACCCGGGAGGATATCTCCCACACTGCGAATCCTCGCTCCCGTCAAATGTACGACCGCATGATTCGCAGCAGCCACATGTGAACATCCGCACATCCGTCCAGTGACCACACCCTTTGCAGCACACGAATTCCCCTGCGCAAGGGTCGTCATCGTACTCGGTTGGGATATGCCGAAACATCGACAGCCAACTCATCGACGGCCTCCTCTCGTCTTGCACCGCTGTGCTTGCAGCTTGGAACACTGCTTCTCGAGACATCGACATGACATACGTCCGCCTTCAGCGCCAACGGCAGAGGCAAATGCAATCATGCAAGCCTCCATTGCGCGGCGCATGAGCGATGGCGACTTCTTGACTGCTTCAGCAGCAACCTTAAACAGCGGAACGATCATCTTGCACCGCCTTCCTCTGCGCATGCGCAGATGGCGTCGATTACGTGTTCGGCAATAGCCGCCCGCTCAAACGCCGCGCAATGCTTGAGGCCAGTCGCCTTCAGCGAAACGCCATCACCCGCAGCTGTCCACTTCCATGCAAGTTCGCCACCAACGGGCAATTCAGCCGCAACTCTGTCAAGCATGACGTCACTGCGCGCACGCATGCCTTCGTTGACGTGCCCGAACTCAATGGCAGCCGTGAAACCGTCACAGTCGGTGTTGTGGGCGGCGGCCGTTACCGCCGCGAGTTCTTGTTGGCAAATCTGCCACAATGTCTTGTTTTTCATTTCGTTTTCACCTAATTTGATGCTCTTGTTTGTTCTTCAGTACTTTCATAATTATATGGTACATTCATAATACTTGGCACATTAGCGCCTTTTATCATCTCAATACAAATTGATATCAGCACACCTGCGCCCATCCAGGTCATGAGCGCAGCCGTGCCTCCGTACGAAACCATGGGCATGCTGATATCACAAAACGGGACCAGACCAAGACATTGCAACGGACCATTGACAGCCGGGACAATGACACTCGCGCCCCAAATCAAAATGAAGAGTCTCTTCTCGCGATTCGGCGTGTACCGCCAAACCCAGGCACCGCAAACAGCGAGCACGGCAAACAGCGCCATCGCAAGTGCCACGAACCATTTCCCGAAGAGCCACGCCGCAGCGCTGGATGCACCAGAAGTGAAGAGGCACGGCATCCTTTTCAGTTCACCATCGACGCCCAAAAACCAGTGCGCCGATTCGAAGAGCTGCTTCATTTCCATCTGGAGAACCGCCCGCACAGTGTTGTAGTCAGACTCCCCAACGCCAAACCACCAGGCAAATATGCGCTGCATCCTGTTGGCATCAATGAGAATCTCCCAACATATGGCCATGACGGCAGAAACGCATACCGTAAGCAATATCCACTTGATTCGCCCTCCATACCGTTTGGCGACCCATGCCGTCAGCAATGCAGCCGCGAACGGGAACACCGCCCAAACCTCTACAGAGACCGGTCCCAATACCGCAAACGAGTGAGATCCGTTGACCATTGGGCTGGAGTGAGCCCCAACCCAGAGTACAGCCCATCCTGCAAAGACGAACGGCGCAGCCTTAAGCCAACGTTTCCAGCCGACCATGAAGGCCAGCACGAACGCACAAACGCCCGCGCCATTCCACGCCAGTTGGCGATTGAACCGATAATGCGAAACGACACCGCCGGCATCATGTATCAAATCCGGACAGTGCCAGCAAAACACCAGCCCCATCGCGGCAAGCGCCACCACTGCGGCAATGGCAACTCCAACAAGAGCCTTTTGCGTCTTCATGTCACCCCTTTCTTGTTTTCAGTTTAGAATTGCGGAAATGTCTCATTTGTCCGCCAACCATTCGCCAAATCAGCCAACTCTTGCAGCCGGCGACGAACAACATCTTCCGTCAGCGACTCTTCTTCCAGGTCTGCAGCTATCTTATACAGGGTCGGGGCCTCATCCGGCATGCCACCCGTACGTTTTGCTATTACCCGCCACACGATGTAATCCAATTCCATGACCGCATTATGCAGCCATTCCTGAATGCGAGTCCAGTCGGGTTCTGCCGTGCTGTTCTCCGGGTCGGTCGTCCTAGCAGCATTCATATTCATTAATTTACGTCTCCCCGGCCAAACACTGAGCAATAGCCGTGCCATACCTCAAGATTGCGGCTTTTCAACGGTTCTCGCCATGCCATTGCCCAAATCTTGTGCACCGCCCGTCATTTTTGGGGCAGCAAATACCTCCGCAGCGTATTGCGACTGATTCCAAGATGACGTGCGGCCAGCGAAGCGTTGCCGTCATACTTTGCATGGATCTTTTTCACGTGATTGCGGATTGCCGAATCCAAATGCTCGTCATCAATTTCACAGGTCGGAATCATGTTCATTTCAACATGCTCAGCAATCATGGCGTCGAAATCCGTGATATCCAATGCCAAGGCGCGGTCAATTAGGTTCATCAATTCACGAACATTGCCGTCAACATAATCGTACTTCATGAGTGCGGCAATCTGGTCATCCGTGAGCGTCCGCCCTACAGAATGATACGACATCCACGTGGAAGCTATCTCCGCGATGTCTTCCTTGTGATCTCTCAGCGGTGGCGTAACAATGCGAACCACGTTAAGGCGCTGATAGAGATCGCTACGGAATGTTCCTTCACGCACCATGGCGGCAAGATTGCGATTCGTAGCCGCCACAAGGCGCACATCGCAAGGGATCTCTTCCGTCCCACCGATGCGTTGGCGGCATCCGGTTTCCAGTGCACGAAGAAGTACTCCCTGGACCTCTATCGGAAGTTCGCCTATCTCGTCCAGGAATACCGTGCCGCCATTGGCGCTGCCGAAAATCCCTTCTCTTCTTTCGCTAGCACTTGTAAATGCGCCTTTCTCGTGTCCGAAGAGCTGGCTCTGGACAAGGTCCTTCGTCGTGTTGGCACAGTTAAATGCCACAAACAGCTTGCCTGCCCGCGGCGAGCGATTATGAAGTATCCGGGCGACGACTTCCTTGCCCGTACCGCTCTCGCCGGTAATCAGCACCTTCGCATCGCTCTGCGCCGCCTTTTCAACCGTCGCACGGAGCCGGCGCATTACCGCCGACTCGCCGAGCAACTCGTATTTCCTTTTCTGCTCCATGTTTTGCCTCCTTAAACTTGGCAGATGTGGCATTGGACTGCTATTGTCTGTTTGTTGGTTTTAAAAGGCTGGGCTGACGTCTCGTGCCAGCCCAGCCTCCTGGGTCAACCCGCATGCCGACGCTTAGTCGGCCTCGCAGATGTCTTCCCAGTCCTGCTCCGTAATCCCCTCCGGATACATGTCGTCGAACGTGTCGTCCTTCATCTTCATCACCTCCTCTCCAGTGGACTTCATTATGCTTCTATCGTTACCTCAATACTTTCAATCTCCCAGAGGCGCCAGCGTTCGATTTTACGCTTCAGCTTCTTTGCCGCAGAGGCTATGCCTGTCACAAGTGCCTTCGCAGTCTCAATGGCAGCAGTACGAGCCATCGTCTCAAGGAAAATTCGCTTAAACGATTCCTTGACGGCGTGACCCGCTACATTGAACAGGATTCCCATGTCTAGCCCTTTCTGCTTTACGTGTGAACTACTTGTCGACAATGACGCGACGGATACCTGAAAGCGCACGGGCAAAGCCCTGCACGAGGCTAGATTCGACGGGCGCCGCGATGCAGAACTTGGCGGAAGCGTCCGTATGCACCTCCTTCAAATCGATACCCTCTTCGTGCGCATCCAGGTAAAGGTCGCGCACCGCCTCGCGAATCTCATCCACAACAGCATCTTCGCGTCCACCGCAGCCATACGGATATCCGCTGACAACGATCTCGACACCCGAGCCGGTCTTGTAGAGCAGCGTCTCGCGCACCTCCGTCACCCTTGCCCCAGACGGCGATTCCGCCTGGGAAAAAGTGAAATGCCAATTCCAACCGCGCTTGCAGCGGTCGAAGAAGCTCTGAGTGGCGGCTTGCGCCGGAGTCGATGATTTTCTCATGGTTTGTTTCTCCTTCTTGTTAGTGTACAAGCCTATCATTGGCTTCACGAACGGCGCACTCGCGCCTGAAATTGCTGTTGAACGCACGGAACGGCCCATCCCGTCGTTCACTTTGGGAATGGATCGCTTGCGCAACCAGTTCCTTGCCCGTCCAAGGAGTGCCCAGGATTAGTACCCGGGCGTCCCTGTGGGCAGCAACCTTATCGACAAGAGCTCTCGGCTTTCTCATCTGAACACTCTCGGCGACAAGCATGCGGTTAAACCCCTTTCCCATCACCACCTCCTTTGCCCTCTTAAGTTCTTGAGATGCTTACAGGTAAGCAGCCCGACAACGATGCCAGCGATGATCGGACGATCCACAAGGACAAGTCCTATGCTTGCCGGGATCCCCGTTATTATCGACATTGCATTTTTCATTTGCCCACTCCTTTCCCTTTCGATCGCGATGATCTCACGCCGCCGTGCTACGCTCTACTTCATCGAACGGCGGAATAACGACCGCCTCCTTTGCTCCTTCGACGGTGAGTATAGCGCTCCCATTCGGCAAGACAACGACAGAGAAGCCTCGCACACGATTCGAAACGACTTCCCCAAACGTTTCTTCGTAATCGGCATAGCCGTCGCGGCTGACTGCAACAGAATGCTCCACGGCACCCACCGTCTGGAGAATTGCAAGGTCGGCCTCGCCGCACTTGCAAGACAAGTCACACGATTTCCTGTGCGAGCCGACAAATGACGCATTTCCATTCGCGCGGAGGTCGCCGAAAAATTTATCCTTCGCTTGATTCGAGACAAGGTTGTGTGAGATCCATCCCGCCGCCCTCTTTTCGAGATAGAACAACGTGGAGTAGCCCGATGCCGCGAAGCGTCCTTCGATTGCCACTTTAGCATTCGGCACAACATGCATGGGCAACGCCGCGCAAACATTGGCGAAATCAAAGACGAAGGTTGTCCCAGCCTCCTCAGGCTTGAACATCGGCTTCATGACCCTCCCGAACCGCCGCCCCTTATCATCGACCTGCGGCTTCTGCTTCTTCGGCAAACGCGGCAAATCCTTGAAGCCTGGCAACACAAGCGAGCAAGACTTTGTGTGCGCGTCATATAACCGCACGACGGCCTCTATCGCATCGCCGGGGTTAATTGCCGCCAATGCTTTCATGCGTTCTTCGCCTACACCATAGCAGCGCGGCGAAATCACGCCGTTTACAATCTGGCCGTCCAGTTCAACGCTGACCGCCACACCTTCCTTGTGTACCGACCGGACCGTGCACCGCACCGTCTTCCCGTCATCGCTGGATTCAACAATTTTCCCATCCTTCATTTGATTTTCCTCCTGTTTTACCTGCTTCCCTTCGACCAAAACACGCGGCTGATGGCCGAGCACGTGTACGTGTCTCCACGCCGGTTGAAGTAGTGCCAAGCGCGATCGACTTGCTGACCTGCATGCCAAGCTGAGTTGAGCCCCAGCTCGTCCGCAAGCTCGCCGAAGCTCCACCGGCAACCCCAGTTGTCGCGGGCGATTTGCCCAATCTTCTCATACATAGACATTGTTTATGTCTCCTTTCTTTTTGTTTGCCCCGCAAGCAATGTGCTTGCTGATTCAGGCATCACACATAGGAGCATGAAGTGTGCCAATACCTTCAGTCGCAGCTCTTTTGAAATATATATCTGCATGTCCCACATATTAACTATTCGTTTTTTTGCATATATCCAGTTGGTTGACTATGCGAGCATATATTTGATACAATACCAACGCAACAAAAAACATTGATTTATATAAATTACGATGGAAACATCCAAAGGGAATAAAGTCCTGAAAGCAACGGCTCTCCTCAGTTGGATAGGCGATATGGACTTAATCATATTCTACTATGCCCTATCTACAGAATTACAACAGCAGATGATCCTGCAACTCAAGGAAGATCAAAACAAAGAAAGATTTCTGGACAAGGCAAGAACTATCAACAGCAAACGAGATAAATCTCCAATTGTGACCATCCTAAATAAATACGGCGGTTCAATTGAAGAGTTACATCTCATCACTAATCGCCTATACGGATTCTTAAAAAGTCGACAAACATTCGAAACATTTCTTAAAGAGAAAACTTCCTTCAGTGGATCTGTATTTCTTTATGATTGCGAGAAATCAATACCGAGAATTACTGACCTGTCAAGAGTATATACTGAAACACAAAACGTCATAGAAGCAATTAAGTGCCGATGCGACGAACTTTACTGCAATCTGTCCTCTGGCGTTGGCGTCACAACCACGCTTTTAATAATGCTTTCCTCTGCCTACTTCGAAAAGTACCACCTCTTGCAAACATACAACTCAAGTATTACCGAAGATTCGCTCCCCGAGCAATTTTCATCGCTCGTTTTGAAGCGTAGCATAAAAAGCAACGCCGAATTCAAAGACGTTAGAATAATAGGAGATTCTCCTGCCATAAAAAAAGTTATTAGCGAGGCACGACGAATCGCGCAATTTGATTATTCCGTACTTATTCTTGGCCCCAGTGGAAGCGGGAAAAGCACCATTGCAAAAGAAATTCATAACCTAGGGCATAGAAAAAATGCAAAATTTGAGTATGTAAATTGCGGAAGCCTTACACCGTCTTTATTGGAGTCAAAACTCTATGGACACAAAAAGGGCGCCTTCACAGGTGCAGATAAGGATTTCGACGGTGTCTTTAAAACAGCGGACGGGGGAACTGTTTTTCTTGACGAGGTTGCTGATTGTTCACTTGAAATGCAAGTATCCCTGCTCCACACACTCGCAGGAAGTCCCGAATCTCCGACCTTGCGGTGTTTTAGACCGATGGGTGCACAAAATGACGAAACGAGCAACGTCCGCATAATAGCCGCCACCAATAAAAACATAAAGCAGTTGATTCGCGAAGGAAAGTTCAGAGAAGACCTATATTATAGGCTTGCAACAACCATTATTCAAATGCCTCCTCTCATAAGCATTACCGAAGACATACCGCGCATCGCCAAAGATTACATGGACAAAATTAATATTCAAAACAAGGCCGTCGCTGGATTTGACGCAAAATCACTTGCCCCAGACGCTATCGACGCATTACAGCATTATAATTGGACGGGTAATGTACGCGAGCTCCAAAGTGTACTTCTTCGCGCAGCGATAATGACCGACGGGAATATCATATACGCACAAGACCTGCCATTCCAATATGACACAGATGCAGCAACCATTTCAACACCAAACGAGTTTTCTCTAAAAGAAATTCTCGCCAACATTGAGCGGAAACACATAAGTGCAGCAATCAACGCAACCGGAGGAAATAAAGCAAAAGCAAGCAGACTGCTCGGGATGAAGAAACCACAAAATCTAGTATCGAGAATGGCAATTCTCAAAATGACTTAACTTGCTACGCAATTGCTGCCTCTTGCAGGGCATTATGCCTTTGACAGCGTATAGCCTGCGACTTAACATACATATTGTGTAGGCTGCGTGGTGTGATTGCATCGTACACAATTAATCTTCTACTTCGCCACGTAGCCAAGCTTCATTGGGCTGCTTTAATAATCGCGCATTGCTGTATGCCATCTTGCTTGTTAAGATAGTATGTCCTTGGTACCCCTTCCCCCTGCGCTCAACTACCAGTGCACATTGAATTTCCTGATTTCGCAAAAATGAAAGTGGCAACACAAACGAAAAACAGTGCTTCGTCGGATAATAGATTGGCACCGCAGTAGTATAGTCGTACCGAACTTTACACAAGGCCAATTTAATGGCAGAATCCAACTCATCACTAATTCTCGAATACACGGCATCATAAGCAGAATGGGACTTAAGTTCCCCAACCCAACACTCTTCCATTTCGGAAACATCCTTCCCTGCATTCTTTCGCTGATAAATTCCCACCAATTCCTCCTTTAACTTTTCACATCCATTTCCTGATAAAACTGATTCCCATAATTCTACAGGCAAACGGAACGCACGCTCTATAAGACAATGCGTATAATCAGGGTAAATCTTCGCATCCGGATCGAGGTGCATGCGTTCCGGATGCTCAGCAAACCAGTTTACACCACAACAATCCAATTTATCTCCTAATCGGCTAAACATTTCTTTGCCAAGGTCTTCTCCCCTGAAACAGAATCCTTTCAACTTCATTGGCTGAGCCTCCTCCTTCTCATTGGCCACGAAGTAAGCGTAGATTGGTCGGTAAGAAGAATCTACAAGCCCCGTATCAAACGCTGCGGCATCATTATCGTCTGATTTCGCCACCCGCCGTTCATCCTCGGCTCGAATATAGATATTTTTTAGATAATGTTGGAGCAGACCATTGGGAGTCTCTCCTTTTAGGGTCCACTTTTCGGGCAGAGCCATATCTTTCAGTTGCTCCTCCCAATTGCTTGGAAAATACGCAAACCGAAACAGATTGTTCTCATAAGGCAACTGAATGCTGTCTTCAACCGCTAAATCATTCTCGCGAACGAAGGACAAGTTTATCCATGAGTTCCCCCTGCCGCGAACAAAACGTGCGAATATTTCTTCTTTAGTCCCTTTGAAGCACTCCCCCGTTCGGAACACACGCGTATGGGCAACAATCTTGTTTGCAGGGCTCCCATCCTTCAAACGATAGGATCGACTCATCTGAGATTCAATCAACTCATCTATGGCGACTTTGTTAATGCTTGATTTCCCTGTCAATCTGCACAGCTCACTTACCCACGAAACATCCTTCCCGTCCTCCGTATGAATCCTAGCATACCCTACCCGATAAAAGCCTCGTTTAACCTTTACTGACCGGCCATAATCAAAATCGACGCCTTGCCATTCATCCATAGAATTGCGCTTGAACACAATGACAACATAACACGATTCATCATGCTCCAAATTCACCTTGGGTGGATTTTTCTTCAGCATGGCCGGCTCAACTTTTACATTCGTTTCTATCCGCATCACCTTAGCGTCAGACTTGGTCACCTCATTCCCATTATCATCATAGTACATTTTACCACGATCTATTATCTCACGAATGTGAGTTTCTAATTTACTGACATCAATCCACGAATGCCCAGCAAAATTCTTAAGTTCGTTCAGCCACTCTCCTTTCTGCCTTATCCACCCTATGTCATAAAGACAAGAGCGCTGTTTCGTCGGCCTGTTATTCGTTATCATTGTTATCTCCTTTCAACTAACCTTTGTCGTTCCGATTGTCGGCAGATGGTCACCGAGTGAACCGACCACAAGGCGATTGCCATCTCTGTCAATGTCAAAGTAAACTCGAAGCAGTGTCGCGTCCCGGTTGCCGCTCTTGATGTGACGTTCAATGCGCCAAAGCTTTCCTTCGAACAAGACATCCCGTTTCTTGGCATCAATAGCGATTCTTGAACCTGACTTCAACAGCATTTGACACGCCTTCTTCATTCTGCCATGAATTTCAGCATGACCGGACTGCTGCCGGTCGCAGCATTCCGCAACGCCCTGCCCATGCCCCGTGAACTGAGGAAGGTGCCCTCGAAGAAATCGCGCAATGTTTTCTCGTCCTTGTATCGAACAATCCTGATTTTCTGCGCCTTGGACATCTTCACTAGCTGCTCCTCCGAATCTTCCGAATAACCGATTGCATCGACAAGCTTGAGTTCCTTGGCTTCGTCGGCGGTGAAGATTCGCCCGTCGGCTATCGCGCGAAGCTTATCCATCGGAATTTTACGTCCCTCTGAAACAATCGAGAGGAACCGCTCGTAATCGGAATCAACGGCCTTCTTGAAGATCTTGACGTGCTCCTGGTCTACCGGCTTGAGAGGGTCAAGCATCACCTTGTTTGCGCCTGTCGCGACAACGACACTCTCTATGCCGATCTTCTTTGCCAGTTCAGCCGCGTTTATCGTGGCCAAGAGGACGCCGATCGATCCTGTGATCGTGGTAGGATGCGCGATGATGTAATCGGCTTCGGCGGCAATGTAGTAACCGCCGCTGCAGCAAATCGACCCCATCTCCACCAGCACAAAGCGATTCTCCCCAGCCTTCTTGAACCGTTGCACGGCGTCGGCTATGACATCCGAAAGCGTCACCTCGCCGCCAGGCGTATCAAGGACAAGATACAGCCCCTGGATTTCTTCATCGCGAGTGGCGGCGCGGATTTTCTTCAGCGCAGACATGGCCGACGACTTTTCGCGTCCGAACACGTCTTCCGACACATCCGATATCACACCGCCTATCTTGACGCGCAGCACCTTTGGGTCGTCTTCGTCGCCATCTCCGCATACCCATATCTTCTCGCGGGGTTTGTCGCGTTCGGAACGACCGTCTCCGTTGTCTTTGCCCATGCCAAGATCCATGGCAGCACCAACAAGCCATAGCAATGCCACAATCCCAACGATGACCACCACAAAGGCAACAATCATCGCAAGACATCCGATAGAGCATCCTTTTTCTTTGCCCATATATCCCCCAAATCTCAGATTTTCTAGGCGGTCCCTTTCGCATCGAAGACAAGGGCTACGGCATATGCGGCGAGACCGGTGCCTGCGCCGATGGCGTCCATGCGCTCATTGGTCTTGCCCTTTACGCTGACTGCCGAGACGGGAATCTCCAGAAGCTCTGCAAGCCGCTCGCGTATTGCGCCGATTTTCGGACTCAACTTCGGCCGCTCGCAGACGACGGTAGCATCAATGTTGCCGATGCTAAATCCGGCGGACGCCAACTCGGCTACGACCGCTTTCAGCATCATCGCAGAATCGGCGTTGCGCCACTTCGGATCGCCGTCGGGGAAATGCGAACCGATGTCTCCAAGCGCCGCCGCGCCAAGAAGCGCGTCGATGACGGAGTGAAGAAGCGCGTCCGCGTCGGAATGTCCTTCGAGCCCCGGCTCCCCCGGGAACTCCACTCCGCCCAGCACAAGCCGCCGCCCTTCGGCAAAGCGATGCGAGTCGTATCCGAATCCGATTCTCATGTGCGCGTCATTTCGGAAACGACCTTAAATATCTCCTCGGGCGGGACCATGCGGCCACGTCCGCAAGAGCCGCAGGCGAGCTCGCCTTCAGACGGCGCAATGACTCGCACTCCGCGCTTTGCAAGTGCTTCGATGTTCTCCTGCGTCGCCGCGTTCTCCCACATGCCGTCGTTCATGGCTGGCGCGACTACGATTGGCGCACGCGTCGCGAGAAGTATGGAAGTAAGCAGGTTGTCCGCAATGCCAAAGCGCATCTTGGCGAGCGTGTTCGCCGTCGCAGGCGCAACAACCACGACGTCGGCCGCCTCCGCAAGCGCGACGTGCTCGGGCTTCCATTCCTCTGGCGGCGCGAACTGGTCTACGTTCACCGGGTGACGCGAAAGCGTCTGAAACGTAAGCGGACGGACAAACTCCGTCGCCGCCGGCGTCATGACGACCGTCACGTCGTCGCCGTCCTTCACAAAAAGCCTCACCAGCTCCGCCGCCTTGTAGGCCGCGATGGAACCGGTCACGCCCAATGCAATCTTCCGCTTCATCTTAAGGTCTTGCCTCCTGGATGCCTTTAGTCCTGAACGACGACCTTGCCGGGGTTCAGTATGTTCTTCGGGTCGAACGCCGCCTTTATTCCGCGCATGAGCGCGCGGACCTCGGGCGCGAGCGACTCGGCAAGATACGGACGCTTCGCGCTGCCGATGCCGTGCTCGCCGCTGACCTGTCCGCCAAGTTCGCGCGCCCTCGCATACAGGTCCTCGAACACCGCCGAAAGCTTCGCCGTCCACTCTTCTTCGCCAAGCTCGTCCCTGAGGACGTAGATGTGAAGGTTGCCGTCGCCAGCGTGTCCGAACGAGCGGATGCGCACGCCGTGCCGCTTCTGGAGCCCGTGCGAAAAGAGTACGAACTCGGCGACGTGCGCACGCGGCACGACTACGTCGCACTCGTCCATCTCCGTGGTGGACGCCTTAATCGCCTCAAGGAACGCGCCGCGCGCCGACCAGATGGACTCGTTGCGCTCCGGAGTGTCGGAGATGAACACGTCCTTCGCCCCGTTCGCCAAGCACGTCTTCGCCGCCGCATCCCACGCAAGGTCCACCTCCTCCCGGCTCGCGCCGTCGAACGTGAGAAGAAGGTATGCGTCAGCAGAGCTGTCGGGGAACTTCCGCGCCTGGAACTTTTCCGCCGCAAGGATGACTTCGCGCTCCATGAACTCCACAGCTGTCGGCACGCTCGCCGCGCGTATGACCTCCGGCACGGTGCGTATCGCCGCTGCAAGGTCGGGAAACGGCACGAGAAGCGAGATCTTCGCTTTCGGGAGCGGCAACAGCCTGAGAGTCGCGCGGGCAACAACGCCGAGCGTGCCCTCGGAGCCGATGATAAGGTCCTTTAGCGAATAGCCCGATGAGTTCTTTGCGATCTTGCCTCCAAGTTCGACCACGTCGCCGTTGGGCAGGACGACCGTGAGCGCACGCACGTAGTCGCGGGTTACGCCGTACTTGACCGCTCGCATCCCGCCTGCGTTCGTCGATATGTTGCCGCCGATGGTCGCCGTCTTCTCCCCAGGGTCCGGCGGATAGAAGAAACCGCGCTCCTCGACGTACTTCGCAACATCCATCAGCAGGACGCCCGGTTCGACGGTGAGCGTCATGTTCTTCTCGTCCAGCTCCAGGATGTTCGTCATGCCGCTCGTGTCGAGCAGGATCCCGCCCTCCAGCGGAACCGCGCCGCCTACGAGACCAGTGCCGCTGCCGCGCACCGTCACGGGAATGTCGTTCTCGTATGCGTAGCGCATCACCTGCGAAATCTCGTCAGTCAAAAGAACCTGCACCCGAACGTCAGGACGCGCAAATGCGCCGCCCAGCTCGTCATGGCAGTAGTCCTCGCCGATGTCATCGCGCGCCGTCACGCGCTCGTCGCCGCAGAGCGACTTCAGGAACGCGAGATCGCCTTCGTCAAAACGCTTGTAGCTCATTTCGCCTCCTTCTTCGCCTTGATCCTGGCGATGAGTTCCGGCACGATCGCGTAAAGATCGCCGACAAGGCCGACATGGGCGATCTTGAAGATCGACGCCTTCGGGTCGGAGTTTATCGCAACGATCGTCTCCGACCCGCTCATGCCTGCTACGAACTGGATCGCGCCGGAGACGCCGCACGTGATGATCAGCTTGGGCTTGACGGTGCGCCCGGAAAGCCCGATCTGCCGCTTTGCATCAAGCCACCCGGCCTCGACGACGGCACGCGTGGAGGCGACCTCGCCGCCCAGCAGGGAGGCCAGCTCCCTCAGCATCGCAATGTCCTCGGGACGCTTGACGCCGCGTCCGCAGACGACAAGAACCTCAGCCTCCTCGATGCCCTTCTCGGCGCTTTTCGGCGTTCGCGAAAGGACTTCGATCTTCGAGAGCAACTTCTCCGCCGCGAGCGACCTGCGGACGACCCGTCCGTGAGGCTCACCCTTCGGCGGCGCGGAGAACACCTTGTAGCGCACCGTCGCGAACTGCGGACGGTGCTTCGGCGTGTTGATGTGCGCCATGATGTTTCCGCCATACGCCGGGCGTATCTGGTCGAGGTCAGTCGACTCGGACATGTCGAGCACCGTGCAATCTGCCGTGAGTCCCGTGCGGAATCGCGCGGCGACGCGCGGCGCGAGAGAACGTCCGTTGACCGTTCCGCCAACGAGCACGGACGACGGGCGCACGGCCTCGATGAAGTCCTGCAGCGCGTTCGCGTACGGCTCTATCCTGAAATGCTCGAAGGCCGGGTCTTCGTATACATAGACTTCGTCCGCCCCGCAGGCCAGCAGCTTCTCGACCGCCTCGCCGGTCTTCGCGCCGATGACGAGAGCCTGCACGGGGTGGCTAATCTTCGCGGCGAGCTCGCGAGCCTTGCCGAGAAGCTCCAGCCCCACGGGGTGCAAGGCGCCGTCCGGACCGACCTCGGCGACAACTGCGACACCTCGCCATTTGGACTTGTCTACGCCCGGCGTTGCGTCATCCACGAACTCAAACGCTCCGCCGCCCTTGCGGATGCATATGCGGCACATGCGGCAGCCCGCGCCGATCTCAAGCTCCCCCGCCGCATTCTCGGCGATTGCCCCGAACGGACACAGCGCCTTCGCCGCCTCGCGGTCGGCTACCTTCGCCTGGTGTATCTTGATATATGACATGGTGACTTGGATTTTCTACCCTATGTTCATGAATAATACCATAATCCCCGCCTCATGCACAATGGCCGCCCCATGGATCACTCGCTCAAGTCCTTGAGCTGCCGTTCCCAGCCCTCGTGCCCGCCCGTGCCGCCGATGCAGAGCGCCCAGACCGTCCCATGCGGGTCGTACGCCGCGCCTGGCGCAAGACGCCAAAAGCCGTCAGGCGATCCAGGCGGAGTTTCGCCCTGCGGCTCAAAGCTCGCGTCAGGATGCTGGTTGCGTCCGTCGTTGGTAAGGAAGTACCTGAACATCGTGCAGGCCGGCGACGTCGTCATGCCGCCCCACCATGCGCCGTCGGCTGTACGCACCCACACGTCGCGCTTCGGAGCCTTCCAGAGGTTCGGCACGCCCTTTCGCCTGTCCGTCGCCTTGTCTTTTGCGTACGGAGCGTACTGGCGCAGATAAAACGCCCTGACGTCCAATGGCTCGGTGCCTATGTTGACGACTTTCGAGAGGTTGGCGATGAAATACGGCCTGTCGGGATGAACCGCTATGCTCTGCTCAAGCGCAAAGCCCTGCCGCCCGCCATCGCCGCGGAACTCGCCGGAAACCTTCAGCATGCCCCACCCTTTCTTCTCGGAAAACACAACACCTGTCACTTTCGCCATGTCGTACCAGCGCAGGCCACCGCCGTCTTGGCTGTTGACCATCGCGTTGTAGCTGCCGAGCTCGGTTCCTTTAAGCGCCACGCGCGAGAAGACTCGTCCGCCGCCTATGCGGCCGGAGAGGACAAGCCCGGCGCGCGTCATCAGCGTGTAGGCATCGCCGTCGCGCGCGAACGTCAAGCCGCTGGGCGAAGACGGCTTGGGCAGGGAGGCGGCGAACGCGCCAGCTTTCTGTCCCCGAGCCGCCGGCGCAGGGCGCTCCACAGGCAAAGACGCCCGCCGCCAACGGCCAACGTCTTTCTGCAACGCCGTGAACATCGCCGTGATTTCGGGATATGCTTCCCCCTGAAGATTGATCAGCCCGTAGTTGGAGTCTTCCGGAAAGTCGTCGCTGATGCCTTCCTCCGGCTCGTCCACCCACATGAAATAGTCATAGCCGACGAGACTCGGCGTGGCGAGCATGGTCTTAGCGAACAGCTCCGTAGCTGCCGTGCGTTCCCGCTGCGTGCGGAAACGCTGGCCTGCGCCGCCCGTGCAGGGGAGTCCGCTGTCGAGCGCCGGAAAGCTCCACTCGGTGATGAGCATCGGACGCTTCACGACTTCGTAGCGTTCGGCGAAGACGTTCGCCATGTGCTTTGCTTTCGCGCCGCTGTCGAGGAACACCACATTCCGGTCAAGGTCCGCCCATGGATAGACGTTGAACGTCACGAGGTCGCAGTATTTCCCAGCGACCTCCCACACGACATCGTGAGCGCCCCATATGCCGGCGAAACGGGCGCCCATCACGAGGTGGTTGGGGTCATGGCGGCGGATGGCGGCTGACGCGCAGCCGAAGTAGCGTTCGGCGGCCATGCGCAAGAAGTCGAGCTTAACCTCAGTGGAGGGATTGCCTGTCACGCCGCGCTCCTTCAGAAACGCCCGGAGAGCTGCCTTGGCGGAATGCGACTCGGGCTTTTCCATCACAGCGTCGAAAAGTCCCGTGTCGCGCGCACCGCGTCCCCACCAGGCGAGTTCGTTGTCGATGAAGTAGCCGAAGAGCCAGGGGTCGTTCCTGTTCGGCGCGCATTTCTGCCGGGCGACATAGTCGCAATAGGCAGGGAAAAGCGGATTGAACACGTTCGGGAAGGCGCTGCACGGGCGATGTTCGTTCGGGCATATCCAGAGGGAGTCGTCGCGCCCGTCCCAGCAGAGCGAGTCGCCGATCGAGAGGAAGCGTGTGTGGACGAGTCCGCGGCGTTCAAGCGCCGTGTCGCAGCCCGCACCGAGGAGGTTGAAGCCCCATTCCTTCAAACGCCGGAGAGTGTCAGCCTCCCAATCGCGCTTGTCGGGGAACTTCTTCTTGTTGACCTCAAGATGGACGCTCCTCTTCGTGCGCTGGCTCCAATGGCCATTGTAGCGCACGTGGTCAACGCCCATCAGCACAATGCCGCGACCGAGCGGATCTATCGCCCACCAGCGTCCGTCAGGGCGCTGCACTACACGAAAGAATCCCGTGGCCTTCTCCGTCACATCTGACACAAAGCTGTCGGACGCATACGGAGGCAAGACCTTTTCTTCGCGCGGCCGCGGATCGCTCCACGTTGCGTCTAGTCCGGCGAAACGTCCGCAGAAGCCCCCGTTCGCGTGGAGCGCCGGACGGCCACACGTCACAGCGGCTACGGTGCCGTCCGCTGCCGCGACGGGAAAAGCGTACCGCTGAACGAAGAGCGTCCGTCCGGAGGCGTCCCGGACCTCGCCCTGAATGCCTGCACCGTCCGTCGCGAGCGTCAGCACGTATGTCTCGCCATACCGCCATGAGCCATGCCGTTCGCTGCGTTCGACCTTAAGTTTGTCGTCGTTCTGCGCAAGCCATGTGCCGTTGCGCGACTCGCAGAGTTCGAAGAATCTCGCACCCGGCCTTCCGTCGGCGTTCGGCGGAGCCTGCACAAGGGCGAGATGCCAGAAGTTACGGTCGTCGTCAACAAGCGCGACACCGAGCGTGGCCCAGCCGTTGGTCCCGGCAATGGCGGGCATAAGCGAGGCGGAGACCCTGACCTTAGCGGAGCGCGGCGCATCGAGATACGTGGCAAAACCGCCCATCGAAGAACTCTCTGCCTCGCCGTCTCGAAACGACCAGGCCAAGGGGTTTGCATTCCACTTTTCAACTGACGCCGACAACTGTGCCGCGCAGGCAGGCGCGGATACAAGCAGCATGGCTGCGAACATCATCGCCAGGCTCTTTCCCATCTTTGACCTCTCTGACCGCATTCCAGCCAGGATCTACTGAAGAAACTTTCTGCCGTCCAACAGGTCGGCGAGCTGCGCCGCCTTCTCGGTATCGCTCCCCTCCAGATGCACGTGCTCGACATGCGCCTCCGGCGGGAAGATGCGCTTCACCTGCGTTGGCGATCCGTTAAGCCCGTAGTGCTTTGGGTCGGTGTCGTCAAGATCCTTGAGGGACAGCCACGAAATCTCGCGGTCGGACGTAGCCTTCATGAGCCGGTATGACGGCAACCGCGGTTCGAATATGCCCTTCTCGACCGTCATCAGGCACGGATACGGAATCCGCTCGGCGAGCGTGCAGTCGGGGAGGTCCACCGTCACCGAAATGGAGTCGTTCGCCACGGCATCGACGGATTTCACGTTGACGACATGCGGGATTCCCAGCCACTCGGCCATCTCCGCGCCGACCTGAGCCGTGTCGCCGTCCGTCGTCTGCTTGCCGCAGACGATGAGGTCATACGGACCTGTCTTCTTCACGCCCTGCGCAAGAGTGAAACTCGTCATGAGGACGTCCGCCCCGCCGAATGCGCGGTCCGAAAGGATGACGCCACGGTCCACTCCCATCATGAACGCCTCGCGCACGACGCGCTCGCACTGCGGCGGACCCATCGTGAGGACGGTCACCTCGGCATCGGGACCAGCCTCGACCTTGATTCTAAGCGCAGTCTCGAGCGCGTAAAGGTCAAATGGGTTCATCTTGGCGGGCACACCGTCGCGCTTGAGCGTTCCGGTCGTCTCGTCAATCTCGACCTGGGTTGTGCCAGGCACCTGTTTTATGCAGACAAGTATTTTCATCGGATGTGGCGTTAGTTGGCAACGGCATTATACAGACGCAGGCGCATGTCCTCGACGGCGGAGCGCATATCGGCCTGCTTGAAGAGATACGAGCCGGCGACGAACATGTTCGCGCCCGCCTTTGCCGCAAGAACGGCAGTCTCGGCGTTGATGCCGCCGTCGACCATGATGTCGAGCGCGGGGCGAGCCTTCCGCAGCGCGGCGATCTTCGGCAAGCAGTCCTCGATGAAAGACTGCCCGCCATAACCGGGGTGGACCGTCATAGCAAGCACTTCATCGACTTCATCAAGATACGGCACGATGCGCTCGAACGGCGTCTCGGGATTGAACACGAGCGCGTTCCTGAGACCCAATTCGCGGATGCGCCGCAACTCGCGATGGACGTCGCAGTCGGCCTCGACATGTATCTGGATAGTCTGCGCCCCAGCCTTTGCGAACGTCTCCAGATAAAGGTCGGGGCGCGACATCATCAGGTGAACGTTGCGATAAAAGCCTGGTGCAGTCTTGCGGGCTAGCGCGACGACGTCAGGGCCAAACGAGAGATTGGGCACGAAGTGAGCGTCCATGACGTCGAGATGCAACGCTTCCGCGCCCGACGCCTCCGCGCGCAGGATCTCCTCGCCCAGCCGCCCGAAGTCAGCGGCAAGCAGCGACGGCAGGATGTGTATCTTCATTGTTGCAGTACCAATCGACGAAGTATATTTATTATATCAAACCTCCTTGTAATGGCGCAACCGTTGAGAAACCAGGTCTGACCTTGTTTCTCATTTTGGAAGAATCCAAGGCCCCGCATATCTCTCCTGCTTTATCAAGCCTCGGCGCTTCAATCCGCCAATCAGCCTATAAGTCGTGCTAATCGCAATGCCCATACACTCCGCAATCTGCGGAACTTCCAAATCTGGATTCGCCGACAACATAGCGAGAACCACTTCTTCTTTCAATCCCTTCTTCGACTTCGTCGCCGCCCCCGACATTTTCTCGACCTTCAGCGCGATTGACGCCTTCTGCACTTTTTCCAACATAGCCAACTTCTGGGCAATCATCGCCTCCGTCGTCAGATGATCCGCCGGAACCTCATATCCCGCCGCCCTCTTCCGTGCAATTTCCTCCGCACGACGTAGCTTTTCCTCTTCAAGCAACGCCTCAAGCAAGGATTCGTGCATCTCAACGATTTCTGAATCGGACACCTCATCTCCGTATACAAGCCTCATGCCATGAATTGCTGTCGGATCGCCCTTGCGAAATGCGGAATAACTGCTCCACGCATAGCCGTCAAAACGATCCGCCACTGCACCGCGAATCGGGTTCAGATGAATATAACCCAAGCACTTCGACATCTCGGAAAACGTATGCGCAACAAGCCTGTCGTAGTAGGCAGACTCCCAGAGCGTCCCCCTGTGCGAATGCCGCCTGTTGTACTCCTCAGTAAACCACTGCTTGACAATCTTCATGAAACTACCTACATTGTACATGCGTCGACGCTGGTGGTCGAGCCATTCCGAAACACGTCTCTCTCCCAACTCGCCTTCCATCCTCCAAACGGCAAACTCATTCGCCACGCTTTCTGCAGCGGCATTTCCCTTCAGCAAACCATACCTTCTCAGCACCTCCGCCTCGTCCACAAACGACGGTATCGGCAAGTATACCAAGAGATGGAAGTGATTGGTCATAACACACCATCCGAGCAGCTCAACGCCTGAGAACTGAGCCACGCGGCGCACGATTTCAAGAAAGTCCATCCGTTCGCTTTCCTCTAGAAAGTAGACGCGATGGGCTATTCTACTGACCAAATGGTGGACAGTATCTGGATTCTTGTTTCTGTTGTTCGAATTAGCCATTTCAGTGCTTTCTCAAAAATGAGAAAGTAGGTCAGACCTGGTTTCTCATTGGTATAATTGTACCAAATCACCGCGCTCGGTTTCAAGCGTGGAATTGCACCGATGGCTCACGGATTTGATCTTGACTCAATGGCCGCAACTCGCTCTTCAGCGCGTGATTTCGTAGAGAAAAGTCGCGTTCGCCGGGTCGGCGGCAACGTCAGCCGTGAAATGAAGCCATCCCTTGGCGATGCGGCAAGGCACTTCGCGCACGCGCTCGCCGGACGTGTCGAGCGCATAGACGCGGAAATCGCCCTGCCCGAGTGCCAGCGCCAGCCTGGCGACACAGGCGCGCACAAGATGCGGCGGCTTACCCCAGCGGAGAAGCACCGTTCTCGATTCGTCCTCGTAGGTGTCGCCGTCGTTGGCCAAGTCGGTCAGGTGCGCGACAAGCATGCGCCGCGACGACGAGAGCGGCATTCCGTCCAGCGAGGTCGCCCACACGGCCACGGGGCCCTTGTCGCAGAGTGCAGCGACAGCGCCAGCCATTATCCGTCCGTCCTCGGCAAAGCCTCCGGCCGTCCGCTCCGTCCTGACGGAGAACGCGCCCGTCTCGCGGTCGGCAACCACCGGTTCACCGTCGCCCGCCGCCAGGTCGCCGCGCAGAAAGAGACACATGGCCACGCGCTCGTCGGCCCGCGCGAGTGCGTCACCCGACATGGAGAACAGCCCGGACCTCACCTGGTCTAGGTGCGCCATTTCCCATGCGCTCCCGCCCCAGTCGAAGCGCCACGCCCCAGCCCAGTCCTCGCGCGCCGCCTGTGCGCCAACGACGAAACCCGCCATATGCCGGTATTCGCCCGGTCCTGCAAAGTTGAATTCCGTCGCTACGAACGGCTTGCCGTCAACAGCAACGCGCGAACAGAGATCCAAGACATCCGCGCCATGGGCCTTGATCGGATTCGTGTTCAAGCTCTTCACGGGCGGACGCCAGGCATCGCCGGGCCAAGTCGGATGGTCCCAGTAGCAATGCTCGTCGACATAGTCGTAATGCCTCTCCCGCACTGCGCGGAACGGCTCGCGCTCAAACCCTGAACTCATGTCAGAGACGAGCGCCTTTACGCCAAGCTCGTCCTTGAGGAATGCGCGCATTCGCGTGGCGAAGCGCTCCTCAAGCGCTGCGACGAATTGCGCAAATGCATCCATCCCAGGCGTCTTGTCCCACGGCTTTCCGGACGGAATCTCCGCCATTCCGCAACCCGTCTCCGCCGCCCATGCCTTCCATGCCGCCACATATTCCGGATGTTTGCGAAGCGTTTCAGCGCCGTCCATGCCGACGTGCCCCTCGTTCACGAACGCGAGGAACGCTAGCGTCGGGTCGTCAGCCCAGCGAAGCCCGGTGTACGGGTTCACATGCGCCATCCACTGGCGCGCGAAGGCGCATAAGTTGGAGAACGCGCCTTCGCTTACGAGCGTCAGCGCCTTGTATTCGCTCATGCCAAGGAAGCCGTCCGCATTCTGCCCTATCGAGCGGCGCGGCACCTTGCGCGAAACGAAGAGGTCGGTCGTAACGTACACGCCAGCCTTGCCGCACTCCGCAAGAAGCGCATCCATCCTGTCGAGTCGCCCGGGATTGATCGCGGTCCCGTCAGCAGAGCCGTCCACCATGCCGTTGTCGTGGTGATGGAGCCTAAGCGCATTGTATCCGCGGCGACGGAGCTGGCGGACGAACCTCGCGGCGACTTCCCTCTTCACGAAGTTGGCGTCGTTGCAGATGTTGACGCCGTAGAAGCGGCGCGCAACTCCCGGAGAATCCTCGAACTCGAAATGTCGGCCGCGCACGATGACGCGGCGGCATGGCGCGACAGTCGGCACGACAGTCGAGAAATCAAGCGCACTTTCATCCTTGATTTCGCACTTGACCTTCAATGGGATCCATTCCTCCCCGGCCACAATCTTGAACGGGGCGCGGGCCGAGACTGACACCGGTCCGTCCGCGTCAAGGGCGACCGTCACAACGTCATGGTCGCAGTAGAAGCGGAATGTGAACTCGCGCATGTTCCACTCGCGCCCGTCCATCGCGTGCAACCGCACCTCTTCGCCAAAGTCCAGCCGAAACGAGCGCCCGCGTTCGTCCTTGAAGCGGAACGTCCGCGCCACACGTCCCGCGATATGAATGTTCTTGCCTTTCTTATGCTCTTTAGGAATGGCATCCGTCTCCGCGTCCGCAATGCAGTACCCGCCGGCCCAGCGCTCCGCATCAAGCGTGAGGACGATGACGTTCTTCTCGCCTTCGCCTCGCGGCGAAAACGTCCACCTCAACCTGGGGCACGAGGCGTCACTCGAATCGACCTGCACATTCGCCACGTATCGCTTGAACGAATCGTCTGCCCGGCGTTGCATCGGCTGGAACTTCGCGTCACCGCCCGTAAGCAGCACATTGCCGCCCTCTTCCGTCTGCAGCGTCCATGATCCAGCCGCACGGCAAACCGGTGCAACCGCCGTCACAACCGCAAGGAACGCAAAGGCCTTAAAGCAAGCGTTCCTCATCGGTCTGCCCCTGTAGAAATTTCCAGGCTTGTCGTACCCTGGGGTCACTCTATCGTGATTTCACCAATCCGATGCTTGTCCTTCGGCTTGTCGAGGCGGAACGAGAGTATCTGGCGCTTCTCGTCTTTGCGGCCCCATCCTGTATAGACGGTCGCCGTTACAACCGCTGCGCCGGTCAAGGCCTGGCGGTGTGAGGCAAAGTAGTTGGCGAGAATGCGGTACTTGCCCTTCTGCGCCTCCTTGCGCAGGTACTCCTCAGGGCCGTAGCCGGTCGTGACGTCCTCCGAGACGAAGCCACCGGAAGACGTGCGGCGGTGGCCGTAGAACGCCTCTTCTCCATCAGGCTCCATCACGTGAATGTCGACGTCCGTCTCGTCGGTGTCCCACGACATCATTATCCTTAGGTCGAGCGGCATGTCGCGGCGGAACGCATCGTCCATCTTCGGAGCGACTGGCGCGACGTACCACTTCTGAGCACCGCACCAGGAGATAAGTCCGTTAAGTTCCTCCAGTGCGATCACGCTCGTCTGCATGTCATTGCCGCGCCGTCCGCTGCGACGGTCCGTCGGCCTGAACGCGGCCTTGTGCAGAAGCTTCATAGCCTCTTCGAGAACCTTCTTCGCTGCCTCCCTGTCGTGGGCGGCATACAGCTCCTTGCCGCGCTCCGTAAGCACTAACGCCAGGTCGCGGCGGCTCTGCGGCTCCTCGCCGCGCATCTCAAGCACGTGGCGGAACGTCTTAACCGCCTCCGCAAGCGCGCCCGCCTCGCGAAGCCTCCAGCCCATGGTACGCCACAGGCCGGCGTCCTCCAGCTTCATCTCCGAAAGGTTGGAGAGGATGCGCACGGCGCGCACGTTGTCCTTCGCCTTGAAGAACCACCCGGCACAGTCGAGGAAGAATGCCGGCGACTTTGCGTACGTTTCGCGCTGATGAAGGTATTCGCCGTAAGCGTCCTTCGCCTGGCCGATTGCCTTCAGGTACGGGGTCTTCGGATCCCACGCCGCAATCTTCACCGTCGCGACAGGTGCGGACGGCGATGCTGCGGCGGACGGGCGCTTTGCCAGGCCTGGGGATTCCGCGTTTACGCTTTCCTCTGCGTCAACCATAGCACTCGCCGCCATAGCGGCTGACTCTCCACCTGCGGCTCCGATGCGTGACTCTCTCCTCCGCGCGGAGGCGTTCACTCCTCCTCCAAAGGCTTCCCTTACGGTATCCACGGCCCGTTCGAAGAGTCCGCTCTTTGGAGTCACCTTCGGAGGAATGGGGTCATTCCACCACTTGACGCGCTCCTCCCAATACCTGAGCAGCTGGTTTTCGTGATCGGTCTTTGCCTTCTTTGCGGCGATCGGGTCGTCTTCCGCCGTGCGCCGCTTCACCCACTCGTCGTGGAACGCCATGCACTTGGGCGGTTCTATCTTGTACTGCAGGTACTGGTCCAGCCTTTCAAGCACGATGAGCGACGTGACGGGGCTTGCCACGCCGTAGCGACGGCCGATGTCAATCAGCTCCTTCTTGTTCGCAGCGGCCTGCGCCGCGATGTCGGCCACGCGGTTCGCCGCCCATGCGACGGCGAGGAGACGACCTTCCTTCGGCTCTGCTGGCGGCTTCTCGTCCGCCGCGAGCTTCCGCACGTCAACGAGCCGCATCTCCGCCGCCTCGACATCATACTCGTCGGTAAAGAGAAAGGATTCTGACTTCTTGCCTCTGACTTTCGCCAGCTTCCTTTTCGCATCTTCCAGGCAAGTTCCGCCGTCATAAACGAGCGCGTCGACGGCAGCGAGAAGCGCGGTGCGCCCGGTGAAGCGCACGGGTTTCTCCACCACGTTGCGGAAGACGACGAGATCCCATTCCCCCTTTTCCGGAAGCTTCTCGAGAAGCGCACGGTCGGCTGCGACCTTACCGTGCCGGGAGAACGAGGCGTCCCAGAAGATCGTCGCCTTCGTCGCGGCGGCGAGACGCTCGGCGCGGGAAGTTCCTGCCGCGGCAAGGCGGCGCGTTCCGACGAAAACGTCGTCGCCGTCGCGCTCCACGACAGTCAGCTCCCCTCCGGCGAGCGGCTCCAGCACGGTGACGGACGCGCGACGCGGAGCGTTCGGGTTGAGCGGATAGATGCGCGTTCGCCAGACGTTGCCCTTCACATGCTCTACGACGCCAGGATCGATGCCCTTGCGCTTCTCGTTCTCGAACGCGGTGCGGGCCTCCTCCTTGCCGACGACGACGCCAGGAATCATGTCGCCGTTCACCTCCAGCTCGTAACCGCACACCGTGGCGCCGTCCGGAACCGGGAACTCAAGCTCTCCCTCGAAGACGCGCGAGTTCGGATTGGTAAACGTAATGGTCGTCTTGACCAGGCGGTAGAGTCCGTTGGACGCCTCCGCCTCCGAAGCGCACGAGACGGCCACTGGCTGCTCGTTGGTATGGACGACTCGCGGAACGAAGACTGGCTCGGGCCTCGGCACTACTTCTTTCGCGACGGCTGCCGCGGCTGCTGCGGCAGACAACACAAGGACGACTTTCTTCATGGTGCCGCTATTATACCAAAATTATCAGAAAATTTCTGACGCTGCAACCGCGCCCTTTTCACTTGCTCTTCCGCAGCAGGCCGTGCAGTTTGTCGGACGACCTCTCCAGAAGCACCTTGACGGAATCAAGCACGCTCATGGAGCGCGAACTGCTCGAGAACTCGCCGAAGATGTCGTCCTTTTTCCTGCTGTCAGGTTTTCCGTCCGAAATTCCATCGCCTATTTCGCCGCCGAACGCCTCGAACTCCTCTTCGCTCCTGGCGAGCGTGATCTTCCCGATAGCGGCATCCACCAGCTCTACGGCGTCCTGCAGGTTAGCTTGGAATATCCGCTGGCTGGCGCTGTTGCCGCGCCAGAGGAACGCGCCCAGCAACAGCGCTACGGCAAGGGCCAGCGCGACATAGCGGGCGATGTGCCGAGCCCGGTGGCCGCGGCTTTTCTCGCGCAACCAGCGCTCCTCGGCCTCAAACTCGGCCTTCTCGCGGTCGGCCCGCTTCTCGTCAGCGTAAGACAGGCACTCGCGTCCGTTGGGATTGGAGTGCAGGAGCTTGGGTATGATCCGCCGCCAGACCGGGTCGTAGGTCTCCAAGGTGGAGACTACGTCGGTGCGGGCGTCGCACCACGTGCCGGTCAGCATGCGGTAGACGATTACGCCGAGCGCGTACCAGTCGGACTGCGGACTTGCTGCCACGCCCATTTCCAGCTCCGGCGCCATGTAGCCGAGCGAGCCCATCACAAGGCTGCGTCCCTCGCGCATCTTCACGAGAGTGCGCACTGTGTCCACGATCTGCACGCCGTCGCCCTTGGCGTCGAATATCTTGGAGATGCCGAAGTCGGTGAGGACCGCGTGCCCGTCTGGCCCGATCAACACGTTCTGGAGCTTGAGGTCGCGGTGAATCACGCCGTTGGCGTGAATGTAGGCAAGGCCGTCGCGAAGGTCGTCGTACCACCGGCCTATCGTCTCCTCGTCGGCGGTGCCCGGTTGCACGTCCGAAAGCAGCTGCATCTCGCCGCGGCCGTTCAAGACGAGATCCATGACGAAATACGGACGGCCGCTCGCCTCGTCCGTCCCGAAGTCCGTGACTTTTACGATGCGCGGGTGGCTTAGCCGCGCCAGGAGCCGGCCTTCGACGAGAAAGCGTTCGCGGACCTCGGGGTCATCCTTCTCGTAGGCGTAGAGCTTGAGCGCATGTCGCGAGCCGAGGCGGGTGTTTTCAGCCTCATAGACTTCGCTCATGCCGCCCTTGCCGAGCAGACGGACGAGTTCATAGGGACCGATGCGCCTGCGCGTAGCCTCAGTGCCGGCGCCTGCGCCGTTCCCGGTCGTCTTCGTGTCGTTCGCGGCCATACCTGCAATCCTTTCGCCGCACATTATACCAAAATCGGCAGTCCCCCGTCGCCGCTATGCGCTTTCATGCTCACGGGCACCCTTGCAGAACGCCTCGTAGCGGTCGCAGATGCCTGCGACGTCGTCCCCGAACTCCACCTGCTCGCCCCTGTTGAGCCAGAGTACCTTGTTGCAGAGGCTTCGGACCAGCCCGAGCGAATGCGACACCAAGATAGTCGTCGCGCCTGAGCTGATGATTTCGCGCATCTTTTTCGCGCTCTTCTTTCTGAACTGCCCGTCGCCGACCGACAGCACTTCGTCCAAGATGAGGATGTCGGGGCTGATGCGCGAAGCGATGGAGAACGCAAGGCGGGACTGCATGCCCGACGACAGCTGGCGGAACGGATAGTCCTCGAACTCCTCCAGCTCGGAGAACGCAAGGATATCGGGGTAAACCTCGTTCATGTAATCACGCGTATAGCCGAGCATTGCGCCGCGCAAATAGGCGTTCTCCTTGACGGTCAGGTCCTTGTCGAAGCCAGACGACAGCTCGAGCAGCGCCGAAATCCTGCCGCGCGTGCGAATCGTACCCTCCGTGGGCTCCATGATGCGGGCCACGGCCTTGAGGAGCGTGGACTTGCCGGCCCCGTTCCTGCCGACTATGCCGAGCAGGTCGCCGGGCATCAGAGCGAATGAGATATGCCGGTCGGCCCAGAAGTCGTCGACGCGGAGCTTCCCGGTCAGCTTGCGGATGAGATACTCCTTCAGCCCGATCTGCTTTATGTCGCCCCTCTTGTAACGGATGGAGACGTCGGACACCTCGACGGCCGGTCTGACAGGCTTAGACATAGTAGAGGAACTCCGTGTTGTACCGCTTGTAGAGCCATCCGCCTACGAGCAGCACGACGGCGGCGAAGCCGGCCAGAAGCGCGAATTCCCATGGCTCGGGCGTCGCGTTGTCAAGCACTATCTTTCTGATGAACGCGATGTGATCGTACACCGGGTTGCAGCGGAAGACATTCAACATCCTCGGCGAGAAGTTGTCAGTCATGTAGAAGATCGCCGACCCGTACATTATCAGCCGCGTTGCCACGCTCCAGATGTACAGCATGTCACGGAAGAACACGTATAGCGCGGAGAGGACAAGGCCAAGGCCGATGTTGAAGAGCGTCAACGTGACGATCGGGTAGACCAACATCAGGAAACGCCAGGTGAAATTGATGTCGTCTATCAGGCAGAAGATGAAAAACACCAAAAGCGTCAGCATGAAGTTCACCACGGTCTGCACGTTCTTCGACAGCAGGAATATGTACTTCGGCACGTTCACCCTCGTGAAGATCTTGGAGTTGCCCACGAGCGCCGTCATGCCTCCCTTGCTCGATTCGGAGAAAAATCCAAAAACGAGGACTCCTACGAACAGGTAGATCGTGTAGTGCAAAGTGTTGCGCCCGAAAAACTGCGTGAAGACGAGTTTCAACACAAGTAGCGTCAAAAGCGGCGACAGCAGACTCCAGCCGACACCCAGCACCGTTCCCTTGTACTTGTGCTTGAAGTCGCGCTTGACCAGCTCTACCAGGAGGAACTTGTATCTGCGCAGTTTGAGAAACATCATGTTGTATTATACCACAATCAGGCGAACATGCAGCATTGAAAATGAAAATTTCGCGCGGGGTGACAAGACAGAGTGAATGCAACCCCTCCGCGAAGCGGAGGTTGCATTCACTCTGTCGTTCCGATTGATTGCATTGAGTCTGCCTGTATCATGGGGGGGGTGCATTCTCTCCGCCACAGGCAAGGATGGGGAAAAGAT
>JAFRDO010000068.1 GCA_017403825.1 Kiritimatiellia bacterium
AACACTCCGCTCAGCAGCGATGGCGTCGACGGCATCTCATCGAACACCTCGTCCCCCGACGAATAGTAGTTGTACACCGTCCCTGCGTTGCCGAGCGCGGCGGAGAAGTAGTCGGGCCAGCCCATTTTGCCGCGCGAGTCGAAAGAATCGTCCTGGAACCACCGGAACCAGTTCGCCGCCCAGCAGGCGTTCGTGTAGCCGTCCCAGTCGGACGGCACGTACTTCATGTATCCGTCGTCGGACTCGGACGCGGCCATGTTGCCGAGGGAGCGGCAAACTAACGAGACTACACAACCGGGCATCGTCATTGCTTCAAGAACCCATACTCATAGACCATAGGCGCGATCTTATCGTCTCGTCCTTTGCCACGTTTGTTCTTTTTTTTCTGTGCATCGCCAAAGTCATTGTTTTCTTCGATTCCGCTCTGGAGGCTGTGGAGGCTCGCACTGGCGGATGAAGTGACGCGAGCGCTCGGCAGTATCGATGTCCTCAAGGTTCGTGTCGTTGGGGGTTGGGTTGAAGGTGTATGAAATACTTAATGTTGCAAGGCCTCGGCTATCTGGACTAATTCGAAAATCATTTATCCGTCCATAGTTCGCACTTTTAAGATTCCCGTTCTCATCAAGAAGACAACGAGTACGAATTACGAGCGACGAATTCAGGCGAAAAGGGATCCTTGTAGCCGACAGATTTGGCGGCGTTACATTACGATAGACTATGTGAACTTTGTCTTCCTGGTATTAGGAATGCCTTTCTGCGGCATATGGATATGGGAAGTCACTATCAGACACATTCCCAACATAATACCCACCACAAAAAACACCCCTCAGTAGCAAATCACCTTGGCAATAGCAGCTTTCCCAAGGTGGTAATCCGTCCCATTCAGCGTATATCTCAATATCGGAATCATCACCTTCACCCAACGGCTTTACAAATGATTTTTTCTCCATGTCAAATCCTATCCAGGAATTTGTCGAGGGAATACTGAAAAACGCACCGCATGTCACCAGTTTCTGAGGATTGTGCATTTTCCGTAATTCAATGCTCTCCACCGCACCGTATGGCTGCCACTTGCCGTCTCTCACATCATGTTCAGTCGCCATGGGAACATACGATATTTCCTTGCGAGAACCATAATATCCGTCTTTGCCTACAAGAAAAACAACCTTGTTTCCATTCGTTTTCCCCTTGACGACACATACGCCATTCGCATCGGTCTTTCCGTAAGCAGAATGCGGTCTTGGCAACATATCAAATCCAGCGCACACACTTGCATTTGACACTGGTGCGCCTGTATCGTCGCAGACCTTCAGGCAAATCTTCGCCTCTGCGCCATACGCCATGGCGTGTTCAACTTCGGGCGCAAGTTTTCGCGCCAACACGACGCACGGCAACGCCAGAAGGCACATCACTGTCAACGTTTTTATTTTCATTTTCATTTCAGGTTTCCTTTCTCGATTGCTTTTTCATAGAACTTGAAGTTGAAGAAATACGCGACATCCTTCAAATCAGAATGGCACCATTGCCCTTGGTAGCCGGAGCGTTCTGGCCAACCATTTGGACGAATTATGCCATTTTGATATTGCGCATCATCCAAATCGACATTCATACCTTCATTCAGCACATTCGGCAAAGCACCTCTTCCCGTGGCTGGCGTAAGTGCAGGGATTCCCTGCGCGAGGTGTGCGCCCCTCACGAGAAGATTGATGTTCGTGGAATTCATGCTTGGCGGATAACGATAGAAAACCGTGTTGGTCCTGAAGTCGGCTTCCGTCATTGTCTGAGCTTCCGCAACCGAAATCTTATTGACACCAAGCCAGTTTTCCTCTATGTTCCAGCCCGCCCAGTCTGTGCCGCCAATACCGCCTCTGCCTTTGAACAATTCCTGCTTGTGCCAGCTATAATGTCCCCAGGAATCTGAAATCCCAGTCCAAGTGTGAACGTTATTATTGCCAGCGAGTTCCAGCACCTCGTCGCCTGTCGAATAGAAGTTGACTGCATACTGCGCTACATTCGAGAAGCGACCTGGCCAGCCAAGATGTTTTCTATCGTCATTCGGCTCGTTCCTAAACAGCCAATGCCAACTTGACGCCCAAGAATTCGAGGGGTATTCAACCCATTCGGGATGAACGAGCTGCGGGACGCGAAGGGCCTGATCTGTGTCATACGCCTCGGCGGGAACTGCCGAGTTGCACATGAGGTAGCAGGACGGCACAAGCCCGTGGTCCTGTATCATCGACGAGACGACCATGTTGCCGAGCGAATGCGCCATTACGACCTTCTCGCCGGGGATCGCCGCGATTGTGGATGCAAGCTGGCTTGCGACGACAAAGGCGTTTGAGGCGTTCTGATGATAGTTCGCGTCGCTGCCGATGTCGCTGCGCCAGTCGACGTTGTAGAACTCCATCTTCGCGCCGGAGAGCCACAGGCGCTTGAACACCGAGTCAGCCCACTCCTGCGCCCCTGGCCCTGTCACGTTTGCGCCGTGGAAGAAGATCAGCGACTTGACCGTCTCTCCCTCCCACATTCTATGAACCACGGTACTTCGATAGTCTGTCTCGCCCGACAGGTGCCGTGCGCCTATCCAGCTGTACATGTCACGCACAGAGCGCACCGACAGCGGCAGGCTGTAGCTGAAAAGCACGTCGTCGCCGTCCATGACGAGCAGCATAAGCGCGTCGGGGCGCATGACTTCGCCCGCCGCCTCGAACGCGAGGACGCCTGGCGAGTTGCCGGTGCCAAGGTAGTTTGACGGGTTCAGCTCGACGCCTTCGCCGCCGACGGGAATAAGGTCTGCCGAATGGACGGGATCGCCGCCCGTCGTGTACACGTCGTTCGTCTGGAACGCCCACGCCCCGGACGGCTGCGCGTCAAGTCCGCAGAATCGGAGGCTGTCGCCTTGCGGCGACCAGAGGACGAACTTGACGTCGTTCCCCCATGCGTCGACGAGCGGCTTGAGGTCGAGCTTCACGGGGAAGAGGTTCACGAGGTCCAGCCGCCCGTTCACTACGAAGTCCGACGCATTGGGAGCCCAGTCCGAAGACTGCCCCACG